>NZ_JBSFGF010000009.1:0-397526 GCF_053596455.1 Nonomuraea sp. NPDC001699 | reverse complement strand
CCCTGGACGATCGTGGCCGTCTCGGCCTGGTGGTCGGTGAAGCCGCTGACCTGGACGTCGGCGTCCAGGTAGTCCCAGTTGGGGTTGCCGCCGGCGGTGGCGGCGGTGGCTCTGATCGTGTTGGCGCCCGCGTTGACCTGGGCGGTGAGGGTGACGGTGGCCCAGGTGTCCCAGTTCGCGGTGGGCGCGAACGGGCGGGCCGCGGCGACGACCGAGCCGTTGACGGCGATGTCGCTGGGCCGGTCGGCGGTGGTGCCGTTGGCGTAACGCAGGGCCAGGGTGGCGGTGCCGGCGGCGGGGGCGTTGATCGTCCACTGGACGTAGGAGCCCGCGACGTTGTCGCCGTTCACGAAGCCGCTGCCCGAGTACCCGGTGTGGTTGGACTCGACGGCCCCCTGCGAGACCGTCGCGTTCTCGGCCTCGTACCGGGTGGGCGCGGCGCCGGCGGGACCGGCGGGTACGGCCAGCATGCCCGCGACCAGCGCGAGGACGCACAACCGGGACTTCCACGAGTTCATCGGGTGGCTCCTGGGGGGTGAGCGGCTTTTCATCGTGTTCCCACAAGGAGTCACACGCGTCAACAGATTATCGATCTTGGAACGATCCAAGTTTAGGAAACTTTCCTAACTCGGCCCTCCGGAGACATCGGAGGTGCGACCGGCTGTGGACAGACATCTGCCGGAGATGTATGCCTGGAGAAGGTGTGAGGTCGGACCTGTGATCGTCGCCGTTCGGCGGGAGGTTGAGATCGTGCCGCTCAGAAACCGACATCAGCGGTCGCCGCCCGCCCCCGCTGGACAGGCGGCCGACGGTCCCGGGACAATACGTGATCATGAACCAGAGCGGCGCCGGGAAACCACGACTGCGGCCGGCCCGGCCCGAGGACCATGACCGCGTCGTCGCCGTGATGGACGACTGGTGGGAACGGCCGATCAGCGCCGGGCTGCCGCGCCTGTTCCTCGACCACTTCCACCGCACCAGCCTGGTGGCCGAGGACGGCGACGGCCTGGCCGGGTTCCTCGTCGGGATCCTGTCACCCTCCGCGCCCGGCCTCGCCTACGTGCACTTCGTCGGCGTCGCGCCGCGCCTGCGCGGTGGCGGCCTGGCCCGCCGCCTCTACCGGCGCTTCTTCGAGCTGGCCGCGGCCGACGGGCGCGACCGGGTCAAAGCGATCACCTCGCCGGTCAACAGCGCGTCCGTCGCCTTCCACACCGCGATGGGCTTCACCGTCACCGGGCCCATCCCGGATTACGACGGTCCCGGCGTGGACCGCGTCGTCTTCGAGCTCCGGCTCCCGCCCCGATGACCCGCCGTTCATGAGATCGCGCATGCGAAGGCCGATGGCGGGGCAGGAGGGACGGTCTCCCCGACCGGAGAGGACCGGATGCGCGACACAGCGGCGGAATGCGAGCGGGTGGCCAGGAAGGCGCTCGGCCTGACCGACCTGCGGCCCGGCCAGCTACGGGCGATGACGGCCCTGGCCGAGGGCCGGGACACACTGGTGGTGATGCCGACCGGAAGCGGCAAGTCGGCCGTCTACCAGGTGCCGGCGCTGCTCCTGAACGGCCCGACCCTGGTGGTCTCGCCGCTCGTCGCCCTGCAGCGCGACCAGGTCGAGGCCCTGCGCGACCGCGACGAGGAGGCCGTCAGTCTCAACGCGGGGACGCGCGCGAGCGAGCGGTCGGAGCTGTTCCAGGCGCTGCGGGCGGGGGAGACGGAGTTCCTGTTCTGCGCGCCGGAGCAGCTCGCCCGTCCCGACGTCCTGAGCGAGCTGGCCGCCGCCGCTCCTTCGCTCATGGTGGTGGACGAGGCCCACTGCGTCTCGGCCTGGGGGCACGACTTCCGCCCCGACTATCTGCGGCTCGGCTCGGTGGCCGACGCGCTCGGCCGTCCGGTCGTCGCGGCCCTGACGGCGACCGCCGCGCCGCCGGTACGGGCGGAGATCGCCGAGCGGCTGGGCATGCGCGCGCCGGTGGAGATCGTCCAGGGGTTCGACCGGCCCGGCATCTCACTGGAGGTGCGCCGGGCGCTGGACGACCCGGCGGACGACATCGTCGCGACCGTCGTGGCGGCGCAGAAGCCCGGCATCGTCTACACGACCTCGCGCAGGCAGACCGGCCGCCTGAGCGGGCTGCTGGCCGAGGCCGGCGTCCGGGCCGCCGCCTACCACGCCGGCCTGCGCAGGGCCGAGCGGGACGAGGTGCACGGCCGCTTCATGGCCGGTGACCTGGACGTCGTGGTCGCGACCAACGCCTTCGGCATGGGCATCGACAAACCGGACGTACGTTTCGTCCTGCATGCCGAGATCCCCGGCTCGCCGGACGCGTACTACCAGGAGATCGGCCGGGCGGGCAGGGACGGCGAGCCGGCCGCGGCCGTGCTCTTCTACCGGCCCGAGGACCTGGGGGTGCAGCGGTTCTTCACCGGCGGCGTGCCCGACGAGGAGAAGCTGGCGCGGGTCGCCGAGGCGGTCGCGGAGTCCGGCCCCGGCAGTGAACGCAAGGCGCTGGCGGAACGCGCCGGGCTGTCGGCGCGCCGCCTGACGGCCCTGCTGGACCTGCTGGAGAGAGCGGGCGCGGTACGGCTCGGCACCCGCAGGGTCGATCCCGTGCCCGGCCTCGACCCGCGGGCGGCGGCGAGCCGCGCCAGGGAACTGGCCGAGCGCCGCCGGGACGTCGACCGCAGCCGCCTGGAGATGATGCGCCGCTACGCCGAGACCACCGACTGCCGCCGGCGTTTCCTGCTCGGCTACTTCGGCGAGGAGCTCGCCGAGAACTGCGGCAACTGCGACAACTGCCGCGCCGGGACCGCCGGGCAGGCGCCCCAGGAGACCGGCCCCTTCCCGCTGCACGCCCGGGTGGAACACCGCGCGTGGGGGCCGGGCCAGGTCATCCAGCGCGGCGAGGACCGCCTGACGGTCCTGTTCGAGGACGCCGGATACCGGGAACTCCAGCTCGACCTGGTCCTCGAAGAGGGCCTCCTGACGGACTCCCCGCCGACGAAGGGACGCTGAGGCCATCCCCCGGCGCCCCGGACCGCCGGGTCAGCGGCGCGGCGCGGGCCCCCGGTCGCCCGGCTCCGGGCGGACGGGCCGGGGGAAACGCTGGATCCAGCGGCGCTGCCACGGGGTCTCCACCGCCCGGGGGTGGTGGTGCTCGCGCGTCCAGGCGACGGCGTCGGCCGGATCGATGCCGGCCAGGACGGCGAGGCAGGCGACCACCGTGCCGGTGCGGCCCACGCCGCCCCCGCACGCCACCTCCACCGCCGTGCCCTCCCGCGCCCGCCGGTGCAGGTCGCGGATCGCCTCCACGGCGGCGTCCCGGTCGCGGGGCAGCAGGAAGTCGGGCCACTCGATCCACGCGTGCGGCCAGCGCAGCCCGTCCTCATGACGGCGGGCCAGCCGCGCCGACCCGAGGTAGAGGCCGAAGCCGGGCGCCGGGCCCTCGGGCAGCGGGTGGCGCAGGCCCCGGCCGCGGACCCAGGAGCCGTCCGGGAGCCGGAAGGAGCCCAGGAGCGGCGGCTCACCGGTCACGCTCTCCGTCGGACCTGCCAAGGGAACCTCCTCGTGATCTCGGGGGCCGCCCTGATCTCAGCCCGCGGTCCCGCAGAATACCTTGACGGCCATGCCCATGATCTCCTCCGTGGACGGGTTCCTGGTAGAGGGGTTGAGCGACAGGGTCAGCGACTTGCCCGAGTCGGAGCGGAACGCGAACGTCAGGTACCCGATCAGCTCCCCGCTGTGCCCCCACACCGTGCCGCACGGCAGCGCGTACGCCTGGAGGCCGAGCCCGTAGCCGAATCCGGCGCCCGTCTCGACGGTCGTGCGCATGGCCTTCAGCGACGCGGCGCTGGTCAACTTGCCGCCCAGCAGGGCGGACATGAATCGCTCCAGGTCCGCGGCGGTCGAGATCATCTCTCCCGCGGCCCAGTCCAGCGAGGGGTTCATGCGGGTGGCGTCCACGAGGGCGGGCATCGGCTCGTACCCCTTGGCGTGGGGGGACGGTACCCCCGCCCGGTCGCCGGGGACCAGCGTGTGGCGCAGCCCCAGCGGGCGCAGGATCCGGCGGGTGACCTCCTCGCCGTACGGGCGGCCGGTCAGCTTCTCCACCAGCAGGCCGAGCACCACGTAGTTGGTGTTGGAGTAGTGCCACTTGCCGTCGTCGGGGAGCTTCTTGGCGAAGGCCACCTTCAGCAGCTCGGCCGGCCGGTAGGAGCGGAAGCGGGCCTCGCCGCGCCAGCGGTTGGTGGAGTAGCCGGGCTCGCTCATGTAGTCGTACAGGTGGCTGGTGTGGTCGAGGAGGCTGCGGACCGTGATCCGGCCGCCGCCGGGGACCAGGCCGGGCAGGTGGGCGTCGATCGGGTCGTCCAGCTTCAGCTTGCCCTCGTCCACGAGCTGGAGCACCAGCGTGGCGACGAAGGTCTTGGTCACGCTGCCGATCCGGAAGTAGCCGTTGGGCGAGGGGCGTCCGCCGCGCTCGACGTCGCGGACGCCCGCCGAGCCCGACCAGGTGCGGCCGCCGTCGGTGACCCGCGCCAGGGCGGCCGTCGCGCCCTGTCCCGTCACGATCCTCTCCAGCTCGGGGCCCACTCCGGCGCCCTGGCTGCCCGCCGCCATCGTCACCGCCACCAGCACGTTCATCATCGTCTGCATCATGCGGTCAACGTTAGGAAGATCGGCTCCACGGCGGAATGCGGTGCTCCGCCCAGTCCCCCTGCGGAAAACCACAGCCCCGCGCCGCGCAGGGGGGTTGTCCCTACCACCGGTTGGCGTGCTGGCGTACTGACCCGGCCGGATTCTTCGCAGATAGCGTCATTTCATACGAATCGCCCACTGAAATGGATATATCCGTTGTTCGGTAATAAATCCCTGCGTCGTGTCGTGACTCGTTCCGCTGTCGTCGTCGTGGCGGGCGCCGCCTGTCTCGCCGCCACCGCCGGCAGCGCCGGAGCGATCATCAACGGGACGAAGGCCACGGAGGCGTACCCGTTCATGGCCTCGATCCCGATCTCGGCCCCGGCCATGGGGCTCACGGACGGCGTGTGCGGAGCGGCGCTGATCGCCCCGCAGTGGGTGGTGACCGCGGCCCACTGCCTGGACATGGAGATCGGGTCGATCCCGAAGGGGACCGTCCGCGTCGGGAGCGACCGGCGGACGTCCGGCGGAGAGGTGCGCGGGATCGCCCAGGCCGTGCTCCACCCCCGCTACTCCCAGCACACGCCCAACAGGAACGACATCGCCCTGGTCCGCCTGGACCGCCCGGTCGGCCAGCGGCCCGTCCCGATCGCCGCGCAGCCGGGACGGCCCGGCACCCCGACCCGGATCATCGGCTTCGGCGTCACCGTGGCCGAGCGCGATCCCGCCCGCTGGAAGATGTCCCCGCGGCTCAACGAGCTGGACACGCGCAGGGGCGCGAAGTCCGAGTGCGGGCCCGGGTTCGCGGGCGGCACCCGGCTGTGCACGGTAAGCCGGGTGCCCAAGGCCATGGCGTGCAACGGCGACTCCGGCTCCCCGCAGCTGCGCCGGGGCCGGGGAGACCGGTGGGAGCTCATCGGCGTCACCTCGGGCCCCGGCGCCAAGAGCCCGTCCTGCGCGGAAGGTCCTGGTCTGTACACCAACGTGCCGGCGTACGCGGAGTGGATCAGCAGGACGATGCGCACGTACAGCTGACGCGACGGGTTCGCCCGGCGGTTGAGGGTTGCCCGCCCGCCCGTCCAGCGTCGTCCGCGGCGCTCGGGCGAAAGCTTCCGGGAACGGTTCAACGACAGCCTTGAAGTCATGAGTGCTGACCACGACGAACAGCCCGGCGGCCGCCGGCCCGCCACCGCCCCTCCGACAGGGCACGTCGCCGCAGGCTGGGGGGAGTTGCTGGGACGGGAGCATCTGGGGGCCGCGGTCGTGCTGGCCGGGGGCGTGCTGGCCGGGGCGATCAACATCTACCTGGCGGCGAGCCTGCTGCCGACCGCGGTGGCCGAGCTCGGCGGGGCGAGCTTCTACGCCTGGAACATGACGGTCTACCTGGTCGCCATGGTGATCGCGACGATGCTCACCGCCCGGTCGCTGTCGACGTGGGGGAACGTCGGCTCCTACCTCGCCGGGTTCGCCACGTTCACCGTGGGCTCGCTGGCCTGCGCGGTGAGCCCGGCGATGGCGGTGCTGCTGGTGTCCCGGGGGGTCCAGGGGCTCGGCGCCGGGCTGCTGTCGGGGCTCGGGTTCGCCGTCATCCGGTCGGCGCTGCCGTCCCGGCTCTGGACGCGCGGCACCGCCCTCATGTCGGCGATGTACGGCGTCGGCAACTTCGCCGGTCCGGCGCTCGGCGGGTTGTTCGCGCAGTTCGGGGCGTGGCGGCCGGCGTTCGCGGCGATGGCGGTGATCGGGGTCGGCTGCGGCGCGATCGTCCCCCGCGCCCTGCCGCGCGACGGGCGCGGGGAGCGCGGGGCGGCGGGTGCGGTGCCGGTGGCGTCGTTGGTGCTGGTGACGGCGGCCGCCGGGGCGGTCAGCGTGGCGGCGGTCGTGGCCGGGACGCCCGCCAAGGCCGCCGTCCTCGCCCTGGCGCTGCTGTTCGCGGGCGGGTTCGTCGTCCATGAGCGGCGCAGCGGGCGCCGGGTCTTCCCGGAGGCGACGTACCGGCGGGGATCGTCGCTGAAGTGGGCCTACCTGACGATCGGGGTGCTGACCTTCGGGGTCGCGGTCGAGTCGTTCCTGCCGCTGTTCGGGCAGCGGCTGGCCGGGCTGCCGCCGCTGGTGGCCGGGTTCTTCGCCGCGGCCGTCTCGCTCGGCTGGTCGACGACCCAGATCGGCAGCTCGTCCGTGACCGGGCGGCGCGCGGTGCGGCGGCTGCGGGTGCTCGGCCCGATGCTGCTCGCGGCCGGACTCCTCGTCCAGGGGCTGGTGCAGCGTGCGGACACGCCGGGATGGCTGGTGCTGGTCTGGGTGCCGGTGCTGTTCGCCGCCGGGGCGGGGATCGGCCTCGCCTATCCGCACCTGTCCGTGGCCGTGATGACCAGCACGCGGGATCCGGAGGAGGGCGGGCGGGCCGCCGCGGCGATCGCCACCGTGACCAGCCTGTCGATCGCGTTCGGCACGGCGGTCGCCGGGATCCTGGTCAACCTCGGCGGCGCCTCGATGCTCGACTCCGCCCGGTACGTGCTGTTCGGCTTCGCGGCCGTCTGCGCCACCGGCGCCCTCACCGCCCGCGCGGCCGGCCGTACGGACCGGGCGCAGCGGTAGGACGGGGCCACGCGGCCGGGACGGTGGACTCTCCCCCCGTGGGAGGCGTCATGCTGCTCGCGGGGCACGGACCGGCCGGCGGCCCCCGCGCACGCTGATCGACCCGGCCACCGAGGAGAGCGACGCATGACCATCGTGGAAGGCATCGAGGCTCGCGGCCTGGAGCACTGCGAGACGACGGCACTGGGAGTGCTGCTGCGGCACCAGGGGCTCGACCTGTCCGAGCCCATGCTGTTCGGGCTCGGCTCGGGCCTGTCCTTCGTCTACTGGGACGCCAAGGGCATGGACTTCCCGTTCATGGGCGGCCGGGTCAAGCCGTTCGAGCTCACCAGGAACCTGGCCGGCAGGCTCGGGCTGACCCTGCGCGTGGAGGAGACCGGCTCGGCCCGCAAGGCATGGGAGAACGTGGCCGCCCGCATCGACGACGGCCTGCCGGTCGGCCTCCAGCTCGACTGCCACCACCTGGAGTACTTCGGCACGAAGGTGCACTTCGGGGGCCACGTCGTCGCCATGTACGGCTACGACGAGCGGCAGGCGTACCTGGTGGACACCGCGCAGCAGGGCGGCGCCGTGCGTACGAGCCGGGACAGCCTGGCGGCGGCGCGGTCCGAACGCGGCCCGATGACCGCCAGGAACCGTTCCTTCACCCTCGCCCTGCCGGACGGCCCGCCCGCCTGGCGGGAGCGGGCCGTCCCGGCGATCAGGACGTGCGCCGAGGCGTTCCTCGCCGCGCCCATCGCCAACCTGGGCCACCGCGGCATCGACAAGGCCGCCCGCCTGGTGCCCACCTGGCTGTCCCGCGCCGGCGAGCCCGCGCGGGACCTGCCGCAGGCCGCGCTCCTCATGGAGAAGGGCGGCACCGGCGGCGGCCTGTTCCGCGTCCTGTACCGGGACTTCCTCGCCGAGTGCGCCACGTTCGTCGACGACGACCGCCTGCGCGCCGGCCACCGCCTGTACGCCGAGGCCGCCGCCCTGTGGACGGACGTGTCCGCCCTGGTCGCCAAGGCCGGGGAGGGGCGCGACGCGGCGTGCCTGGAGCAGGCCGGGGCCGTCCTGCGCGACCTCGCGCGCATCGAGCGGGACGCCATGCTGGCGCTGCGCGAGCTGTGACCCCGGGCCGCTGAAGCGCCGCGAGCTGTGACCCCGGGCCGCTAGAGCGTCGCGCGATCGACGGCGGTGAAACGGTCGGCGCCCAGCGACAGATCCAGGGACGCGAGGTCGGTGAGCACGGCGTCGGCCGCGCGCCGGCCGGAGACCAGCGCCCCCTGGAGGGAGCCGGTGTCGCGGTGGTCGCCGCACACGTACAGCCCGGCGCGCAGCCGCACCGGCTTGCGCAGCGGGTACGGCGGCCGCATCGCCGGCAGCGCCGCGGGCACCTGGTAGGTCGCCACGTGCTCCCAGCCGGAGGTGTCGCCGTAGATCTCGGTCAGGCGCCGGCGCACCGGACGTTCGTCGTCGGCCACCCCCAGGACCGACGTGGACACCAGCGCCCGCCCGTCGGCGGAGTACCCGGGGGCCGCGTCCGTGAGGACCAGGGTGTCGGCGACGGCCCCGGTGGCGTCGATGACCTGGATGGGCTCGCGCATGGGGGAGCGGGGCGCGGCGTGGTAGAAGGTGGTCACCGCGCGCATCTCCGGCGTGTCGATCTCCCTCAGCAGGCGGCCCGCGGCCGGCGGGTCGGCGGCCACCACCACCGCGCGGCCCCCGACCGTGGAGCCGTCCGCGAGCCGCACGCCGCCGGAGGTGACCTCGGTGACGCGCGCGCCGAACGTGACGGCGCCCGGCGGCAGCCGGAGGGCGAGCTGGCGCGGGATCTGCCCCATGCCGAGGGCGGGCAGCGCGATGGTCCCGCGTGCGAACGACCGCCAGAACAGGTGGAAGATCCGGCTGGAGGTCTCCAGATCGCGTTCCAGGAGCACCCCGGCCAGGAAGGGACGCATCAGGCAGTCGATCATCCGCTCGGACATGCCCCAGGCACGCAGCTCGTCGTCGGTACGCCGGTCCGGCCCGCCGCGCAGCCTGGACGCCGGCAGGACCAGGTCGCGGGCCGTGATCGCGGCGAGCACGGCGTCGTCGCGCGGCGTGCCGAGGCCGGTCAGCAGCCCGCTCAGCGCGTGCAGCGGGTGCCGCCACGGCAGCATCACCCTGGCCCGCGCCCTCGTCCCCTGGACGATCATGCCCGACGCGAACGGGCGCAGGTCGAGCGCGTCCAGGTCGAGCACCTGGCGGGCCTCCGGATAGGCGGTGTTGAACACCTGGAAGCCGCGGTCCAGCCGGAAGCCGTCCACGACGTCGGTGCGCACCCGGCCGCCCACCCCGTCGGACGCCTCCAGCACCCGTACCGGCACGCCCGCCTCGTGCAGCCGCACCGCGCAGGCCAGCCCCGCCATCCCGGCCCCCACGACGATGACGGCCCCCGACGTTCCCCGTTCGTTGTCCATGTCAGGGCCCCTACCCACGACTCCGCAGGTCAGACGACCGGCCGCCGGTCAGGGCGGGGAAGGCCCTACGCCCAGCCGTAGACCGACCTGACGGCCGCGGCGACCTCGTTGACCAGCGCCGTGTCGTTGCCGTTGGACAGGACGGCGTAGCCCGTGCCCAGCTCCGGATAGCCCTTGAAGACCGACTTGAAGCCGTAGTTCGAGCCGTCGTGGGTGTAGGAGAAGTTCTGGGTGCCGGAGCCGGCGATGAACAGCCCGCGTCCCATCCCGGGCTGCGGGCCCTGGGTGAGCAGCGTACGCACGGACGCGCGGCTGAGCGGGCCGGCGATGTCGCCGGTGGCGGTCCAGGCCCGGTTGAGGTACGACATCAGGCGGCACAGGTCGAGCACGTTCGTGTACAGGCCGGCGGCGGCCGACTCGGGGTAGCGGTTGTGGCCGCCCGGGATCACCGTCCCGGTGGAGGTGTGGCCGGAGGCGAGCTCGAAGGCGGGGGAGAGCGCGTACGAGCTGCCCGCCATCCCCAGCGGGGCGAACACCTCCTGGCTCATGTAGTCGGCCAGCGACGTGCCGGTCAGCTCCTCCACCATGCGCTGCAGCAGCACGTACCCGGCTCCGGAGTAGTGGTACTCGGCGCCCGGTTCCGTGGACAGCTCGATCTTGGGGGAGTTGCCCTCGCCGTTCATGACCTGGAGCAGCGACGGGACCGTGGCGGAGGCGCCGTACCCGGCGAAGCCGCCGCCGGAGGAGTCGAAGCCGGAGCAGGCCCCGGCGGGCGAGGTGGAGCCGCGCCCGACGATCCCGGCCCGGTGCGTCAGGAGCTGCTCGACGGTCGGCTCCGCCGTCGGCGAGACGCAGGAGCGGGCCGGCAGCGTCCAGCCGAGATGCGGGCGGACGTCGGCGGTCAGCGCGATCTTGCGGACCTGGAGCAGCCGCAGCACGCCCACCGCGGTCACGGCCTTGCTGATGGAGGCGGCCTGGAACGCGCTCTCCGGATGCGCGGCCGCGGCGCCGCCGGCCGCGAGCCGCCCGTAGCCGGCGGACCAGGCGATCTTGTTGCCGACGACCACCGCGACCGCCAGGCCCGGCGTCTTGTACGCGCTCATCCGCTGCCAGACGGTCGAGCCGCCGACCGCGTTCTCGAACTGCCGCACCCGGTCGGCGGGCAGCGCGGGCGCCTTGCCCCGGGAGCACAGCGCCCATCCGCCGCCGGGCGCGAAGGCCAGGTTGTGCAGCTGCCAGCCGCCGCCGGCCACGGTCTTCATCTGCTTGAAGCAGGCGTCGGGGATGCTGCGGGCGTAGAACTCGTCCTGCGCGACCAGGGCCCAGCCGCCCGCCTTCGGGAAGGCGACGCGGGTCAGCCGGCGGCCGCCCTGGGTCAGGTTGCGCATCATCTGGTAACACTCGTCGTCGACGCCGTTGGCCTGGAAGGCGTTCGCGGCGACGACCACCCAGCGGTCGCCGCCGGCGGGCGGGAAGGCCACGTCCACGACCTGCTGCCCGGCGGTGTAGAACGCCTTGATCCGGCTGAGGCACGCCGCGGGCAGGCCGCGCGCCGACACGCCCTTGTCGGTGGTGATCACCCAGCGGTCGCCGCCCTCCGGGGGGAAGGCGACGGCGTTGACCTTCCGGCCCGCCTTGAGCAGCGCCCCCAGCTCCGTGAAGCAGGCGTCGGGGATGCCGCGGGCGAAGTACCGCCCGTCCTGCGTGACCATGACCCACCCGCCGGACGGGGTGAAGGCGAGCGCCGTGACGCCGTAGGGAGCCAGCTCGGCCAGCTTGGCGTGCGCCTCGGTGGTCAGGCCCGCGTCCGCGGACGGGTAGGCCGCCGCCAGCGCGGGCGTGGCCGGCACCGCGGCCGGCACTGTGGCGGCCGCCAGTCCGGCGACACCGGTCAGGGTGAGAAAACGTCTCCTGTCCACAGGGCTCCTCGGTCAAGGCGGGGGAATCACGGCGATCTTGGCAGAGATGACCGGCCAGGGCCAACCGCGACCGGTCCTGGCGCGGGCCGGGGGTGTACCCAGGTCCACCCCGGCTCGGGGGCCAGATGCAGTGAACGGGTTCGTGCCGGGCGACATCGTGGTCCCGTATCTACCGATTCGACGAAAATGTGAGCACACATGCTGAGGACAGAACGCGGGACGGCCCGTGGCATCGCGACGCCGGCCGGAGTGTTCGTCGCGGTCGCCTTCGTGGCGGCGGGTCTGCTGGGCGCGGCGCAGGCGGGCACGCCGATCCCGCCCGAGGTCATCCAGCTGACCCAGTTCGGCCCGGCCCTGGCCGTGGCGGTCGTCGCCCTGCTGTGGCCGCGCACCGCCCGCGAGACCCTGGCCGGGGCCGTGGGCTGGGTCGACCGGAGGGCCCTGTCCGGGGGGCAGGGCGGCCCGGCGGGCGTCTCCGGGGCCGCCGGGTGGGGTGCTGTCACCGGGGTGGCGTTGCTGGTCACGGCACCGCTGATCATCGCGGCGGCCGTCGGCGCGCACGGCCTGCTGACCGGCGACCCGCGGTTCACCGCCCCGGGGGCGCTGAACAACCCGTTCGCGCTGATCGTGGTCGCGCAGCTGGTCGGGGCGTGCGCCGAGGAGATCGGCTGGCGGTGCCTGCTGCAGCCGCTGCTGCGCCGCCGGACCGGCCCGCTGACGGCGTCGGTCGTGGTGGGCCTGCTGTGGGGGGCGTGGCACGTCCCGGTGTTCGGCCAGGCGCCGGCGTACGCGGCCGCGTTCCTGGTGGCGACGGTGGCGATGTCGGTCGTGATGGGGCTGGCCGTCGAGCGGGTGCGCGCCCACCGGCTGCTGCTGACCGGCGGCTTCCACACGCTGATCAACCTCGGCCTGCTGCTGTTCATGGACGAGGAGGCGGGCGCGGTCACGCCGATCATGTTGTTCGCCGCGTCGTGCCTGCTGGCGGCGGTGCTCTGGGTGTGGAGGGCACCGGCTAGAATCCACGTCCGATGAGGGCGAAGGAGAGGCTGGTCGCCGCGGCGCGCTGCCAGCTCGCGGGGCTGCTCGCCGTGGCGGGGTCGGCGGTGGGGTCGCTCGTCGTCCTGGCCCTCCTTCTGCTGCCGGTCGGCGTCGGCTTCTGGCTGCTCGTCCCCGGGGCGACGACGCTGCGGTCGCTGTCGGACCGCTCGCGCGAGCGCGCCACCCGGTGGACGGGCACCCGCATCACCCCGCCCGAGCCCTACGCCGGCGATCACTCATGGAGCAGGCGCAGGCGGGCGGGGGCGATCCTGGCCGCCGAGGGTTTCTGGCGGGACCTGGCCTGGGCCTGGCTGGAGCCGTGGGTCGGCGGCTTCCTCGTCGCCGTCCCGCTGGGTTTCCTCTGGTACGGCGCGTTCGGCGCCCTGGTGCAGCCGTTCGTGTGGCCGGTGCTCGGCCCCGACAACTGGTACGCGTTCGTCCCGGTGCAGGACATGCCGACGATGCTGGCGGCCCTCGTGCTGGGGGTCGTCTTCATGGCCGCCGGGCTGCTGCTGGCCCCGCCGATCCTGCGCCTGCACGGCCGCTGGACCCGGCGGCTGCTGTCGGTGCCCCGCCGTACGGAGATGGTCCGGCGGATCGCCCACCTGACCGACACCCGGGCCGAGGTGCTCGACGTGCAGGCGGCCGAGCTGCGCCGCATCGAGCGCGACCTGCACGACGGCGCCCAGGCCCGGCTGGTGTCCCTCGGCCTGACCCTCGACAGCGCCACCCGGCTCCTCGACAGCGACCCGGCCGCCGCCCGCAAGCTGCTGCTGGTGGTGGCCGAGACCTCCGCCCGCGCCCTGGAGGACCTGCGCAACCTGGTGCACGGCATCCACCCGCCGGTCCTCGCCGACCGGGGGCTCGGCGACGCCGTCAGGTCGCTGGCGCTGGACAGCTTCCTCGACGTCGGCGTGGACGTCCGGCTGAGCGGCCGGCTGCCCTCGCCGGTGGAGTCGGCGGCCTACTTCGCGGTCGGCGAACTGCTCGCCAACGCGGCCAAGCACGCCGCCGCGCGGGAGGTCGCCATCGTCCTCGACCACGACGGCGGGCGCCTGCGCGTCACCGTCACCGACGACGGCCGGGGCGGCGCCGACCCCGCGAAGGGCACCGGGTTGCGCGGGCTCCGCCGCCGTCTGGAATCCTTCGACGGCGTCCTCACCCTGCACAGCCCGCCCGGCGGGCCGACCACTGCCACCCTGGAGATCCCGTGCGCGTTGTCCTCGCCGAAGACCTCTTCCTGCTGAGGGACGGGCTGACCAGGACTCTGCGCGAACACGGCTGCGACGTGGTGGCGTCGGTCGACAACGGCCCGTCCCTGCTGCGGGCGCTGCTGGAGGACGAGCCGGACGTCGCCGTGGTGGACGTACGGCTCCCGCCCACCTACACCGACGAGGGCCTGCAGGCCGCCCTGGAGGCGCGCCGCCGGCGTCCCGGCCTGCCCGTCCTGGTCCTGTCCCAGTACGTCGACCAGCTCTACGCCAACGAGCTGCTGGCGACCGGCGACGGCGCCGTGGGCTACCTGCTCAAGGACAGGGTCACCGACACCGCCCAGTTCGTCGACGCGGTCCGCCGGGTCGCGGCGGGCGGGACGGTGATGGACCCGCAGGTCATCACCAAGCTGCTGACCCGCAGCCAGGCGCGCGGCATGATCGACAGCCTGACCCCGCGCGAGCTGGACGTGCTGGAGATGATGGCCGAGGGCCGGTCCAACGTCGCCATCGCCGCGACCCTGCACTTCAGCGAGAGCGCGGTCGCCAAGCACACCGCGAACATCTTCGCCAAGCTCCGCATCGCCCCCTCGGCCGACGACAACCGCCGCGTCCTGGCCGTCCTCGCCTACCTCAAACGCTGACTTTGACTTCGAGCGCGCTCGAATTCCTAGCGTCGCGTCCATGACGACGACACTGATCACAGGGGCCAACAAGGGGCTCGGGTTCGAGACCGCCCGGCGGCTCGTCGCGGCGGGGCACACCGTCTACGTCGCGAGCCGGGACGCCGGACGCGGACGGACGGCCGCCGAACGGCTGGGCGCGCGGGCGGTGCCGCTGGACGTCACCGACGACGCGTCCGTGACGGCGGCGGCACGGGCCGTCGAGGCGGACGGCGGGCTGGACGTGCTGGTCAACAACGCCGGCATCCAGGTGGAGATGGAGGACGGCCACGTGGTGGCCGGCGCGGCGGAGCTGACCGCCGAGATGATGCGGCGCACGTTCGAGACGAACGTCTTCGGCATGGTCCGGGTGCTGCACGCGTTCCTGCCGTTGTTGCGGCGATCCGGCGCGCCGGTCGTCGTCAACGTCAGCAGCGGCCTGGCCTCCCTGTCCCGGATGGCCGACCCCGGCAGGGTCGGCCACGACTACCGGGGCGTGGCGTACCCGGCGTCGAAGGCGGCCGTCAACATGATCACCGTCCAGTACGCGAAGGCGTTCCCCGAGATGCGGATCAACGCGGTCGAACCCGGCTTCACCCGGACCGACCTGAACGGCAACAGCGGCCACCAGACCGTCGGGCAGGGCGCCGAGATCATCGTCCGCATGGCCCAGGTGGGACCCGACGGCCCCACCGGCGGCTACTTCGACGCCGAGGGCCCCCTCACCTGGTGACCGACGCCCTCCGCGCCTCGGGGGGTGATCCCGGCAGGCGCGGAGGGGACGGCGGTCAGTCCTTGATGACCGCGTCGCGGGGGCCGCCGTAATAGGGGTTCTTGTCCAGGCGCTCCTCCGTCACGAGCAGCTGGATCACCCCCTTGGCGTTCTGCTCCGCCTCCCAGACGACCCAGTGGTCGCCGACGGGCGTGCTCTGGGTGTGGTCGATGGCGAACCCTCCCGGGTTGCCGGGCGGGACGGTGATGACCGCGAAGATCACCTTCCGGCCGAGCTTCCTCAGCTCGGGCAGCACCTCGCCGACGGTCTTCTCGTCCACCCGCAGACCGCCCAGCTCGCGGGTGCTGATGGCGCGGAACTCCGGCTCCTCCTGCTTCACCGTGGGGAGGGGCACGGGCTCGCAGGGCGCCACCGGGCCCTCCATCAGATACGTGCTGGTCAGGCCGCCCTTTCCGCTGAGGGTCCAGACGAACGTCTGCCCCGGGCCGAACAGCTTGGTGTTGATGCGCATCTGCAGGCCCTCGGACTCGCCCGGGATGTTCTCCGGCAGGCTGTAGATGCCGCGCGGGATGTTCTCCACGTCCTTGCCGCGCGGCCGGCGGCACGTCATGCCCTTGGGCACGTGGTCCACCAGCGCGGGCACGCCCAGCTCCCTCAGCCGCTTCTCCAGCCCGGGAGCGTCGTCGAAGTCGCGGATCTGGATCGTCACCATCCCCTCGTCCAGGTTGACGGCCCACGAGCTGGGCGCGCCGTCCTCCAGCACGATCGGGACCGTCACCACACCAGCGGCCAGCGCGACCGCGGCCACCAGCCCGAACGCCAGGCGCCCCGGCCGGACGCCGCGCCGCGCCCGCCGGGCCGTGCCCGGTGCCGTTCCCGGTGCTGTGCCCGGCTCTTCGGCGGTGATCGCGGCCAGCAGCGCCCGCGCCCCCGCGCCGGACGGCTCGCCTCCCCGCTCACCGGGCGCGACCCGGGCCAGCCTCCCGATCGCCTCGATCCCGTCCAGGTTCCGCTCGGTGTTCTCGGTGTTCTCGGTGTTCTTCACAGCGCTCCTCCCAACGGCCTCTCCGCCGGGACCAGCCGGCTCTCTGCGGTGACGTGCACGCCCGCCGACGCCAGGGCGCGCGACAGGCGCTTGCGGGCGCGGTGCAGCCTGATGCGTACGGCGTTGCGCGACAGGCCCAGCGCCTTCGCGATCTCTTCGCGCTCCAGCCCCTCCCACGCGACCAGGGACAACAACTCCCGGTCGTCGTCGGACAGGCTCCTGAACGCCCGGCCGATCGCGTCCAGCTCGACCTGGCTGTCGGGCGAGTGGCCGTACAGGTCGGCCAGTTCGGCGTCGAGCTCGGCCGTGCGCTCCCTGCGGCGGTTGTCGCCCCGGAAGTGGTTGGCCAGGACCTTGCGCGCCACGCCGTACAGCCAGAGGGTGGCCTCAGGGCCCTCGGGCAGCTCGTCCACCCGGCGCCAGGCGACGGTGAAGGTCTCCGCCACCACGTCGGCGGCGTCCTGAGGCGAGTCGCACCGGCGTACGGCGTAGGCGGTGATCTGGCCGTAGGCCCGGTTGTAGGCGGCCTCGAACTTGGCCGACCGCTCGTCATCCACGGGCGGTTCCCATGGCGAATCTCCTCATCGAATCATTTGCTCGGACACCTCTGCCTATGTGCGCGCATGCGCCATCATTTCGCCCTGAATCGCGGCGAACTTTGAGGGTCCCGAGCATGGAGACGTGGGGTCAGACGCCGGTCACCGGGTTCTTCGGCACGCGCTTCTCGGACACCAGCAGCCGTACCGCGCCCTGCCGGTACGGCTCGGCGGCCCAGACCACCCAGTGGCCGCCCACCTTCGCCGACTGCCCGCGCGGGTCCACCGAGAAGCCGTCCCCGCCGGGAGCGGGTTCGATGATCTGGAACGTCACCTCCAGGCCCCGCCTGCGTGTCTCGGCCAGCACCTCGGCGACCGGGCGGCCGTCCACGACGTAACCCTCCAGGGCCTCGCCCTTCCGGCCGGCGTCCGCGTTGTTCTGGTACAGCTCGCCGGGCCTGGCGGGGCGGCCCAGGTAGAGCACGCCCTTGCCGCCGAAGTCCTTGGAGACGGTGACGGTGAGCGCGCAGCCGGGCCGTCCGGGGGTGCAGCCCTTCGGACGCAGGGTGCCGCCGATGCGGTCGCTCTCGGTCGTGCCGCTGAAGCCGAGCCGGAAGACCTCGCCGACCGCCGTGGGGGAGGCGGGCCGCAGGTCGAGGGCGACGTCCAGGCCCATCGCCCGGAACGCCTCGCTGTAGAGGGCATGGTCGGCGAACGGGTCCTTGATCGTGGCCACGTACTCGTCGCCGCGCAGCTCGATGCCGATGGCGGAGTTGGCGTATGCGGTGGGGCGGGCGTCGGGGCCGGCCAGCACCGGGCCCAGGACGGCCGCGGCGGCGAGCGCGGCGGCGGCGAGCAGCCCGCCGAACAGGAGCCGCCCCCGACGCCCGCGCCGGGAAGCGGGGAAGGCGCCGTGACGGCGGTCCTCCTGCTCGGCCAGCGCGGCCAGGAAGCGGTCCTCCTGCGCGGCCAGGGCCTCCGCGGTGGGCGCGGGCACCTCCGAGCGGAGGCGTCCGAGCTCGGTCATCTCATTCATGGACGGGCTCCTCGCTGACGACGGCCATCGGGTTGACTCCTCCGAGCTCTCCGCGCAACTTCTCCCTGGCCCGGTTGATGCGAGAACGCACGGTTCCGACCCGCACGTCCAGCGCCTCGGCGACCTCGGGGTACGTCAGTCCGGCCCACGCCACCAGCAGCAGCGCGTCACGGTGACCTCCGGGCAGCGTCGCCAGCGCCCCGGCCAGGCGGCGGCGGGCCGCCTCGGCGCTCACCCGGTCGTCGCTGCGGTCGGTGAAGGAGGCCGTCACCGGGTCCGTGCCGGTGCGTTCGAGCACGCGCAACTGGTGCACCTCGGTACGCACATGGCGGCTCATCAGATTGGTGGCGATCCCGTACAACCAGGGACGGGCGTGCGGACGGGACAGGTCGTAGCGGCCACGCTGCCTGAACGCCGTCAGGAACGTCTCCGCCACCACGTCGTCCGCGGCGTCCGCCCCCAGCCTTCTGGTGACGTACCGGGTGATGCCGGAGGCGTGCCGGCGGAACAGCTCGGCGAAGGCCTCCGGCTCGTGCAGGGAGCGTTGGACATGGGAGGCGTCATCACCTTCCGGATGGTTCGGGGCGCTCACTTTGTGGCCTTTCGGCGATGAATCAGGACAACAGTTGTTGCCTGGCCGGCCGCGAGCGGTTCCCGGCGACCGCGTACGGAACGCCCCTCATCCTCCCGGGAGGCGGTCAGCCGCCGTCGAGGGCCTGGTGGTCGACCTTGCCGTTGGGCAGGCGCGGCAGGGAGTCCAGCCGCTGGAACACCGTCGGGACGGCCACGATCGGCAACCGGTCCAGCAGGTGCGCGCGCAGCGCCCGGCGGTCGATCCGGTCCTGGTCGGTGACGAGGTAGCCCTTGAGCCGCACGGGGCCGGAGCCGGTCCGCGCGACCCCGACGGCGGCGGCCAGCACGCCGGGGAAGCCCGCCATGGCGTGCTCGATCTCCGCGCGTTCCACCCGCGCGCCGCCCAGCTTGAGCTGGTGGTCGGCGCGGCCGTGGAACAGCAGCTCCCCGTCCGGACGCCGGGAGACCAGGTCGCCGGTGCGGTAGGCGTCCCCGAGGCCCTCGGCCAGGCCGGGGCCGGAGATCAGCAGCTCGCCGACGCCGTCCGGGCCGGGATCGGCGATGGTCACGCGCGCCCCCGGGACCGGGCGGCCGATCGGCACCCGGGCCGCCTGCGCGTCCTCGGGGACGCAGCGGTGGACCGTGCTCCAGACCGTGCACTCGGTGGGGCCGTACTCGTTGTGCAGGGCCGTGCCGGGCAGCGCGGCGTAGTGCTCCCCGACCAGCGCGGGCGGGCACGTCTCGCCCGCGACGATCACCGTGCCGAGCGACCCGAACGCGTCTGCCAGGCCGTTGCGGAGCGCCAGCCCGTAGAACGACGGCACCATGAGCAGGTGCGACGGCCGGTGCTCGACGGCGAAGCGCGCGGTGGCGGCCAGGTCGGACGGGCGCTGGCTCGGGATGACCAGCCTGCCGCCGCAGGCCAGCGTCCAGTAGATCCCGGCGACCGAGCTGTCGAAGGAGATGGACGAGCAGAGCAGGAACCCGGTGACCGGCGACCCGTAGTGGGCCAGCCGGGCCGAGGTCGACCAGGCCAGGGCGGCGCGCGAGACGGTGACGGGCTTCGGCGTGCCCGTCGAGCCGCTGGTGAAGCAGGTGTAGGCGAGCCGCGCCGAGGTGGCGGGCACCGGCCCGTCCGGCAGGTCCGTACGGGCCATCTCGACGCGGAGGGCCGGGCCGGTCAGCGGGACGATCATGTCCGGCTCGATGAGCGCGATCCGCGCCCCGCACGCCTGCGCGACGTCCTGCTGCCGCTGGAAGGGGAAGGCGGCGTCGATGGCCACGTAACGGCCGCCGGCCCGCAGGACGGCGAGCATGCCGATGACCGCCCACCGGGACAGGTGCGCATGGATCACCACCGGCTCGTCGGGCCGCAGGCCCGCCTCCAGCAGCACCCGCGCGAGCCCGGCGCTGCGCCGGTCCAGGTCCCGGTAGGACAGCTCGCCCTCGCGGTCGGCGATCGCGGTGTGCTCGCGGCCCAGGTGGGGTTCGATGAGCTCAAGCATCGGCCAGCCGCTCCAGCACGCGCAGGAACCCGGCGACCTTCTCCTCCACCCAGTCCAGGCCGAACATCCCGGCCTCGTAGGCGACGACGCCGACCACCTCCTCGTCCACCCGCATCGACCACAGCAGGTGCACGGGCATCACGGGAGCGGGCTGCCGCTCCTCCGGCACCGGCGTCAGCAGCAGCGCCGGGTCCTCGGCGGTGGGGGCGAACGGCGTCCTCGGGATGAGCTGGAACACCGGGAAGGTGCGCTCGACGACCTCCGACGGGTCGAACACCACGGCCGCCAGCTCCGGCGCCTCGGGCAGCACCCGCAGCAGCGGCACGTCGTGCCGGTAGGCCGCCCGGCACGCCTCGTCGGCCCGGCGGCTCAGCTCGTCCAGGTCGGCGGGGTCGTCGGTGGTGATCCGCAGCCACAACAGGTTGAGCATGAACCCGGCCGTGTACCACTCCGACGGCTTGCGCCCGGCGGTGATGACCGGCACGACGGCGTCGCCGTGCCCCGCCCAGACCGACGCGGTGAACGCCGTCAGCAGGAGGGTGAACGGCGTGGTCCGGCGGCGGCGGGCCGCCCGGCCCAGGCGCAGCCACAGCGGGCCGGGCACGGTGAAGCGGCACGTCCGCTGGTCGCCGCGCCTGCCGGGCGTCGGCACCGGCATGGCGAGCTCCGCCACGCCGTCCAGCCGGTCCCTCCAGTACGGCAGCGCGTCGGTGATCGTCTTCTCCCAGGACGGCGAGAAGTCGTCGGCGGCGACCTCGGCGTACCCCATGACCCCGGAGCCCGGCGGCGGGCCGCCGCGCAGGCGGGCGGTGTAGGCGTCGGACAGGTCGCGCGCCAGCAGCGGCAGCGACCAGGCGTCGGAGGTGAGGTGGTGGGCGACGATCACCAGCAGGCTCGTGCCGTCCTCGCACCGGCCCAGGTGCACCCACAGCAGCGGCGGCTCCTCCGGCGGGTACGCCGAGCCGGTGGCCATCGCGAGGAAGGCGTCCTCGTCGTCCACGTCGTGCACCAGCAGGCGCCCCGGGACGCTTTCGTGCACCCGCGCCCGGACGCCGCCGTCCGGATCGCGCGACACGGTCGTGCGCAGGGCGTCGTGCCTGGCCACGACGTCGTCCACGGCCCGGCGCAGCACATCGGCGTCCACCTCGTGCGCCACGCGGTAGGCCGCCCGGACGATGAACGTCGAGTTGACCACGCTCCCCGGCACGGCCTCCTCCAGCCCGAGCAGCAACCGCTGGGCGTAGGTGAACGGGATCTCTGTCGTCATTGGCCTCTCCTGGGCGTCCCCGAGATGATCAGCTTCTTGAAGCCGGTGAGGAAGGTCGATCGCACCCGGACCGGTTCGCCGACCACCTCGACGTCGGCGAAGGTCGCGAACAGCGTCGCGAAGAACAGCCGCAGCGTCAGCCGGGCCAGGTGGGATCCGATGCAGTAGTGATGTCCGCTGCCGAAGGCGAGGTGGCGGTTGGGCGTACGGGCCGGGTCGAAGGTGTCCGGGTCGGCGAAGACGGCGGGGTCGCGGTTGGCCGAGCCGATCCAGGCGACCACGGGCTCGCCCGCCGCGAGGTCCACGCCGGACAGCCGCACCGGCCGGGTGGTGTGCCGCATGAAGTGGCTGCCGGGCGACGCCCAGCGCAGCGCCTCCTCGACCCCGTCGCGCAGCAGCTCAGGACGGCCGGCCCAGGCACGGTAGCCGCCGCCGCGGGCCAGCTCGAACACCGTGGAGCTGACCACGTTCGGCAGGGTGACGCTCGCCCCGAGCAGCAGGCTGTAGCAGTTGGAGACGGCCGTGCCGGGGTCCATCCGGCCGCCGTCCGGCGACAACATCAGGCTGATCAGGTCCTCGCCGGGGGTGCGGGCGCGTTCCCGTACCAGGTGCAGGAAGTAGGCGAACAGCTCGCGGTGCGCCCGGCGCAGCGTCCCGGACGCGTCGCCGGCGACCTGGTAGTCGGGGTCGTCCTCGGCGCTGGCCGCCATGACCAGCGTGAGCAGGCGCGGCCGGTCCTCGTCCGGCAGCCCCAGCAGCGGCCCGGCCAGCGCCAGCGGCAGTCCCCGGACGGCGGCGGCCAGGTCGAACTCCGGCCCGTCCAGGCCGGGCGCGAGCAGCCCGGTGATCGCGGTGATGACGGACGGCTCGTAGGCCGCGGCCGAGCGCAGGTCCATGACCTTCCGCAGCGGGGCGCGCATCCGGCCGTGCTCGGGCGGGTCGGTGGCGGCGAGCTGCCGTCCGGCCGCCGGGTCGTCGCGGCCCAGCAGGTTGAGCAGGGTGCCGCGCTCACTGGTGAAGCACGTGTGGTCGCGCAGGACGCGGTCCACGTCGGCGTACCGGGTGACCGACCAGAAGCCCCGGTCGTGCCGGTGCACCGGGTCGTTCTCGCGCAACCACCGCCAGGTCCGGTGCTGCCCGCCCGCCTCGAACAGGGCGGGGTCGGCGAGGTCACGCATGGTCGAGGGGGGCCGGCGAGCCGATCACCTCGGCGAGCTCGGCGATGGTCGGCGACAGGAACAGCGTCCAGGCGGGCACCTCGAACCCGAACTCGCGGTCGATCGCGAACTGCACGTCGGCCGCCAGCAGGGAGTCGCCGCCCAGCTCGAAGAAGTCGTCCTCGATGCCGACGGGCGCGACGCGCAGTTTGGCCGACCACAGGCCGGCCAGCCGCCGTTCGATGTCGGTGCGCGGAGCCTCGTACGCCGATTCCAGTTCGAGGTCGTCCCGTGACGTGACAGTGGTCATCCCAGCTCCGTGGTGAGGTGAACGCGAGGGCCCGGCCAGCCTGCCCCGCCGCTGTTGAGTCCCCGTTGAGGATGTGTTGATCACCCTCGCCCAGGTTCGGGAGATCGGCCGGACGGTGCGGCGACGGGCCGAATCTCCTCCTGATGAGGTCGCCGACGTGGAAGCAGGCGTCCCTCACCCTCGGCTCCCTGTGGCGCGCCTGTGTGAAACGGCGTGAGCGGCACGCGATTGACGCAACCTGCGGAACTTGACGGCGCCCGCAATTTCGTTTCATAGTGAGCCGGTCACCTATTTACGTATTCCCGGAGGTTCGCAGCGACAATAATGTTAGCGATAACAGAGTAACTTCCTTTCCGTCCTTGACGGTTCGTCGCAGGTCAATGGACATAGGACTGTGCGCGTCCGCGCAGCGGCCGATCGCCTCTTTCCGTGCGTCGAATTACCTCGGCACCCCCTGAAAGACAGCGGTTCATTGATGATGTCCCGGCCCGGATCAAGCATTCTCAAAAAGGCGGGAGCGGCCGTCGCGCTCGTCGCCGGGCTGCTCGCCGGCGCCCCCGCGGCGTCGCAGGCCGCCACCCAGCAGTCGTGCGACATCTACGCCGCCGGCGGCACCCCCTGCGTCGCGGCGCACAGCACCACCCGCGCCCTGTACGCCGCCTACAACGGCCCCCTCTACCAGGTGCGCCGCTCCTCCGACAACGCCACCCGCGACGTCGGCCTCCTCGGCGCGGGCGGCTACGCCGACGCCGCCGCCCAGGACGCCTTCTGCGCCGGCACGACCTGCCTCATCACCGTCCTCTACGACCAGTCCGGACGGGGCAACCACCTCACCCAGGCGCCACCCGGCGGGTTCCCCGGCCCGGCGCCCGGCGGGTACGACAACCTCGCGATCGCCACCGCCGCCCCGACCATGATCAACGGCCACAAGGCGTACGGCGTCCGGGTCACCCCCGGCACCGGCTACCGGAACAACACCACCAACGGCGTCGCCAAGGGCGACCAGCCCGAAGGCATGTACGCCGTCTTCGACGGCACCCACCACAACGGCGGCTGCTGCTTCGACTACGGCAACGCCGAGACCAACAGCCGCGACAACGGCAACGGCACGATGGAGGCCATCTACTTCGGCGACATCAAGGTCTGGGGCTACGGCACCGGCAACGGCCCCTGGGTCATGGCCGACCTGGAGAACGGCCTGTTCTCCGGCGTGAACCCGGGCTACAACGCGAACGACCCCAGCGTCAGCCACCGCTACCTGACCGCCGTCGTCAAGGGCGAGCCGAACCACTGGGCGATCCGCGCCGGGAACGCCCAGTCCGGCGGCCTGTCCACCTACTACGACGGCCCGCGCCCCAACGCCCCCGGCTACAACCCCATGAAGAAGGAGGGCGCGATCATCCTCGGCATCGGCGGCGACAACAGCAACGGCTCCGCCGGCACCTTCTACGAGGGCGTGATGACCTCCGGCTACCCCTCGAACGCCACCGAGAACGCCGTGCAGGCGGCCATCGTCGCCGCCGGTTACACCACGACGGGCGGCGGCGCGGACGGGACGCTCACCCCCGGCGCGTCCGTCTCGCTGCGCGCGACCACGGCCTGCTGCACCACCCGCTACCTGCGCCACCAGAACGACCAGGTCGTCACGTCGGTGATCGGGTCCGGCAGCTCGTCGCTGGACAGGAGCGACGCCACGTGGATCGTCCGCGCCGGGCTGGCCGGGAGCTCGTGCCTGTCGTTCGAGTCGCGCAACTACCCGGGCGACTACCTGCGGCACCAGAACTACCAGCTCCACCGGCAGCACAACGACGGCAGCGCGCTGTTCGCCGCCGACGCCACCTTCTGCCCGCAGGCGGGGAAGAGCGGCCAGGGCACGTCGTTCGCCTCCGCCAACTTCCCCGACCGGTTCCTGCGCCACTACGACAACACCGTCTACATCGCGAGCAACGGCGGCTCGCACGCCTTCGACAGCGCCACCTCCTGGGCGGCCGACGTGAGCTGGGCCGTCAGCCCGCCCTGGGCGTGACGGGCCCCGAGCCGTCCCCGGCCCGCGACCGGGGGCGGCTCACCGCATGTCGGCCGGACGGGCCCGCCCGTCGAAGGGGAAACGGGCGCGGAAGTCGATCTCGGCCTCGGCCATCGACATGAACGTGACGCCCTTGTGCCCGCGCATGTGCGCGATGAGCCGCTCCAGCATCAGCAGCACCTGGGGACGCCCGCTGACGTCGGGGTGCAGCGTGATGGGGAAGACCGCGTAGTCCAGCTCGCGATAGACCCAGTCGAACTGGTCGCGCCACTGCTGTTCGAGGTCGCGCGGGTTGACGAAGCCGTGGCTGTTCGGCGAGTTCTTGATGAACATCATCGGCGGCAGGTCGTCCAGGTACCAGTTCGCCGAGAACTCCACCAGGTCCACCTCTTCGCCGGGCACCAGCGGCTTCATCCAGGTCGAGGCGGCCTGCTCGTAGTCGATGCGCGTCCAGCGCTCGCCCTTGCGGGCGTAGAAGGGCTGGAAGTCGCGGTAGGACTGCGAGTGGTCATAGCCGAAGCCGTAGCGCAGCAGCAACTCGGCGGTCCGCGCGGACATCTCCCACCACGGCGCCACATAGCCGCGGGGCCGGACGCCGAGCACCTGGTCCAGCACCTCCAGGCTGCGCGCCAGGACGTCCTCCTCCTGCTGGGCGGACATCGAGACCGGGTTCTCGTGCATGTAGCCGTGCGCGCCGACGTCGTGCCCGGCCTCGACGATCCGCCGCATCTGGTCGGGGAACGACTCCGCCGAATGTCCAGGGACGAACCAGCTCGTCCGGATTCCCTCGCGGGCGAACAGGCGCAGCAGCCTCGGGGTCCCGACCTCGGCGGCGAACACGCCCCGCTGGATGTCGTTCGGTGAGTCCTGGCCGCCGTACGAGCCGATCCAGCCCGCCACGGCGTCCACGTCCACGCCGAAGCACACGTTGATGGCTTTCTTCATGGACCAGGACGTACCCCCGGCGTGACGGCCGGGCAACCGGGTTCGTCGGATCTTGGGTAGATCCTTCACAGGTGCCCTGACCTGGTCTGGTTCGCCGTACAGTTACGGCGTGAACATCTGCGTCTTCTGCTCCGCCGCCGACCTCGACGAGCGCTACACCCGTCCCGCCCGCGAGTTCGCCGAGCTCATCGGCAAGGGCGGCCACACCCTGGTGTGGGGCGGCTCCGACACCGGCCTGATGAAGGTCATGGCCGACGGCGTGCAGGAGGCCGGCGGCCGCCTGGTGGGCGTCTCGGTCGAGTTCCTGGCGCACAAGGCCCGGCCGGGCGCCGACGAGATGCTGGTCACCCGCGACCTGGCCGAGCGCAAGGCACAACTGCTGTCCCGCGCCGACGGCTTCGTGATCATGGTGGGCGGCAGCGGGACGCTCGACGAGGCCACCGAGATCCTGGAGCTGCGCAAGCACGGCCTGCACACCAAGCCGGTCGTGCTGCTGAACACCGCGGGCTTCTACGACGGGCTGAAGCAGCAGTTCCAGCGCATGGAGGCGGAGGGCTTCCTGCCGCTGCCCCTCACCGAGCTGGTGTTCTTCGCCGACGAGGGCGTCGGGGCCATCGCCTACCTGGAGGAACAGTCGGGCCTGATCCCGCCGGGCGACCGGGGCTGACCGGCCCGGCGGCAGGCGTTCAGGGACGACCGCGCGCGGGTAGGGGGGGAGGAGGCTGTGGCCGTCGGGGGAGGTCACGATGGGGGCTGACGGCGAGCCCGCAGGCAGCGGGCTGGCGTTCGAAGTGCTGGACCCGGCGCCGGTGGGCGTGGCGGTCGCGCGCGGCCCCGACCACCGCCTGGTCTACACCAACGCCGCCTACCGCTCCCTGTTCGCCGACAGCCGCACCGGGATGCCGATCGAGGAGGCGTTCGCGGAGTTCGTCGAGGTGCACTTCCGCGCCCAGTTCGACCGGGTCTACGCCACCGGCGAGCCGTTCGTCACCACGGCCGAGCCGGAGTACGTCGTCGGCGGGCTCGAAGGCACCGAGAAGCGGTTCTTCACCTCCAGCCTGTCGCGCGTCGTCTTCGGCCCCGGCGACTACGGCGTGCTCGAAGTGGTGATGGAGGTGACCGACCAGGTCACCGCCGCGCGGCGGATCGAGGCCATCGCCGAGGAACGCCGCCGCATCCTGCGCCGCTACGAGAGCCTGATGAAGGTCAGCGCGCAGATCATCTGGGTGACCACCCGCGACGGCTACGTGCACGAGCCCAGCCCGACCTGGGAGCGGGTCACCGGGCAGCCGTGGGAGGAGCACCGCGGCCAGGGCTGGCTCAAGATGGTCCATCCCGACGACCGCCAGGACACGATCAGGTCGTGGGCCCGGGCGGTCAGCAGGGCCATCGACTCCTGGGAGCACGTCTACCGGCTGCACACCGCCGACGGCTCCTACCGGCACTTCCAGATGCGCGCCGTGCCCATCTGCGAGAACGGCCAGATCGTGGAGTGGGTGGGGTCGTGCACCGACATCGAGGAGCAGTGGCAGGAGCAGCGCCGGCAGCGCCTGCTCGACAACGCCGCGGCGGCCACGGCCCAGTCCACCAGCCTGGAGGAGATGCTCGGCGCGCTGTCCGACGTCATCGTGCCCGAGCTGGCCGACGGCTGCGGCGTCTACCTCGTCACCGACCTCACCGGCGAGCGGCACGGCGGGGCGCCGTTCGTCGTCGAGCGGCTGGTCACCGCGGTCCGTCGCGGCCTGGTGCCGCTGTCGCCGTACAGCGAGGAGCAGCTCGACGACGACAACGCCTTCGTGACGGCCGTACGCCGGCGGCGGCCCATGCTGCAGACGTTCCCGGCCGGGTCGCCGCCGCCCGGCCTGGCCCCCGCGAGCACGCGCGAGTGGCTGGCGGCCAGCGACGCCAACAGCCTGCTGATCCTTCCGGTCGTGGTCGACGGCACGGTCCCCGCCGTGGTCGGGGTGGTGACGTGCGGCGAACGGCCCGCGATCAGCCGGGCCGACATCTCGCTGCTGACCAACATGTTCGGCCACGCCCACGACGCCCTGAGCCGGGCCATCCGCTTCCAGCGCACCCAGCAGGTCGCGCTGGCCCTGCAGTACAGCCTGCTCGCCGAGCCGCCGCGGCTGCCGGGCCTGCGGATCGTGGCCCGATACCGGGCCAGCCCGAGCGCCGCCGAGGTGGGCGGCGACTGGTACGACTGCTTCGTCCTGCCCGACGGCGTCCCGGCGCTGGTCATCGGCGACGTGGCGGGGCACGACCTGTCGGCGGCCGTCCTGATGAGCCAGTTGCGCAACATGCTGCGGGCGCTGGCGATGGACCGCTGCGAGCCGCCCGGCGAGATCCTGACCCGGCTCAACGTCGCGATGGAGTCGTTGTCCTCCGACGTCACGGCCACGTGCGTGTTCGCCCGCGTGGAGGAGTGCGAGGGCGGCCACCGGCTGCGGTTCGCGGTGGCCGGCCATCCGCCGCCCCTGCTGGTCACCGCCCAGGGCCACGGACGCTTCCTGGAGGGCGCGCTCAGCCCGCTGCTCGGCTTCCCCGACGACGAGACCCGCGCCTCCCAGACGGAACCGCTCCCGCCGGGCGGCACGGTGCTGCTCTACACCGACGGCCTCATCGAGCGGTCGGGCGAGCATCTCGACCTCGGCCTGGAGCGCCTGCGCCGGGTGGCGGAGTCGCTCGCCGCCGAACCGCTGGACAGCTTCTGCGACCAGGTGCTCAGCGGCCTGCCCAGCACCGGGCTCGACGACATCGCCATCATCGCCCTCCGCCTCCCGCCCGCCGCGCAGGAGTGATCAGCCGGGCAGCAGGCCCGTGACCGTGCACAGGCTGCGCAGCGCGGCGTGGGTGCTGAGGGCCCGCCCGTAGTCCCCGGCCAGCAGGGCGGCGGCGGCCTCGCGTCCCATGGCCTGGACGGCGGGGTCGCGCGCGGCCACGGCGTACCGGGCGCTCCGGGCCACGCTCAGCTCGCGGACCACGGCCGCCCGGTCGACCGGCCGCCCGGCGGCGCCGTTCCACGGACGCGCACCCCAGGGACGTGCCTTCCGGGAAAGGGGAGCCGCGCCGGACAGCGCCTGCACGCCGCCGCGCAGCACACTGCCCAGCCACGCCACGCCACAGCCTGCCGATACCTGACTGCGGAATGCGATCGACCTCTTTCGCAGAGGCGTCTCATCGCGGCCGCCGGGGGCCTTTTGCGCTGCGAGTGAAGGGCGGGGGCCCGGCCGGGGCGGGTGCGCCAGGATGGTGGGCATGCGGACACTTGTTCTGGGTGGCACGAGATTTCTGTCCAAGGAGATCGCGCGACAGGCACGCGATCGCGGGCACGAGGTGGTGTGCGCGGCGCGCGGCCTGGCCGGTGATCCGCCGCCGGGGGTGGAGTTCGTCCGGGTCGACCGGGCCGAGGACGGCGGGCTCGCGCCCGTGAAGGGGGCGTTCGACCTGATCGTCGACGTCGCCAGGCATCCGAGCCAGGTCCGGCGCGCGGTCACGGAGCTGGCGGGCCGGGCCGGTCACTGGACGTTCGTGTCGACGTGCAGCGTCTACGCCGACTCGACCCGGGTCACCCAGGTCCTCCACGACCCGCTGCCCGGCGACGCCGACGAGGGCGACCCGGAGAACTACGGCCCGGCCAAGGTGGCGTGCGAGCAGATCGTCGGTGCCGACGCGCTCCACGTGCGGGCCGGGCTGATCGTCGGCCCCGAGGACCTGTCCGACCGGTTCACCTACTGGGTCGAGCGGCTGGCGCGCGGCGGGCCCGTGCTGGCCCCCGGCTCGCCCGGCGACCTGGTCCAGTTCGTCGACGTGCGCGATCTCGCCGCCTGGACGCTCGACGCGGCCCAGGCCGGGCTCACCGGGCCGTACGACGGGATCTCCATGCCGTTCGGCAGGGGGGAGATGCTGGCGCGGATCGCCGAGGGGCTGGAGGTCGAGCCGGAGCTCGTCTGGGCCGGTCAGGAGTTCCTCACCGAGCACAAGGTCGAGCCGTGGATGGGGCCGCGTTCGCTGCCGCTGTGGTTGCCGCTGCCGGAGTACGCCGGGTTCATGACCCGGGACACCTCCGCCACGGTGGCCGCCGGGCTGCGCATCCGTCCGGTGGCCGACACGGCCCGCGACACGCTCGCCTGGCTGCGCGACTCCGGCCACACGGTGACCCGCTCCGGCCTCACGGCCGAGGAGGAGGCCGGCCTGCTCCGCCTGCTCGCCTGAGCCCATCCGTCCCCGCCGCCCGCCCGGACGTCGGGGACGGGGCGTCAGACGGTGGCCTCCTGGTGGTAGACCGAGTGCCAGACCTCGTTCCTGATGCGGGCGAACTCCGGCGACAGCCGGATCTCCTCCGTGCGCGGATAGGGCAGGTCCACCTCGATGACGCGGTGGATCCGGCCCGGCCGGGCGGCCATGACGACGACCTTGTTGGCGAGGTAGACCGCCTCGTCCACGTCGTGGGTGATGAACATGACCGTGCGCCGTTCCCTGCTCCAGGTGTCGAGGAGCTGGTCCTGCAACTGCACCCGGGTGAGGGCGTCGAGCGCGCCGAACGGCTCGTCCATGAGCAGGACCTGCGGGCCCACCGCGTACGCGCGGGCGATGGCGCAGCGCTGCTTCATGCCGCCGGACAACGTCTTGGGCAGGGCGTCGGCGAAGTCCGTCAGGCCCACCAGCTCGATGGCGTGCTCGGCCCGCCGCCTGCGCTCGTCGGCGGGCAGGCCGGCCAGCTTCAGGCCGAACTCGACGTTCTTGCGCACGGTCAGCCACGGGAACAGCGCGTACTGCTGGAAGATCACGCCGCGCTCGGGGCCGGGGCCGGTCACCGGGACGCCGTCGAGCAGGATGCGCCCGGCGCCCGGCTCGGTCAGGCCCGCGGCCATGCTCATCAGCGTGCTCTTGCCGCATCCCGACGGGCCCACGACGGTGACGAACTCGCGGTCGGCGATGTCGAGGTCGACCCGGTCGAGGGCGACGAACTCGGTGTCCTTGAGCGGGAAGGTCTTCGAGACGGCCTCGAAGGAGATCTTGGGGGTCATCGGCGCTCCTGCCATCCGGTCAAACGGCGCTCGGCGAGCAGCAGCAGCCGGTCCATGACCAGGCCGAGCACGCCGATGCTGATCAGCCCGACGAAGATCGTGGGCAGGTCGTAGTAGAGCTGCGCCTGCTGCATGCGGTAGCCCAGGCCCTCCTGGGCGGCGATCAGCTCGGCGGCGACCAGGGTGCCCCAGGCCGCGCCCAGCCCGATCCGCATGCCGACGATGATGAACGGCGTGGACGCCGGGACGATCACCTTCAGGAAGATCGTCCGGTCGCCCGCGCCCAGCACCCTGGCCGCGTTGATCAGGGTGCGGTCGACGTCCAGGACGCCCTGGAAGGTGGAGACCACGCTCGACAGGAACGCCGCCAGGAAGATCACGAAGATCTTCGGCATCTCGCCGATGCCCATCAGCACGATGGCCAGCGGGATGATCGCCAGCGGCGGGATCGTCCGGAAGAACTGCACGTACGGTTCGATCAGCGCGCGGGCGGTGGCGTACCAGCCCATGAGGAAGCCGATCGGGACGGCCAGCGCCGTGCCGAGCGCGAAGCCGGTGAACACGCGGCGCAGGCTGGCCAGCAGGTCGGTGGGGAGGGTGCCGTCGGAGACGAGCTCGGCGGCGCGGGCCGCCACGTCGGCCGGGCTGGACAGGCCCTGGATGCCGGCCAGCGACAGCCCGCTCCAGACGGCCAGGCCCGCCACGACGGCGGCCGCGTTGAGCACGAGCGTGCGACGGGGGCGCGTCAGGCGCCGCCTGCGGGCCGGGGGAGGGTCGGTCACGGTCACGGCGGTCATGGTTCGGGGCTCGTCATCGTCGGGGTCCTTCCGGGCGGTGCATGCGTGTCTGGGGTTTCCGTGGAAAAGCAGGGGAGGGTGGGATGACGGTCAGGGGGTCAGGGGGCGGAGGTGGGCGGGGATCGAGGGTTCCTCGTGGACGAGGAGGGCGATCGCTCCCATGGCGGAGGCGTTCACCCCCAGGTCCGCCTGCGCGACCGCGATCTCCCGAGGGGCGCGCGGCAGCGCCAGCCGCGAGACCGCGTCCCGGATCGGGTCGAGGACGAGGCTGCCCAGCCCGGCCAGCTCACCCCCCACCACGATCAGCGCGGGGTCGAGCTGGGCGACGGTGCCGGCCAGCACGCGGCCCAGGTCGGCCGCCGCCGAGACGATGACCTCGCACACCGCCGGCACGCGGTCCTGGGCGGCCGCGACCAGCGCGTCCAGGCCGGACAGCCGCACCCCGCGGGCGGCGCACGCCCTGAGCAGGCCCTGCCCGCCGATGCCGCCCTCCAGGCAGCCGCGGCTGCCGCAGTGGCAGGGCTCGCCGCCGGGGTCGAGGGAGACGTGGCCGATCTCGCCGCTGGCCCCGTGCGCGCCGCGCAGCAGCCGGCCGGCGACGATGAAGCCGCCGCCGACGCCGACCGACCAGCGTACGTAGACCATGTCGCGCACCGAGCGGCCGACGCCCCACGTGGCCTCGGCCAGCGCGGCGAGCCTGGCGTTGTTGTCCACGGCCACCCGCACACCGAACTCCTCGGCGACCCGCCGGGCCACCGGCAGGTAGGAGGCCGGGAGCGTCGGCGGGATGCCCGGGACGTCGACCGGCGCCGGCGCGGGGCTCTCGTCCACGACGCCGACCAGGCCGAGGCCGACGGCCTCCAGCGCGCCCAGGCCGATGCCGCGCTCGGCGGCGATCTCCCGGGTCAGCCGGATCGCCGCCTCGGCCTCCTCCAGCGGGGCCGCGTCCTCCAGCGGGGCCGCGTCCTCCGGCAGGGACGCGGAGGCGGTGGCCACCACCTGGTGGGCGGCGTTGGCCACGGCCAGCCGGACCCGTCCGCGGCCGAGGTCGAGGCCGAGGAGCAGGCCGGCGGCCGGGTTGAGCGAGACGAAGGCGGCGGGCCTGCCGCGTCCGCGAGGCTCGGCGGGCACCGAGTCCGTCTCGATCACCGCACCGCGGTCCATCAGGTCGGAGATGATCGCGAACAGCGTGCTGCGGGACAGGCCGGTGCGTTCGGTGAGCTGGGCCCGGCTCAGCGCGCCCGCCGCGCGCAGCGTGGCGAGCACGGCGTCCTCGTGCACCAGCCGCAGCCGCTGCAGCGCGTCAGTGGGTGACGACATGGGACCATGATGGTGGGCAAGGCATTGCGGTCAACTCTCCGTCCGGATCATCCGGCGGCGGCCGACGCGTACAGGTCGGCGGTGAAGTACGTGGACGGTTCGGGCGACTCGGTCAGCTTGCCCATGGTGACGAACAGGTCGGCCAGGCCCTTGTACCAGCCGGCCGCGGTGCCGTCCTTGGCCAGCTTGACCAGTTCGGCGGTCGGCAGGATCTTCGTCACCGCCGAGGCGCCCTTGAACTGCTGCGGCGGCGCCTTAAGGAAGGCGGCGGTCAGCGTCTCGGCCTCGGCCGCGTGCCCGGCGACCCAGTCGTTGGCCTCCTGGAGCACCTTCAGCACCTTGGTGACGGTGGCCGCGTCGCCGGAGACCAGCTCGTTGCGGGCGACGAACGAGCTGGGGAAGCTCAGCTTGGGGTAGAAGTCCTCGCTCTTGGTCAGCTCGACCAGCTCCGGCACGTTCTTCTTGATGGTGTCGATCAGCGGGTACCAGATGGCCGCCGCGTCGATCTGCTTGGCGCTGAACGCGGTCACGACCGTGCTCGGGTCCATGTTGACCTTCTGCACGTCCTTGCCGGACAGGCCGGCCTCCTTCAGGGCCAGCTCAAGGATCATGTCGCCGGACGTGCCCTCGGGCACGCCCACCTTCTTGCCCTTCAGGTCCTTGACGGAGGTGATGCCCGACTCCGGGTAGGTGATCACCCGGTCGGCCATGCCGAGCATGTTCGGCGCGATGATCTTGGCCTTGCCGCTGGCCGGGAGCCAGGTCGCACCGGAGCCGATGTAGCCGAAGTCGATGTCGCCGGAGCCGAGCGCCTGGATCTGCAGCGGGCCGTTGGTGAACACCTTCAGGTCGGGCTCCAGCCCCTGCTTGGCCCACAGGCCCTGCTTGTCGGCGGCGGCGAGCGCGGCGGCGCCGGAGAAGTCGGCGATGTAGCCGAAGCGCACGCTCTTGGCTTCGGGGCCGTCGCCGGAGGAGGAGCCGCAGGCGGCGGCGGGGAGGAGGACGGCCAGCGCCGCCAGGGCGCTGACCAGGGTGCGAGGACGCCTCATCGGGGGGTCCTTTCTCGTCTCACGGAGGGATCGGGGGGTGACGGCGGCCTCATGCGACCTCGTCGGCGACGCCGTCCACGTCGGGGGCGCGGCCCTCGCCGATGTCGGCCATGTAGCTCATCCAGGTGTAGGCCGGGTCGCCGCGGCGCAGCAGTTCCCGGTACAGGCGTACGGTCAGCTCGCGCCGGACCGCCGCGTAGGCGGGCGCGGGGTAGACGTTGTGCAGTTCGTGCGGGTCGGCGTCCAGGTCGTAGAGCTCGTGCACGCCTTCCGGGTTGAAGACCAGCTTGTGGCGGCGGTCCCGGATCATGCGCTGGGAGTAGGGGAAGTGGTGGCCGTGGAACTCGGCGACCACCGAGTCCCGGCCCTCGGCGGGCTCGCCGCGCAGCAGCGGGAGCAGGCTCTCGCCGTCGCAGGGCTCCTGCGGCGGCAGCCCGGCCAGGTCCAGGATGGTGGGGTTGAGGTCGATCAGGGTGGCGAACGCGTCCACGGTCTTCGCGGGCGCGCCGGGCACCCGGACGATGCCGGGGATGCGGTAGATGTCCTCGTACATGGCCGGGCCCTTGTCGTTCAGCCGGTGGGCGCCGGTGAACTCGCCGTGGTCGGCGGTGAAGACGACCGTGGTGTCGTCCCAGAGGGACAGCTCGCGCAGCGCCGTCAGGAGCCGGCCGATCTGGTCGTCGATCATCGTCACGTAACCCCAGTAGACGGCGATCAGCTTGCGCCAGGCGTCGGCGTCGAAGCTGTCGGCCGACCAGTACTCGGAGTAGCGTCGCTGCACCTCGGGCTTGCCGGCGAAGGTCTCGGCCATCGAGGCGGGCAGCGGCACGAGGTCCGGGTCGTACATGTCGTAGTAGTGGTCGGGGATGAGGTACGGCAGGTGGGGGCCGTACCAGTGGCAGGACAGCAGGAACGGGCGGCCGGTGCGGCGGAAGTCCGCGGCGTAGCGTTCCAGCAGCTCCAGGGTGCGGTCGGCGAGGAACGCCTCGATCGTGGCCTCGGCCGGCTGCCGGAGCCTGCCGGCGATGAGATGGCCGCGGCCGGTGCCGTTGGGGGCCTTGCCGAAGATCGGGCTGTCCACCGCGAAGGGGGGATGGCCGTGCTCCTTCAGCCAGCTTTCGTAGGAGGGGTGGTCGAAGGGGTTCAGCGCCCCGGGCAGGTGCTCGCCGTCCATGCCGTGGAACTCGGGCCCGCGTTCGCGGCCGATGTGCCACTTGCCGACGTGGCCCAGGTTGTAGCCGGCGGCCCGCAGCGGCGCGGCGAGGGTCGGCTGGTCGTCGGCGACCTCGTCCCGGCCGCCGCCGTTGCGCTCGGGGTTGACCAGCAGGCCGTGCCGGAACGGGTGCAGCCCCGTGAACAGCGACGCGCGGGCCGGGGTGCAGATCGCGGTCGGCGTGTAGAACCGGTCGAAGCGCGTGCCCTCCGCCGCCAGGCCGTCGAGCGCGGGGGTGCGGACGACGGGGTTGCCGTAGCAGCCGAGCGTGTCTACCCGATGCTGGTCGGTCATCAGGAACAGGACGTTGCGGGGACTGGTCACTCGCTCTCCGATCGCTAATTTTTCTTGAGGGTTTACGTTAAAGAAGGATCATGGGCTCCGCAAGGGGGTGATGAGGGAGAGATGTCGGTTTTTATTTCCGGTCTCTTGACGTAAATCGGTGAGGGTGATCACACTTTGCGATATCCCCCGCCTCCCGAAGGAGTCCGATGCGTCGACATCTCCTGACCGCCGCGCTCGCGGCAGCGCTCGTGGTCCCGGCTCTTGGGCCCGCTCCGAGCGCCTACGCCGCCGACGAGCCCGTCAACCTGGCCCTCGCGGGCACCGCCACCGCCTCCAGCGTCGAACTGGACCGCGCCGACTTCGCCGCCGCGCACGTCAACGACGGCGACACCGCCACCCGCTGGTCCTCCAAGTACGCCGACGACAACTGGGTCCAGGTACGCCTGGACGAGCCGGCCAAGGTCGACCACGTGACGTTGCGCTGGCCGAACGCCTGCGCCCGCGACTTCGTCCTGCAGACCTCCGCCGACGGCGTGACCTGGACCGACGTGGCCTCGCTGCAACGCGACACCTGCCCGCGCACCGACGTCATCGACGTGGCCTCACAGACCCCGGTGTCCTATGTCCGGATGCAGGGCAGGAAGCGCTGGGCCGCCTTCGGCTACTCGATCTCGGAGTTCGAGATCTGGGACCGGCCGCCCGCGCCGCCCCGGCCCGTCCTGGGCCTGCTGCCGAAGCCGGTGGCGCTCAAGGAGCAGGGCGGGACGCCGTACACGCTGCACAGGAACACCCGGGTCGTCGCGGCCGGGCAGGACGCGCGGGCGCCCGCCGAATACCTGGCCAGGGCACTGCGCCCGGCCACCGGCTACCGCCTGCCGGTCGTCGCCGCAGGGGACGGCCCCGCGCCGATCGTCGTCGAGGTCGGCCCCGGCAAGGGCCCGGCCGGGCACGAGGACGAGGGCTACCGGCTCACCGTCGCCCCCGGCCGGATCGCCCTGACCGCGAGCACGGCCGCCGGCGCGCTCAACGGCGTCCAGACGCTGCGCCAGCTCTTCCCGCAGTGGGTCGAGTCCGACTCCGTCGTGCCCGCCTCGTGGACGGCGCCCGCGGTGACGATCACCGACTACCCGCGCTTCGCGCACCGGGGCATGATGCTCGACGTCGCGCGCAGCTTCTACCCGGTGGCGGAGGTGAAGTCCGCGATCGACGCCGCCGCCCAGTTCAAGATCAACCGGCTGCACCTGCACCTCACCGACGACCAGGGCTGGCGCATCGCCGTCGGCGACCCGGCCACCAACCCCTCGGGCATCGACTACGGCCTGCTCACCCGGGTCGGCGGCGCCACCGCGATGACCGACCGGGGCACCGAACCGGGCATCACCGGCTTCTACACCAAGGCCGACTACACCGAGATCGTGCGGTACGCGGGCGAGAACGGCATGACCGTCATCCCCGAGATCGACCTGCCCGGTCACGTCAACTCGGCGCTGCACTCCGTCCCGCAGCTCAACACGGCGGGCGCGCAGCCGCGGCTCCAGCCGGGGGAGACCACCGTCCCGCACAACGGCACCGGCGCGGTCGGCTACTCCTCGCTGGACGCCGCCGCCCCCGTCACCTACGAGTTCGCCCGGCACGTGCTCGCCGAGATCGCCGCGATGACGCCGGGCCCGTACCTGCACATCGGCGGGGACGAGGCGCACGTCACCCCGCACGCCGACTACGTCAAGATGGTGGACGCGTTCACCGCCGCGGTGAAGGGCCTCGGCAAGACCGTCGTCGGCTGGAACGAGTACGCCGGAACCGCCCTGCCCCAGGGCGATGCCGTCGTGCAGTTCTGGAACGGCAACCTGGCCGCCGTCGCCAAGGCGGTCAACGAGCGCGGGGCCAAGGCCATCCTGTCCCCGGCGGCCAACACGTACGTCCCGCAGAAGCAGGACCCCCGTCAGCCGCAGGGCGGCACGTGGGCGTGCGGCGGGGTCTGCGGGCTGGACCGCCACTACAACTGGGACCCCGGCACGTACGTGCCCGGCGTCGCCGAGTCGTCCGTGCTGGGCGTGGAGTCGGCGATGTGGGGCGAGTTCATCAGGCGGCTCGGCCAGGCGCAGTACTACTCCTTCCCGCGCCTGATCGCGACGGCCGAGGTCGGTTGGACCCCGCAGGACCAGCGTGACTACGCCGGATTCAGCACCAGGTTGTCGGCGGTCGGCGGCCGGCTGACGGTCGCGGGGACCAACTTCTTCCCCACCGCCGACGTCCCGTGGCGGCTGCAGGTCCTCGGCCGGCCCGTCACCGTCCGCGCCGGACGTCCGGCCGGGGCCACCTGGACGGTCACCGCGCCCGGCCACGCCGCGGACGGGCTCAAGGCGTCGATCGCCTGGAGCGACGGGGTGACGGAGGAGGTCACGCTGACCACGCCGCGCGTGGCGAGCATCCCGGACATGCGGGTCAACGACGCCTTCACGGCCCGGTCGGACCGGTCGTTCGCCGGGCCCGGCACGTACAGCGGCACCCTGACCGTGCGCCCGACCGGCCTCGCGCCGGTGCAGGGTGCTCTGACGGTCACCGTGAAGGACTGACCCGCGTCCTGGTCGATCGGCTCCCGTCCGGCCTTCAGCGGGACGGGAGCCGGCGGCCGGTGAAGGCCAGGAGGCGGCGGTGGGCGGGGTCGCCGGGGTCGGCCGGGACTTCGGGGCCGAACATGCCGGGCCGCCGGAAGGCGCCGAAATCCATGGCGAGCATCACCGTGAGCAGTTCGCCGCACGCGTCGTCGTCCACGAGCGTCTCCTGACCGGTGGCCAGCGCCAGGTCGGCGCCGTGGACGAGCACCTCGGTGAGGTGCACGAGCGCGGCCATCCGCGCGGGCAGCTCGCCGAAGCCCAGGCGGACCGTCCCGTCCAGGGCGCCGGGGCGGTGCCAGGCGTCGCGGTCGAGGCGGTCGGCGAGGGCGAAGGCCGCCCGCGGGTCGCCGCCGAGCCAGTCGTCCTCGTGCGCCGCGCCGGCGTCGGTGCCGGTGAGCTCGGCGGCGAAGATGCGCATGCCGCCGACCAGGTGGTTCAGCTCGGTCCGCACGTCCCAGGCCGGGCAGAGGGCGGGGGCGGCGAGCCGGTCGCCGGTGAGGCCCTCGACGATGACGCCGGTCATGTCGAGGGCGCGGTCGATCTGCTCGATCACGGAGGTCATCGTGCTCTCCTTCAGGTGCGTCGCCCCACTGCTAAAGCAGGATTTGCTGCGTTTACGGCGAGGACTCTAGGGCGCGAGAAGCCGCAAATGCAAGTCATGGCTGCGTTAAGGTGAGGGCATGGAAGAGCGACAGCCCGCCAGGCGTCCCGGCGGGCGCAGCGCCCGGGTCCGCGCCGCGGTGCACCAGGCCGTCACCGACCTGATCGCCGAACGCGGCTACGGCAACTACACCGTCGGCGACGTCGCGGCGCGCGCGGGCGTGGCCGACACCAGCGTCTACCGGCGCTGGGGCACGATCGAGGCCCTGACCATCGACGTCGCGATCACCTGGCTCACCACCACCTCGCCCCTCCCTGACACCGGCAGCCTGGACGGCGACCTGCGCGCCTACGCGGCCAACGTGGCCAGGGACGTCACCGGCCCCGACGGCCTGGCCCTGCTGCGCCTGGTCATCGCCCTGTCGTCGGCGGGCGACGACGGCCTGCGGGCCCGCGCGGCGTTCCTCGCCGAGCGTTCCCGCCAGCTCCAGGTCATGCTCGACCGGGCCCGCGACCGGGGCGAGCACCCTCCGGAGGTCCTCGACGTGGTCGACCACATCCTGGCCCCGATGTACCTCCGCGTCCTGTTCGGAGCCGCTCCGCTGACCCCCGAGTACGTCGACGGCCTGGCCGATCGCCTGCTCGCACGCACGGCGTACGGTCCTTGACCGTGTCGACGAGGCCGAGCACGGCACCGCGCGGTGGAGGCACTGCTTCCCCCGGCCGGCGGCGACCCGGCGAGGGCGAGGCGGTCGTGGGCGCGGTGCACCGACGGGCCTCGGACTTGTGGCGGGGGTGTGAAGGTCGGGGGCGGGTACCGTGCAGACCGCCCTACGGGAGGGGGAACCCGCCTAACGTCCCGAAATATGAGGACAGTGGATGTTCTGGTGGTGGGTGCCGGGCTTGCCGGGTTGAGCACGGCCCGGCTGCTCGCCCTGCGAGGGCTGGACGTCATGGTCGTCGACCGCCGCAGGTCGCTGTCGGCCGGCATCCGCACCACCGGGATCTTCGTCCGCCGCACGCTCGACGACTTCGACCTGCCGGACCACCTCCTCGGGCCCGGCGTCCGGGACGTGCTGCTGCACCCGCCGTCGCGGCGCTCGCCGATCCACCTCACCAGCGACAGGGACGAGTTCCGGGTGGCCGACATGGCGGCCGTCCACGAGCACGCCCGCCGCGCGGCCGAGTCGGCCGGGGCACGGGTCCTGCTGGGCACGCGGTACGCGGGCACGTCGGCGGGCCTCGTCCGCCTGGAAGCCTCGGGGCAGGGGGTGCGCGAGGTGACGGCCAGGTTCGTGGTGGGGGCGGACGGTGCGCGGTCGCGGGTGGCCCGTGATCTCGGCCTGGACGTCAACCGGCGCTTCCTCGTCGGCGCGGAGATCGTCCATCCGGTCGCGCCGGGCCCGGCGGTCCCGGTGTTCCACTGCGTGCTGGACCCCCGGGTGGCTCCGGGTTACCTCGGATGGGTGGTGGACGACGGGCGGCACGCGCACGTGGGCGTCGCCGGGGAACCGGGGGCGATGCGGGCCGGCGTCCGGCGTCTGCTGGACGCCTTCGCCGCCGGCGCGCCCGGCCGCGACGCGCCGCCCACCGGGCCGGTCGAGCGGCGGGGCGGCCCGATCCCGGTCGGAGGCGTGCTGCGGCGGCTGGCCTGCCCGGCCGGGCTGCTGGTCGGGGACGCGGCGGGCGCGGTGTCGCCGCTGACGGCCGGCGGGCTGGACCCCTGCCTGCGGATGTCCGAACCGGCCGCGGCGGTGATCGCCGAGTATCTGCGCACCGGCGATCAAGGGGTGCTCAGGCAGTACGACGGGGCCGCGCTGCGGGCCCGGTTCCGTGGGCGGTTGCTGCTGCGGCGGGTGTTCGCGGGCATCCGGTCGCCGCTCGCGGCGGAGGCGGCGGTGGCCGCCCTGCGCGGCCGCGCCGGCCGCGCGCTGGCGGCGCGGATCCTGTTCGGCGACGGGTCCTTCCCCGAGATCGAGCCCCGGTTCACGGCGAGAACGGCCGCGCGCGAGTGACCGCGAAGTGGCGCGCCGGGAGCGGGAACGGGAGAGGCAACGAGGGCGGGAGCGGCAACGGGGGCGGGAACGGGGGGCGACCCCGTGCGGAGGCACGGGGTCGCGGAGATCGAACGGCTACGGCTTGGTGTAGCCGCCCGTGTAGGCGCCGGATCCGCTGTACGCGTACACGCGGACGCGGTAGGTGCCCGCCGTCCCGTTGTAGGTCAGGGTCTCGTCGGGCCCGCTGCTGGTGCTGCTGGCCACCGTGGTCCAGCCGAGGATGCCCTGCTTCTGCAGGTACAGGTCGAAGTCCACGCCGGCGGGCCCGTCGAGGCACGCGCGCTGCGTCCCGGCGGCGGCCGTGTACCCGGAGCTGTTCGGGTAGTACACGTTCTGCCCGCTGGTCAGGTTGCCGGAGAACGGCGTCTGGTAGCCGGTGCAGTTCCCGGGCGTGGTCCCGACCGTGATGCTCTTGCTGGTGGCGTTCGTGGCCCCGCCGTTGTCGGTCACGGTGAGGGTCACGTTGTACGTGCCCGCGGCGGCGTAGGTGTGCGACACGGTCGCGCCGCTGCCGGTGGCGCCGTCGCCGAAGCTCCACGCGTAGGAGGCGACGGTCCCGTCCGGGTCGCTGGAGCCGGAGCCGTTGAACGAGCACACCCGCGTGGTGTTGTCGCACGACTGGGTGAAGCTCGCCACCGGAGGCTGGTTGCCACCGGTCGTCGGCGGGTACTGGCTGGAGTCGTGCACGTCGAGCAGGGGCTCCTTGACCCCGTCGGTGGCGTCGTCGGTCCAGTTCAGGTTGCCGGTGTTCTTGAGCTTGTCCCGTACGGCCAGCGCCCCGGCCCGGGTGGTGGGCTTGTTCGCGCCGCTGGTCAGCACGGCCGCCGCGCCCGCGACGTGCGGGCTGGCCATGGAGGTGCCGCTGATGGTGTTGTAGCCGCCGTTCATCCACGTGGAGTAGATGCAGGTGCCCGGGGCAGCGACCTCGACGGTGGTGCCGTAGTTGGAGTACCAGGCGAGCGTGTCGTCGGTGTCGGTGGCGCCGTCGGTGCGGCACGGCACGGTGATCGTCCCGACGAGGCCGCCGGGCTGGCCGTCGAAGTCGGTCACGGCCGAGACGGTGACGACGTCGGGGTGGTTGGCCGGGAAGAAGCCGGAGGCGTCGGCCGTGCTGTTGCCCGCGGCCACGACGACGACGATGCCCGCGTTGGTGGCGTTCGTGATCGCGTTGCTGATCGCGGAGCTGCTGCAGCCCTGGCAGCCGAGGCTCAGGTTGATGACCTCGATCGTGCTCGCCCTGGCCACGACCCAGTCGAGGCCCGCGGCGATGCCGGCCAGCGTGCCGGAGCCCGCCGAGTTGAGCACCTTGACGGCGTGGATGCGGGCGCCGGGGGCGACGCCGACCGCGCCGATCGCGTTGTCGATGGCGCCGATCGTGCCGGCCACGTGGCTGCCGTGCCCGTTGTCGTCGTCGCCGGTGCCCGAGCAGACGCCGCTGGTGCAGTTGGTGCTGGCCACCACGTTCAGGTCGGGGTGGTCGAGGTCGACGCCGGTGTCCACGACCGCCGCGTCCACGTCCACGCGGGCGTCGTCGGTGCCGTCGATGTCGAGGTTGATGTTCTGGTCGGCGTAGATGCGCTTGATGCCGCTGGGTACGGTCTGTGCGAAGGCGTGCACCTCCTGGTCGGGCTCGACGGTGAGCACGCCGGGCTCGCTCTTCAGCTTGGCGGCCTCGTCGGGGGTGAGAAGGGCCGTGTAGCCGTGGAAGGCGTACCGGTAGGTTCCCACCAGTACGCCCTTGTGCGCCGTGACCTGCTGCTGCGCCTCGTTCGCCACCTGCGCGCGCGACACGCCCGAGAGCTGGACGATGTAGCGCTGCTGGTCGGCGGCGGCCGGGGAGTTGGCCTCGGCGGCGGTGGCCCAGCCGGACAGTGCCAGGCAGACGCCGGAGGCCAGGGCTAACAGGGTTGAGATTCGACGCATGGAAAACGCCTTTCTCCGGGGGTGACATGAGCTGTGCTCATGCGGCTTGTGAGCGGAACATCGCATATGACAGCGAGTCAGGCAATACTGAAATATCTGTCATAGATCACATCGGTCTGGGTCGTTCCGACGAAGAATCGGGCCAGGCATAGTGGCAGTGGACGAACCGGGTTGTTCCCGTCGGCTCTAGGGTCGGGCGGAGTCGAGCCAGGGGGGACACCGGTGCCGGAGCTGGAGGAGATCGGTGCGTGGCTGCGTCACCGGCTGGCGGGGCTGCTCGCCGAGAACGAGGTGCCCGGGGCCGCCGTGGCGGTCGCCGCGGGCCGGGAGACGGTCGAGGTCGCGGCCGGGACGCTGAGCACGGCCACGGGCGTCGAGGCCACCACCGGCTCCCTGTTCCAGATCGGCTCGATCACCAAGGTGCTGACCGCGACGCTGGCCATGCAACTGGCCGACGAGGGGCGGCTCGACCTCGACGCGCCCGTGCGCGCCCACCTCCCGGAGTTCCGGATCGGCGACGAGCGGGCCGCGCGGCGGATCACCACCCGGCAGCTCATGTGCCACGTCTCCGGCTTCGAGGGGGACGTCTTCACCGACACCGGCAAGGGCGACGACTGCGTCGAACGCTTCCTGGACGTCCTGCACGAGGTGCCGCAGCTCTTCGAGCCCGGCGAGATGTTCTCCTACAACAACGCCGGCTACTGCGTGCTGGGCCGGATCATCGAGGTCGTCCGGGGCAAGCCGTTCGACGCGTGCCTGCGGGACCACCTGTTCACGCCCCTCGGCATGACCCACGCCGCCAACGACCCCTACGAGGCGATCGTCCACCGTACGGCGGTGGGACACGTCCAGCGCACGCCGGACGGCCCGTACGAGCCGACCCCGGTGTGGGCGCTGGCCCGCTCGAACGCGCCCGCCGGGTCGATGCTGGCGATGCCGCCGCGTGACCTGCTGGCCTTCGCCCGCATGCACCTGGCCGGCGGCACCGGCCCGGACGGCGTCCGCCTGCTGAGCGCGGAGAGCGTCAGGGCGATGCGCCGGCCGCAGGTCACGCTGCCCGACATCGGCCAGGGCACGGCCTGGGGCCTGGGGTGGGAGCTGTTCGACCTGCCCGGCGGCACGGTCTTCGGCCATGACGGCAGCACCGTCGGCCAGTCGGCGTGCCTGCGCGTCGTGCCGGGCCGCGACGTCGCCGTGGTGATCGTCGCCAACGGCGGCCGGTCGCGGCCGGTGTTCGCCGAGATCGCCGGGCGCGTGCTGGACGAGCTGGGCGGGGTCGGCCTGCCCGCGCCCCCGGCGCCCCGCGCGGTCTCCGTGCCGCCCGCCGACGCCGCCCGCTTTGTCGGCACGTACACGTCGAGCACCTGCGAGACCGAGGTGAGCCTCGACGAGGCCGGGCGGCTATGGCTGCGGCGGACGCCCGTCGGGATCACCGCCGAGCTGGACGAGGTGCCGTACCGCACCGAGCTGGCCGCCTGGCGCGGCGACGTCGTGCTCCCGCTCGAACCCGAGCGCGGCGTGCACGCGCCGATCGCCTTCCTCGGCGACGACGGCACCGGCCGCGCCCTGTACCTGCACGACGGCCGCGCCGACCGCCGCGCGTCCGCCTGAACCACCCGAACCGGAAGGGCCCGCCCGCGCCACCCGCGCCGGGCGGGCCCTTCCCATGCCCGCCACCCGCCGATCAGTTGGTCCGCCCGGACGAACCCGGTCCCCAACGTTCGATGACCGCGACGAACACCGCCGGGGGCGCGGGTCCCACTATCGTCGGATGGATTTGGAGAGCGATCGCGTGCTGGCGATCCGGGATCTGTCGGTCGAGATCCGGCGCGGCGACAGGGTCGTCCGCCCGGTCTCGGACGTCAGTCTGGCGCTGAACCGCGGCGAGACCCTGGGGATCGTCGGCGAGACCGGGTCCGGCAAGTCCATGACCGGTCTCGCGATCATGGGCATGCTGCCGGCCGGCGGCCGGGTGACCGGCGGCTCGATCGACTTCGGCGGCGAGGAGCTGGTCGGCCTGCCCGCCGCGCGCTACCGGGCGCTGCGCGGCAACGAGATCGCGATGGTGTTCCAGGACTCGCTGACCGCGCTGAACCCGACCCGGCGCGTCGGCGAACAGGTCGCCGAGCCGGTACGGCTGCACCAGGGCGCCTCCAGGCGGGCCGCCCGCGAACGCGCCGCCGAGGTGCTCGCCCTGGTCGGCCTGCCCCGCCCGGCCGAGCGCATGGACGACTACCCGCACCAGCTCTCGGGCGGCATGCGGCAGCGCGTGATGATCGCGATGGCGCTGGCGTGCGAGCCGCGCGTCGTCATCGCCGACGAGCCGACCACGGCCCTGGACGTCACCATCCAGGCCGAGATCCTCGACCTCCTGGACGACCTGCGCTCCCGGCTCGGCATGTCGATGATCCTCATCACCCACGACATGGGCGTCATCGCCCGGCACGCCGACCGCGTCGGCGTCATGTACGCCGGCCGCCTGGCCGAGACCGCCCCCACCCCCGTGCTCTTCGGCCGGACCCGGCACCGCTACACGCACGCGCTGCTGTCCTCGATCCCCTCGCTCACCCACGACAGGGACGAGCGGCTGTTCAGCATCCCCGGCGCGCCGCCCGACCTGACCGCGGCCGGGCCCGGCTGCCCGTTCGCGCCGCGCTGCGACGCCGCCACCGACCGGTGCCGCGAGGAGCGTCCGGCCCCCTCGGCAGAGGACGGCGGGCACGTCCACGCCTGCCACCACCCGGCCTCCGGACCGGCCGAGCGGGTCCAGGCCCGGTTCGTCACCCGCCCGGCGGGGTCGCAGGACCGGGCGGAGGACCCGCGGTTGCGCGTCGTCGACCTCAGGCGCGAGTACCCGGTCGGCGGCAGGGGCCTGTTCGGCGGGCGCCGCACCCTGAAGGCGGTCTCGGGCGTCAGCTTCGAGGTGGCGGCGGGGGAGACGTTCGGGCTGGTCGGCGAGTCGGGCTGCGGGAAGTCCACCCTCGGCAGGATGCTCGTCGCCCTCGACCGGCCCACCTCCGGCGAAGTGATCTTCGACGGCGAGCCGGTCAGCCGGATGAGCGCGCGGGCGCTCGGGCCGCGCCGCGGCCGGCTGCAGATGATGTTCCAGGACTCCGGCGCCGCCCTCGACCCCCGCATGCGCATCGGCACGATCCTGCGCGAGCCGATGGCGATCCAGGGCTCGGGCGACCGCGCCCACCGCACCGCCCGCGCCCGCGAGCTGCTGCGGGACGTCGGGCTGCCCGGCAGCGTCATGGACCGCTACCCCCACGAGCTGTCCGGCGGGCAGCGGCAGCGGGTGAACCTGGCCCGCGCCCTGGCCCTCGACCCGGCGGTGCTGGTCGCCGACGAGCCGGTCAGCGCCCTCGACGTCTCCATCCGCTCCCAGGTGCTCAACCTCATGCGGGGCATCCAGATCGAGCGCGGCCTCAGCAGCGTGGTGATCTCGCACGACCTGGCCGTCGTGCGCTACCTGGCCGACCGGGTCGGCGTCATGTACCTGGGCAAACTGGTCGAGACCGGTACCACCGAAGAGGTGTACGGCGCTCCCGCCCACCCCTACACCGCCGGCCTGCTCGCCGCCGTCCCCGACACGGACCCCGAGGCCCCGCAGCCGCGCGGCGCCCGCGTACGCGGCGAGCTGCCGAGCCCGATCGACCCGCCCAGCGGCTGCCGCTTCCGCACCCGCTGCGCCCTGGCCGACGACGTGTGCGCGCAGGCCGAACCCCTCCCACGGCAGGTCACCGGCACCCATCAGGTCGCCTGCCACCACCCGCTCCAGCCGCTCGAACCCGCGGCCACCTCGCTGAAGGGAGCCTCCCGGTCATGACCTGGTACGTCGTCCGGCGGCTGGCGATCTCGGTCGTCGTCCTGCTCGGGATCTCCGCGGTGGTCTTCCTGCTGCTGCACCTCGTCTCCGACAGCCCCGGCCGGGTCGTCCTCGGGCAGCGCGCCTCGCCCGAGGCGGTCGCCGACTTCAACCGGCAGCACGGGTTCGACCGCCCGGTCCTCGCCCAGTACGTCGGCTACCTGGGTCAGCTGGCCCACGGCGACCTGGGCAGGTCGTACAAGCTGAACGAGAACGTGGCGACCCTGCTCGGGCAGAACGCCGGCCGCAGCGCGATGCTGTCGGCGGCCGGGCTGGCGCTGGCGCTGGTGATCGCCGTGCCGCTCGGCGTGCTCCAGGCGGTCAGGCGCAACAGCGTCGCCGACCGGCTCCTCACGGCCGCCTCGTACGTGCTCTACGCGACGCCGTCGTTCCTGCTCGGGCTGATCCTGATCGCCGTGTTCAGCCAGGCGCTCCCGTTCTTCCCGGCCGAGGCGTCCCAGTCGCACTCGCCGTGGGTCGTCTTCACCGATCCGCGGGCCATGGCGCTGCCGGTCATCACGCTCGCCGCCGCCAGTGTCGCGGTCTTCGCGCAGTACCAGCGCTCCTCGGCGCTGGACCAGCTCGGCCTGGACTACATCAGGGTGGCGCGCGCCAAGGGCCTGCCGGAGCGGCTGGTCCTGCTCCGCCACCTGCTGCGCAACGCCTGCCTGCCGCTGGTCACGCTGGTCGGCACGCTGATCCCCACGCTGCTGGCGGGCAACCTGATCGTCGAGTCGCTGTTCAACTATCCCGGCCTCGGCCTGCTGTTCCTCAACAGCCTGCAACGCGAGGACTATCCGGTGCTGCTCGCCTACACCCTCGTCGGCGGCGTCCTGACCGTGGCCGGCAACTTCGTCGCCGACCTCGTGGTCGCCGCCGCCGACCGCCGAATCGAGCTGAGCAAATGACCACCCAGAACGTGGACGCGCGGCCCGAGGCCGAGACGCCCTCCGCGCGGCGCCGGCTCCCGGTGCTGCGCGGGCTCCGGCGCAGCCCGCTCGGCCTGGCCGGCGGCCTGCTCCTGCTGCTGATCGCCGGGTTCTGCTTCCTGGGGCCGCTGATCTACCGCACCAACCAGATCGACGTGGACCTGGTCAACGCCGCCCTGCCCCCCGGCCCCGGGCATCCGCTCGGCACGGACGCCAACGGCTTCGACGTGCTCGGCCGGCTGATGGCCGGCGGCCGCCTGTCGCTCCAGATCGGCCTGCTCGCCGCCCTGTTCGCCACCGCGATCGGCACCCTGTACGGCGCGGTCGCCGGGCTGGCCGGAGGCGTGGTGGACGGCTTCCTGATGCGGCTGGTCGACGTCATGTTGTCGGTGCCGTTCCTGTTCTTCGTGCTGATCCTGTCGGCCCGCTTCCACGCCGACGCCCTGTCGCTGAGCCTGGTCATCGGCGGGTTCTCCTGGCTGGTCTCCGCCCGGCTGGTCCGCGGCGAGGTGCTGACGCTGCGGGTGCGGGAGTTCGTGCTGGCCGCGCGGGTGATGGGCGCCTCCCGCCGGCGGCTCATCCTCACCCACCTGATCCCGAACGCGCTCGGCGTGATCATCGTCAACATCACGTTCCAGGTCGCCGACGCGATCCTCGTCGTGGCGGCGCTGGGCTTCCTGGGGTTCGGCCTGACGTACCCGACCGAGGACTGGGGCAGCCAGCTCGCCGGCGGCGTCGCCTACATCTCGGCCGACTACTGGTGGCTGATCTACCCGGTCGGGGGCTGCATCGTCCTGACCGTGCTGGCGCTCAACCTGCTCGCCGACGCCCTGCGCGACGCCGTCGGGCGGCGGGCCGACTGATGCGCTTCGTCCCCCGCGAGGCCGCGGCCCCTGCGGCCCCTTCGCTCTTCTCCACCCCCACATGTAGGAGCCCGCAATGACGCACGTGTCCGGAAAGCCGCGAGCACGCCTGGCGGTGGCGCTCGCCGCCGCGGTGGCGGCGCTGGCCACAGCGTGCACCGGCGGCGGAGGCGCCGCCAAGGACGCCGCCGCCGGCTACGCCAGCCAGCCGGCGCAGTCGGGCAAGCCCAAGGACGGCGGCACGGTCACGGTCGCGCTGACCCCCGGCCTCAGCCCGAACTACATCTACCCCTACCCGCCGGCCGCCGCCAACGGGACCGTCATCGCCCGCGGCCTGATGTGGCGTTCCCTCTACCGGCCCAGCGGCGAGGGCGACCAGGTGGCCGACGCCGAGCTGAGCCTGGCCGAGCCGCCCGACTACAGCCCCGACCGCAAGACCGTGACCATCAGGATGAAGGACTACAAGTGGTCCGACGGCACCCCGGTCACCGCCGATGACGTCGTCTTCTCCCTGACACTCCTCAAGGCGGCGCTCGCGGAGAGCCCGGCCAACTGGAGCTTCTACACCCCGGGCCAGTTCCCCGACGGGGTCACCGCCAAGGCCGCCGCGCCCGGCACGCTGACCCTCGAACTGGAGACGGCCTACAACCCGTCGTACCTGATGTCGATGCTGACGCTGCTGTACGTGATGCCGTCCAAGGCGTGGGACATCGACCGCGCCGGCGGACCGCACCTCGACTACACCGAGCCGAAGAACGCCAAGGCGATCTACAAGTACCTGACGAAGGAGTCGGAGTCGCAGTCCACGTTCGCCACGAACCCGCTGTGGCAGGTGGTCAACGGCCCGTTCCGGCTCAAGAGCTTCGACCCGACGACCGGCTCGTTCTCGCTGGCGCCGAACGAGTCCTACAGCGGGCCGGGTGAGTCGCGGCTGGACCAGGTCGACTTCAAGGCCTTCACCTCGGCCGCCGCGGTGCTCAACCAGTTCAAGGCGGGCAACCTGACCGTCGGCACGCTGGACTCCAGCTTCATCACCCAGATCGGCGCGCTGAAGGCCAAGGGGTTCAACGTCTACGGCGCGCCCGCGCCCGCCCGGTTCGACTCGCTGACCATCAACTTCGGCAACACCACGAACGGCTTCGACAAGATCATCGCCCAGCCGTACGTCCGGCAGGCGTTCCAGCGCCTGATCGACCAGCCGGGCTACATCGCCGGCCGGGGCATCTACAACGGCGCCGGCTCGCCCAACTACAGCACGGCGGGCAGCGGCTCGCCGTACCCGCCGGCGTTCGGGGACGCGCCGCCGTACCCGCACGACCCGGCGGCGGCGGCCAGGCTGCTCACCGACAACGGCTGGCAGGTGGTCCCGAACGGCTCCACCACCTGCGTGCGGCCCGGCACCGGGACGGGCGAGTGCGGCGCCGGCATCCCGCGCGGACAGAAGATCAGCTTCACCCTGGCCTCCGCGAACACCCCCGCCTACGTCGGCGCCCGGGACGTCGCCTTCGCCTCGGCGGCCAAGAAGCTCGGCGTCGAGGTCAAGATCGTCACCAAGTCCCTCACCTACATGTACGCCAACTACGGCAACACCTTCGCCCCCGCCACCAAGAACGAATGGGCGATGCAGGACTACGGCCCGCTCTACCTGGCGGCCGGCTACCCCAGCAGCAACACGGTGTTCAACGCCAAGGGCAGCTTCAACCTGGGCAGCTACCGCGACGACGAGGTGGACCGGCTCATCGACGCCTCGACCTTCGGGGCCGACGCCAAGGCCCTGTCGGCCGAGGTGACCAGGATCGCCGAGGAGCTTCCCGTGCTGTTCTTCCCGACCCCGCACACCCTGGTGGTGTGGAAGGACACGCTGTCCGGCCCGCAGTCGTCGTTCCGCGCCCTGCTCAGCTACCTGTACACGCCCGAGCTCTGGTACTACCACGCATGATCCAGGACGCCTTCGCCCGGCCGCTGCGCCACCTCGACCCGGCCGCCGCCTCCCTCGCGGACGACCGTACGCTGCGCGAGCTGGTCGGCGACGCCAGGGTGGTGGCCGTCGGCGAGGGGGCGCACAACGTCACCGAGTTCCACCGGCTCAAGGACCGGCTGTTCCGCGTCCTCGTGCGCGAGCTGGGGTTCTCGGCGTTCGTGATGGAGTCCGGCTTCGCCGAGGGCCTGACCGTGGACGCCTGGGTCCACGGCGGGCCGGGGGAGGCCGCGGCGGTCGCCCGCGACGGCATCACCTACCGGTTCGGCGAGTGCGAGCCGGTGCGCCGGCACCTGCGCTGGATGCGGCGCCGCAACTCCGGCGGCCCGGCGAAGGTCTCCTTCTACGGCATGGACCTGCCCGGCTCGTCCACCTCGCCCGGCCCGGCGGTGCGCGCGTGCCTGGACCGCATGCCGGCCGGGCCCGGCGACGAGGAGCTGCTGCTCCTGAGCGACCTGGGCGGCCGTACCGAGGCGGCGGTCCGGTACGCGGCCATGCCCGCCGCCGGTCGCGCCCGGCTCCTGGCGGGGCTGCGCGAGCTGGCCGGGCGCGCGCTCCTGCTGGACGACCCGGTGCTGCGCCGGTGCGCGGCCTCCCTCCAGGCGTTCGCCGACGAGGCCGAGGGCGACGTGCGGCCGGACGCGCCCTGGCCCCGGGACCGGTTCATGGCCGAGACCGTGGAATGGGTGCTCGAACGGGAGGAGCGGATCGTCGTCAGCGCGCACAACTCCCACGTCCGGCGCTCGCCCTTCCACGGCCGGCCGACGCTGGGCGGCCTGCTCGCCGAGTCCCTGGGAACCGGCCTGGTCGTCGTCGGCGCGACCTACGGCCGCGGCCCGGAGGTCCGTTTCACGCAGCGCTCCCCGCGCCCGTTCGACTGCGACGTCTCGCTGCAGACCCGGACGACCCTGCCGCCGAACTGCGTCGAGGCGTCGTTGGACCGTCTCGGGCCGCCGGTGACCGTGGTCGACCTGCGCCGCGCGCCGGCCGAGCTGTTCGACGGGATCGACGGCACGCTCGCGAGCGGCGGCCTCGACCCCGTGGACGACTTCCCGGCCGCCTACGACGCCCTCGTCCACGTCCGCCGGGTCACCCGGGTCCCCGGCGCCTTCGAACGGCTCCAGGCCGAGTTCGCCGCCGCCGCCCCGCCGGCCGCCCCGCCCGCCCCTCCGGAACAGCCCGCCTCTCCACCACAGCAGCCCGTCCGTTCCCGACCGTCGGAGGCACCGTGACTCTTTCCTACCCGCCCGCGCGCACCGTCGAGGTCGTCGAGGACGTCGCGGGCGTCCGCGTGCCCGATCCGTACCGGTGGCTGGAGGAGGAGACGCCCGAGGTGCGGCGGTGGCAGCGGCGGCAGGCCGAGCTGGCCGCCGCCGTCGCCCACGACGGCCAGGACCCGGCCGCCGTCCGAGACCTGATCCGAGCCTACGACAGCGGCTCCCGCCCCACCCTGCCCAGGTACGCGGCCGGCCGCTGGTTCCGCTCGGTCACCCCGCCGGGCGGGACGGCGTCCGCCGTGGTCGTCGCCGACCGGCCCTACGGCCCCGGGCGGACGGTGGCCGACCTGGCCGGGTTCGGCGGCCAGGAGGGCCCGGCGGTGCTGTCCTGGCTGGCGCCCTCCCCGGACGGCCGCGTCCTGGCCCTCGGCGTGTGCGTCGACGGCAGCGAGCACAACACCGTCCGGCTCGTCGAGGTGGACACCGGCCGGCTGCTCGACGCGCCCGGTCAGCTCCTGCACAGCGCCTGGGCCGGCGGCGTCTCCTGGACGCCCGACAGCGGCGGCTTCACCTTCTTCGCGCTCACCGGCCCGCCCGAGGAGTTCCGGCAGGCGGTCTTCTCCCACCGGCTCGGGACGCCGGGGGAGACCGTCGTGGAGCCGGTCCCGGTCCCGGCGGGCTCGCGCGAGTACACGCTCGTCCAGTACTCGCCGGACGGCAGGTGGGCGGTGGCCGCGCACCGGGTGGGCAGTCCGATCCCGTGCGCGGTCCGCGACCTGTCCGAGCCCGGCGCGGCCTGGCGTCCCTTCGTCACCCGCTGCGCCGGCACGGTCGCCGGCCACGTCGTCGGCGACCGCTACGTGGCCGTCACCGACGTCGGCGCGCCGCGCGGACGGGTGGTCGCCATCCCGCTCGACGCCGCCGACCCGGACGACCCCTCGGGATGGGCCGAGCTGGTCCCCGAGGGCGACACCGTGCTGCGCTCCCTCACGCCGGTCGGCGAGCACCTGTACCTCAGCGAGTTCGACCGGACGTTCGCCCGCGTCCGGATCATCGACCGCGCGGGCCGCGTCGCCGGGGAGGTGCCCCTGCCCGGCCGGGGCGCGCTCGCCGCCCCCTTCTTCGCGCTGACCGCCCTGGCCACCGGCGTCCCCGCGGCCGACTTCGTCTTCGCCTTCTCCACCCTGACCAGCTCCTGGGGCGTCTACCGGCACCGCCCCGGCGAGAGCGCGCCGGAGACCCTGTCGGCCCCGGCGGTCGTCCTCGACGCCGAGGTGACGGCCGGGCAGGCGGTGGCGGCCGACGGGGTCGCGGTGCCGTACCACGTGGTTCGCCCGGCGGGCCTGGACCCGGCGCGGCCGGCGCCGACGCTCGTCTCGGCGTACGGGGCGGCCAACGTGCCCCTGCTTCCCCAGTACCAGCCCGACCTGGCCGCGTTCGTCGCCGCCGGGGGCGTGCTGGTGCAGGCGTACCTGCGCGGGGGCGGCGAGTTCGGCGGGGACTGGTACCGGGCCGCGCACCGGGAACGGCGGCACGTCCGCGACTCCGACCTCGTGGCGGTCGCCGAGCACCTGATCGCGGACGGGGTGAGCGCCGCCGACCGGCTCGCGCTGACCGGTGGCTCCGACGGCGGGCTCATGTGCGGGATCGCCGTCACCACCCGGCCCGAGCTGTGGCGGGCCGTCCTGCCGCGGGCGCCGCTGCTGGACCTGATCGGCGGCGTCCGCGACCCGTACCTCGACTTCGTCATCCGCAAGGCGTGGGCCGACCCGGACGATCCCGAGCAGGTCCGGCGGCTGCTGCGGATGTCGCCGTACGAGCTGGTGCGCCCCGGCGTCTTCCCCGCGGTCTACATCCAGGCGGGGGCGGCCGACCCGCGCTGCCGGCCCTGGCACGCGCGCAAGTTCGCCGCCCGCCTCCAGGCGGCCCAGCAGGGGGACGAGCCGATCCTGCTGCACGTCTTCGACGACGCCGGGCACGGCGCGGCCACCCCCCACGACGTCGCGGTCGCGCAGGACGCCGAGTGGCTGGCCTTCCTCATCGGGACGCTCGGCCTGCGCGGCGGGGTCAGTCGTCCGGGGCCGACCTGATCGACATCAGGCGCAGTTGCAGCATGGCCGACAGGCGCGCGTCCGGGGAGCCGAGGTCGAGGCGGCCGACCTCGGCGGCGCGCCGCAGCCGGTAGCGGAACGTGTTGGGATGCACGAACATCGCGGCGGCGGCCACCGAGACGTCGCCGAAGGCGTCGAGCCAGGCGCCCAGCGTCTCGACCAGGCTCGTCTGGTGCTCCTTGTCGTAGGCGAAGATCCGGGCGATCGCCCCGCTGGGGACGTCGCCGCGCGGCACGAGGTCGGCCAGCTCCAGCAGCAGCGCGTCCACGTGCACGTCGTCCAGGCGGGCCGCCTGCCGGCCGCCGACGCCCGACCGCAGCACGCGCAGCGCCCGGTCCGCGCCCGAACGTGAGCGGGCCAGCGCCGAGCCGTCCCCGGCCAGCCGCCCGACGCCGACCAGCGGGCGCAGGCGGGAGCCGACCCGGGCCAGGAACTCGGTGGCCACCAGGACCGCGCGCTCCTCGGCGTCCTGCCGGTTCTGCGGCAGCGGCAGGATGCCGTAGGCGACGTCGCCGACCAGCGCGGCGGCGGCCCGCGGGTGCACGGCGGACAGGTGCATGGCGAAGGCGTCAGCCAGCCGCCTGCGCTCGGCGGCGAGCTGCGCGGGCAGCGGGCTCTCGCCCGCCGGGCCCACGACGGTGAGCGCCAGGACGACCGCCGGCTCGTCCTTCAGGCCGAGGCGGCGCGCGGCCTCCAGGGAGCCGGGCCCGCTCTCCAGCGCGGTGCCCAGCAGCTCGGCCCGCAGCCGCCGTTCCATGTCGGCGTCGGCGCGCTGCCACACCATGTGCATCGCGACCAGCTTGGACGCCTCGTAGAGCGCCTGGCTGCGCTCCTCGCCCAGCGGCCCGGGGACGATGACCCAGATCGTGCCGAGGATCTCGTCGCCGGCGCGCACCGCGATCGCCGTCCGGGGCAGCGCGGGCGGTTGGAGCGTTCCGCCGGGGTCGGGCAGGGGGGCCACGAAGACGGGCCGGTCGCTGCGGTAGATCGCCTGGAACACGCCGCGTTCCTCCAGGATGCGGGTGTACTGCTCGGGGACCTGGCGGCCCAGGATCGTGCGCACGCGGGAGGTGTCAGTGTCCTCCTGGCGGCTGGAGAAGGCCAGCAGCCGCGAGTTGCGGTCCTCGATGGTGACCGGCGCGTCGAGCAGCGCGGCGATGGCGTTGGCGACGGCGAACAGGTCGCCGGACCGGATCGGGCCCGAGGCGTGCGCGTCGGGGTCGAGCCGGCCGCCCTCGGACGTCAGCTCGCGCAGCATGCCCGCCAGATGCGTCCAGGACGCGCCGCGGGCGAAGGCCAGCACGGTCACGCCCGCCCGGGCCGCCGCCGCGACGAGCCGTTCGTCGGCGACGACGGGCGCGCGGACCACCAGCGCGGCGGCGCCGTGCCGGCCGAGCCGGGTCACGACCCGCTCGACGTCGGCCGGGTCGTGCAGGCCGACGCCGAGGACCAGCGCGTTTGCGGGCAGCTCGGGTTCGTCGAGCGGGTCGTGGATGACGACGCCGCCGATGTCCTGGGCGAGCGCGGCGTCGCCGCAGACGACGTGGAGCAGGGTGGCACCGAGTTCCTCCAGGACGCGGCCCAGGCTGGCACGCGGGAGGCCGGTCATGGGGACGAGCACGCTCCCGAAGCTAGCGCCGCCCCGGTGGCACGTCGTTCGTCCGGCATGACGAAATGCTACCGGCTGATCCGTCGAAACGGACGAACCGGTCAGGACGGCATCGGCACCCAGGTCTTCGCGACGGTGACCTCCTCCAGGACCTCCGGGATGGGGGCGACGCCGATCCCCGGGCCGGTCGGCACCGCCAGGTGCCCGTCCACCAGGCGGAACGGCGGCGTCAGGTCGGTCCGGTAGTAGCGGTCGGACGCCGAGGTGTCGCCCGGCAGCAGGAACCCGGGCAGCGCGGCGAGCGCCACGTTGGCGGCCCGCCCCACGCCGGTCTCCAGCATGCCGCCGCACCACACCGGGACGTCGTGCGCGGCGCAGACGTCGTGGATCCGCCGGGCCTCCAGATGGCCGCCGACCCGGCCCGGCTTGATGTTCACCACCTGGCAGGCCCCGAGCGCGATCGCGTCGGCGGCGGCGCGGGCCGAGACGATCGACTCGTCCAGGCAGATCGGCGTCGTGATGCGCTCGGCCAGCCGGGCGTGCCCGATCAGGTCGTCCTGCGCGAACGGCTGCTCGATCAGCAGCAGGCCGAACGGGTCCAGCCCGGCCAGGTGCCGCAGGTCGCCGCGCCCGTACGCGGTGTTGGCGTCCACCTGGAGCGGGACGTCGCCGAACCGCTCGCGCACGGCCCGGACCGGCTCGACGTCCCAGCCCGGCTCGATCTTCAGCTTGATCCGCAGGTAGCCCGCGTCCAGGTATTCGGCGACGGCGTCGAGCAGCGCCGGGATCGACCCGGTGATGCCCACCGACACCCCGCACGGCACGCGGTCGCGCACCGCCCCGAGCGCGTGGGCCAGCGGGACGCCGCGGGCGCGCAGGTCGGCGTCCAGGACGGCGGTCTCCAGCGCGGCCTTGGCCATCCGGTGCCCCTTGAACGCGGCCAGCGCCGGGGCGACCTTGTGCGCGTCCAGGTCCGCCACGCCGCCCAGCGCCGGGACCAGGTAGCGGGTCAGCACGTCGGCCGCGGCGTGGGTGTACTCCGAGGAGTACAGGGGGGCCGTGCCCGCGCCGCACTCGCCCCAGCCCTCGCCCTCGTCGGTGACGACGCGCACCAGCACCGCCTGCCGTACCGTCTCGGTGCCGAACGACGTGCGGAACGGCGTCACGAGCGGCATCTCCACCGTGCGGACCTCGACTGCGGTGATCTTCATTCCGTCTCCTGCCTGTCCACGATGTACCAGCCTGTACGGTCGAAGCCGCGCACCCGGGCGCCCCCGTCGAGCAGCTCGCCCAGCACGTCCCGCAGCGCCCTGCGCCAGTCGGCGGCGCGGGCCGGGTCGCGCTCGCGCATCGCCTCGACGTCGCCGGGCACGCCGACCAGGACGGTGGGCGTGCCGGCGTACCGGGTCAGCGGCCCGCCCGCCGCGGACGCCTCCAGCGCCACGGCCGCGCCCGCCGTCCGGGCCGCCGCCGCGTCCGCCCGGGCCGGACGGCCCGCGCAGGCCGCCTCGACGGCGGGCGTCTCCAGCCGCCAGCTGACCAGGACGCGGTCGGTGTCGTCGGCGCGGTTGATGTCGTCGTCCATGGGGCCGTAGAAGTTCGGCAGGTACTCGGACGGGGTGGCGCCCAGCTTGGCCAGGTTGAAGTAGGCGTTGCGGCGCACCAGGGGGTCGTAGGTCCAGCAGATCTCGCCGACGCCGCGCCGCATCGCCCAGGCGCGCTGGTGCAGCTTCAGCGCGAAGCCGACGTTGCGGCCCTGCATGCCCGCCAGCACGCCGGCGATGTGACTGTGCAGGGCGGCGCGGGCCGGCGGGGAGAAGAAGCCGAAGCAGGCGCCCACCATCCGGCCGCCGTCGAACGCGCCGCTCACGTAGCTGCCCGCCTTCGACATCGCGCGCAGCAGGTCGGCCGTCACCGGCGGGTTGTTCTCGCCGGTGCGCCAGATGTGCTCGTACAGGCGGCGGACGGCTTCCAGCTCGCCGACGCTGTCCAGGGGGCGGATGTCGATGCCCGCGCCGTCGGCGGCGGCCTGCGCCGCGGCGCACGCGGCCTCGACGGGCCGGGAGTCGCGACGGTCACGGATGAGATCAGTCACGCCGGTCATGGTCGCAGCCGCTCCCGTCCCGTAGCTGGTCGGCGAGCACCGGGCGGCGGCGCCGGATTCGTCCGGCCGGACAAGGAGGGTCACCGCTACGCGGTCAGCAGATCGGCGACCAGGGCGGTCAGCAGGCGGGTGCGGCCCGGCAGTTCCGCGACCAGCACGTGTTCGTCGTCGGCGTGGGCGCCGCCGCCGACCGCGCCCAGGCCGTCCAGGGTGGGCGTGCCGGCCCCGGCGGTGAAGTTGCCGTCGGAGGCCCCGCCGACGGCGACCGAGGCCGGCGGCCCGATCCCGAGGGCGTCGGCGAGCCGGCACGCCCGCTCGAACAGGTCCTTCGACGCCGACGCCGGGAGCGGCGGCCGGTTCGGCCCGCCGCCGACCGTGACGCCCGCGCCGGGCAGCACCGGCCGCAGCCCCCGCATCGCCGCGTCCACCCGGTCCTGCTCGGCGGCGTCCCTGACCCGTACGTCCACGTCGAACCGGGCCCGGGCCGGCACGGTGTTCACCGTGGTGCCCGACTCCAGGCGGGTCGGGGTGACGGTCGTGCCCAGCGCGGGATCGGCCAGCGCCGCCACGGCCGCGATCTGGTGGGTCACCTCGACCGTCGCGTTCACGCCGCGTTCGGGATCCAGCCCGGCGTGCGCGGCCCGGCCCCGCACCAGCACCTCGTACCGGGAGACGCCCTTGCGCTCGGTCTTCAGCGCCCCGCCCGGCCCGGCGGCCTCCAGCACCAGCGCCGCCGCGCATCCGCGCGCCTCCTCCTCGACCAGCTCCCGCGAGGTGGGGGAGCCGGGCTCCTCGTCGCCGGTGACGAGGAGGGTCACGCCGTCCAGGTCGTCCAGCGCCGCCAGCGCGTGGAAGGCCATCACCAGCCCCGCCTTCATGTCGAAGCACCCCGGCCCGCGCAGCACGCCGTCGCGCACCTCGAACGGGTGCCGCTCCAGCGAGCCGACCGGCCACACCGTGTCGTGGTGGCCGAGCAGCAGCACCCGCGGCTCGCCGCCGAACCGCCAGCGCAGATGGGTACGCCCGCCGATGACGACGCGCTCGGCCGCGGCCCCCAGGCGGGCGGCGCCGACGTCGGCGACGGTCGTGGCGCTGCGGGCGACCGCGGCCAGGTCGCCCGACGGCGACTCGCAGCGTACGAGCCGCTCGATGTCGTCGATCATCGCGGCCTCGCGGGCCCGGTCGGACGTGGTACGTCGTGGTGTCATGATGGCAGCCTCCGGTCGGACGGACCGCCCATCATCGTGAACCACGACGCGGACGGGCCTGTCGCACCGGCCAACATCGGCCCGCCCCGTTGGGCCCCGCCGACGACCGCCCCCGACGACCGCCCGGCTACGTGAGGTCGGCGAAGCGCTCGACGTCCTCCGTACGGCCGGAGACGATGATCACGTCGCCGTAGCCCAGCTCGGTGTCGGAACCGGCGTAGGTGAACTCCTCCTCCGCGCTCTTGACCGCCACCACGGTGACGCCGTGCTTGCGGCGCAGGTTGGAACGGCCGAGCGGCACCCCGATGTACTCCTTGGGCGGCCGGGTCTTGGCCATCGCGAAGTTCTCGTCCACCTGCATGAAGTCCAGCATGCGGCCGGTCACCATGTGGGCCACCCGCTCGCCCATGTCGTGCTCGGGGAAGACGACGTGATGGGCGCCGATCCGAGACAGGATCCGGCCGTGCTGGCGGCTGACGGCCTTGGCCCAGATGTCGTCGATCTCCAGCTCGATCAGCAGCGACGTGGTCAGGATGCTGGCCTCCAGGTCGCCGCCGATGGCCACGACCGCCCGGTAGAAGTCGGGCACGCCGAGCTGGCGCAACGTCTCCAGGTCGGTGGAGTCGGCGGTGGCGATGTGGGTGATCTGCCCGGCCAGGCTCTGGGCGACCTTGGGCCGGTTGTCGATGGCCAGGACCTCGGTGCCGCGCCGGGTGAGCTCCAGGGCGAGCGAGGTGCCGAACCGGCCCAGGCCGATGACCACGACGGGGTCTGTCTTCTTGTCAGCCAACGATGACACGTTCCTCGGGTAGTTCGTACCGACGGGTGCGCTCCTTCAGGGCGAGCGCGGAACCCAGTGTGAGCGGGCCGATGCGCCCGATGAACATCAGCGCGACCAGCAGCACCTGCCCGGCCGGCGTGGCCTGGGAGGTGATGCCGGTGGACAGCCCGTTCGTGCCGAACGCCGAGACGACCTCGAACAGCACCTGGTCCAGGCTGTGGGGAGTGATGGCGAGCAGCAGGTAGGTCGAGACGGCGACCAGGACGACGCCGATCATCGTGATCGAGATGACCTGACGCTGCGCGGACTCGGCCAGGCGCCGGTGGCCGATGTTCACCCGCGGCTCTCCCCGCAGCTCGGCCCAGATGATGAACACCAGCAGCCCGAACGTGGTGACCTTGATGCCGCCCGCCGTGCCGGCACTGCCGCCGCCGATGAACATCAGCAGGTCGGTGGCGAGCAGGCTGCTCGGGTAGAGCTGGCCGATGTCCAGGCTGTTGAACCCGCCCGAACGAGGCATGACCCCGGTGAAGAACGCGGCCAGCAGCTTGCCGGAGTCGTCGAGCCCGCCGAGCGTCCTGGGGTTGCGCCACTCGGTCACCAGGAAGATCAGCGTGCCCACCGCGAGCAGGACGAGCGTCACCCCGACGGTCACCCGGGTGAGCACCGACCAGCGGCTGGGCCGGCGCCAGGCGCGGGCCAGCTCGAACACCACCGGGAAGCCCAGCCCGCCCACGACCACCGCCAGCGCGATCGGCAGGCAGATCCACGCGTCGCTGACGAAACGCATCATGTTGTCCGGCCACAGCGCGAACCCGGCGTTGTTGAACGCCGACACCGCGTGGAACCAGCCCAGGTACATCGCGCGGCCCAGCGGCTCGCCGTAGCCCGTGACGAAGCGCGCGGTGAGCAGCGCGGCGACGATCAGCTCGGACACGAGGCTGAAGATGACCACGTTGCGCACCACGCGCCGCACGTCGGACATGCTCAGCGTCTTCGTCTCGGCCTGGGCGAACATGCGGGCGCGCAGCCCCAGCCGGCCCGCCACCAGGACGGTGAACAGCGTGGCCATCGTCATGATGCCCAGGCCGCCCACCTGGACCAGCCCGGCGATCACCACCTCCCCGGCCACCGACCAGTGCGTGGCGGTGTCCACCACGACCAGGCCCGTCACGCAGACCGCGGACGTCGCGGTGAACAGCGCGGTCAGCCAGCCGGCCGGCTCGCCGTCGGCCGTGGCCATCGGCGAGGTCAGCAGGGCCGTGCCGGTCAGGATGAAGGCGGCGAACCCGGTGGCGATGACCTGCGCCGGGTGGTGGAAACGGGACAGGAAGACGCCCGTCAGCCGCTGATGTCTCATGACGCGTTCCCTCCGGCCGCGGCCGCGCGGGGGGCATGATGTGAGGCGAGCACGATCAGACCGTAGACCACCCGGCCACTGCTGCCGCAAACGCGTCCGGAGCCGGGACGGGGATCGTGTCGCGCCGGGGCGCTGCGGCTAAAAATGCGACAAAAACGATTCGGCATCGGGAAAGCCGTGCAGGTCACGTCAGTAGAGTGACAGTCACGTAGGTGATCACGAACGGGGCGCGATCGGCATGCTGGGGGAGGACACGCCGTACCCGATGCTGGTCGCCGACGCCTCGGGCGCCGTCGAGCGGGCGAACGCCGCCGCCCGGTCGCTGCTGGGCGGCGCGGCAATGATCGGGCCGGAATGGCTTGCCCGCGCCCACCACGAACTCTGCGCCCGCCTGGCCGCCCCGCCCGGCGCCGGAAGCACGCCCGACGCCGAGGGCGAGCCCCGGCCCGTCCGGGGGCCGGTCGGGGAGCGGGTGTTCGAAGCTCATCCCGTGCACGCCGGCCGCGACCGCGTCACCTGGTGGCTGGTCGACGTCACCGAACGGGAGCACGCCATGGAGGTGCTGCGGGCCGAGCGGGACTCGGCCGCGTCCATGGTGGCGGCCGCCACCGAGCTGCTGTCCTCGCTCAACCTCGACCGCTGCCTGGAGGCGGTCGCCCGCCTGGCCGTGACGCACCTCGCCGAGGCCGCCCGGGTCGTCGTGCCGCTGGGCCGCCGGTACGAGGTCGCCTACCACGACGCCGGCGGCGAGGCCGTGCGCAGGAACCTGGACCTCGATCCGCGGGACCTGCCGGGCCTGGCCGAGGCGCTGCGGGCCTTCCCGCCGGTGCCCGCCCGCTGGGTCGACCCCGAGCGGGCGCCCGGCTGGGTGCTGGGCGAGGGGCACGACGGGATCCGTTCGGTGGTGGTGATCTCGCTGCCCGGCTACGGCCTGCCCGCCGGCGCGCTGATCCTGCTGCGCGGCTCGACCGGCTTCTCCCCGGCCGAGGAGGTGTTCGCGCGGCTGTTCGTGGCCCGCGCCGGCACGGCGATCTCCATCGCCCGCGTGTACGCCGAGCAGGGGGCCGTCACCGAGACGCTGATGGCCGACCTGCTGCCGCCGATGACGCCGTACCTGGACGTCGCCGACGTGGCGGCCCGCTACCGGGCGGCGGGCCACGGCGCGCTGGTCGGCGGCGACTTCTACGACGTGCACCCGGTCGCCGGTTCCGGCGGGACGGCGCTGGTGGTCCTCGGCGACGTCTCCGGCAAGGGGCTGGAGGCCGCCGTGCTCACCGGCAAGATCCGCAACACGCTGCGCGCCCTGCTGCCGCTGGCCGACGACCACCAGCGCGTGCTGGAACGGCTCAACGAGGTGCTGCTCGCCGAGTCCAGCCCGCGGTACGTCACGCTCGTGCTGGCCGGGGTCGGGCGCCGCGGCCCGCGGCTGGAGCTGCGGCTGACCAGCGCCGGGCATCCGCCGCCGATGATCGTGCGCAACGACGGCCGGGTCGAGGACGCCCTCACCCGCGGCACCCTGATCGGCCTGCTGGAGGAGGTCACCAGCGTGACCGAGACGGTGCTCCTGGACCCCGGCGAGACCTGCCTGCTCTACAGCGACGGCGTCATCGAGGCCAGGGGCGGCCCGCTGGGCGACGAGCTGTTCGGCGACGACCGGCTGCGGGAGGAACTGCGGCAGTGCGCCGGCATGCCGGCCGCGGCCCTGGCCGAACGCGTCCAGATGCTCGCCTCGCAGTGGGCGGGCGAGCGGGAGCGCGACGACATCGCCATCGTCGCCATCGGCGCGCCGCGCGAGGCGCCCGACGGCCCGCCCGACGGCCCGGACGGCGGTCCTCCGGCGTGAAGAACGAGATCGAGCGCTGCGTCGAGACGCTGCGGGCGGCGGCGACGGCCGGCGACGAGTACGCCGCGATCGACGCCGCGCGGGCCGCCCTCGACGCCGGCGTGCCCCTGGAGACCCTGCTCATCGACGTCGTCGCCGTCGCGCAGGCCCGCGTGGGCCTGGACTGGGTGGCCAACCGGCTCACCGTCGCCCAGGAGCACACGGCGACCGCGGTCCACGAGCGGGTGCTCGCCGTGCTGGCCCACGATCCGGCCGTGCGCGGCCACCGTTCCGAGCCGGACAGGGGGCGGTTGAGCGTGGCGTGCGTGGACGGCGAGTGGCACACCTTCCCGGCCCGGCTGCTGGCCGAGGTGCTGCGGCTGCGCGGCTGGCAGGTGGACTACCTGGGCGCGCACGTCCCCACCGCGCACCTGGTCGTGCACGTGCACAGGACCGCGCCGGTCGCGGTCGCGCTGTCGGGCTCGATCGCCACCCGGCTGCCCGCCGCGCACGCCACCATCAGCGCCTGCCAGGCGGCGGGCACGCCCGTGCTCGCCGGTGGCGCCGCCTTCGGGCCCGACGGCCGCTACGCCCGCCTGCTCGGGGCCGACGCCTGGGCGCCGGACGCGCGGGCCGCCGCCGACCTGCTCGACGCCGGGCCGCCGCCGCGCCGGGCCATGACGGGGCTGGGCGCCGGACGGCGGCCGCACCTGGCCGGCCCCGAGTACACCGCGCTCACCGAACGGGCGCAGGAGCTGGTCAGAGGCGTCATGGACGAGCTGGACGAGCACGCGCCCGTCGCCGAGGGCCAGGAGCCGACCGGGCACACCGCCGAGGACGTCGCGTACGTCGTCGACTACCTCAAGGCCGCCGCGTACGTCAACGACCCCGGCCTGTTCACGTCCTTCACCGGCTGGATGGCGCACGTGCTGACGGCGCGCGGCGTGCCGGTGCGCGTCCTGGCCGTCACCCTGGACGTGCTGGACGTCCGTCTGAGGGACCTGCCGCTCACCCGCGAGCTCATCGTCCGGGCCCGCGCCGCGCTTCCGGACGGGCCCCGCTGACCGTTCCCGCCGGTCAGTCGCGCTCCTGCCACGTGCACAGGCAGGCGTGGTTGCCCTCGGGGTCGGCCAGCACCCAGAACCGCGGCGCCTCCTCCTCGTGGACCAGCCGGCCGCCCGCCGCCACCGCCGCGTCGATCCGGGGACGCACCTGCGCGGGTTCCACCCACACGTCGAGGTGCCAGCGCTGCCGGGGCTCCTCGTCGCCGGACTGCTGGAACCACACGGTGGGCAGCGCGCCGGCCGGGTCGCGCAGGCCGCCCCCCGCGTCGGGCTCCATCGCCAGCACCGCCGCCCAGAACGGCCGGATCGAGTCCCGGGCGGGGGTGTCGAGGCCGAGGTCGAGCACGGAGACGGCCGCGGAGTCCAGGCCGACCCCCGCCTCGGCCGCCAGGGCCGAGACCGCGCGCGCCAGCCGCACGTCGCGGCCGGTGACCCCGCCCGTGTCGTGGCTGGTCAGCCGGACGTCGACATGGGTGTACCGCAGGTCGAGGTCGGGATGGTGGTCCATCTCCTCGGCCACCGCCCCGATGGCGTCGACGAGCGCGAGCCCGGCCGCGAACGTCCCGGTGCGGAGGCGGGTGTGCAGGGCGCCGAGCAGGTACGCCCACCCGGCCAGCCCCTCCTGTGCGATCTGCGGTCCGGTCAGCTTGGTCATGAGGCCATCTTCGCAGGCGCCGGCGAAGGTTTTCCGCGTCCCGTTCCGCGCGGACGGCAGGCGGCGCGACCGTCTCCGTCAAGCGACAGACAGCCCGCGCACGCTCGGCTACCGTCCGGAGTATGGCGAACGACGGCGAGCGGGAAGAGCTCCCGATCTGCGGCACCTGCATGGGCGCGGGCGGCGAGTGGATCGACCGGAACGGCGAGTCGGAGCAGCAGTCCACCTGGATGCCGTGCAGGTCGTGCAGCGGGACGGGCCGTAGGTGACGGACCCGATCACCTGCCCCGAATGTGAGGGCACCCGCGGCATACTGCTCGGGGACCTGTTCCTCACCTGCACGTTCTGCGGCGGCCTCGGCCGGGTGGGCGGCGCCGACGAGCCCGCCGAGCGCGGCGGCAGGCCCCCCGGCGGGCCGCCGCCGGCCTGGGAGCACAGGGTGTGGTCCGACCCGTGGATCGCCGAGCAGCTCGGCTGCCGCTTCTGCCTGGGCTCGAAGACGGTGACCCACATCAAGGCGGGCATGCTGGTGACCCTGCCGTGCAGGTGCGCCGACGACTGACCTCACCTCGTCCCACAAGGACGGGCGGCGGCGCTAGTCGAGGCAGAACTCGTTGCCCTCGGGGTCGGTCATCACGATGTGACCGCCGCCGAACGGGGGCTCCGGCTCGTGCCGCCGCACCCGCGTCGCGCCCAGCCCGACCAGCCGCTCGCACTCTGCCTCCAGCGCCGCCATGCGCTCCTCGCCGCGCAGCCCGGGAGCCGCCCGGACGTCGAGGTGCACGCGGTTCTTGGCGGCCTTGCCCTCCGGCACCCGCTGGAAGAACACCCGGGGGCCGTGCCCGTCGGGGTCCTCGATGGCCGACCTGGTGTCACGCTCCTCCTCGGGGACGCCGACCCGGGCGAGGAAGTCGTCCCACGCGGCCAGCGGGTCGGCGCCCTCGGGCAGCTCCACCCCGGGCGGGCCGGGATGGACGTAGCCCAGCGCGTCGCGCCAGAACGTGGACAGCGCCTTGGGATCGTGGGCGTCGAAGGTGACCTGGACGTGGCGGCTCATGTGACATCACTCCGTTCGGTGCGGCGATCTTTCCCGGGAACACTGTGCCAGCACCGACCGACAGAACCGGTCCGCTGTCAGCCCAGCGTCGCGGCCTCTTCGCGCAGCCACTCGACCAGGGTCGGCACCAGCGGGTGGTCGCGCCGCCGGGCGGTGGCGACCCCGATGTAGCGCACGGGACGCGGCGGGTTCAGCGGCACGACGGCCAGGCCGGGCGTCCCGCGCGCCAGGCAGATGGACGGCACCAGGCTGACGCCGAGCCCGGCCGCCGTGAGCGCCTGCGCCAGGTGGTAGTCGCTGGTGGAGCCGCTGACCCGCAGCTCGAACCCGGCCCCCGCCGCGTAGCCGCGCAGGAACGCCTCCGTCTTGGAGCAGCCGATCACCCACGGCTGCTCGGCCAGCTCGGTCAGGTCCAGCGACGCCCGCCCGGCCAGCGGATGGGCGGCCGGCAGCGCGACCGACAGCGGGTCCTCGGCCAGCGGCGTCCAGCTCAGCCCCGTACGGTCGCCGGGCAGCACCGGCAGCGGCCCGGCGAAGTGGTAGGCGACGGCCAGGTCCGCCTCGCCCCGCCGGACCAGCGGCAGGCTGTCCTCCGGCTCCCGCTCGACCACGTTCGTCTCGACCTGCGGATGGGCGGCGACGAACCGCGCCAGCACGCCGGGCAGCAGCGCGCGGCCCCCGCTGGTGAACGTGGCCACGGTCAGCCGTCCGCGCCCGGAGGCCAGCTCGTCGATCCGCTCCCGGGCGTGCCGCAGCTCGGCCGCGATCGTCTCGGCCGTCTCCACCAGCAGCCGGCCCGGCTCGGTGAGGGCCACGCCACGGGTGCTGCGGGTGACGACGGCGGTGCCGAGCTGCCGTTCCAGCGCGGCGATCTGCTGCGAGACGGCGGACGGCGTGAGCAGCAGCGCGGCCGCCGCCCGGTTGAAGCTGCCGTGCGCGGCCACCTCCCGCAGCACCCTGAGCCGATGGGCGTCGATCAACAGTTCTCCTTAACACGAGGCCGGAAAGTCACCACTACCACTGCTGACCCCGTCCGGGCCAGTCTTGGCGGCATGCGACAGATCTGCGTCATCGGCGGCAACCGCTACTTCGGCCGCCGCCTGATCCGCCTGCTGCTCGACGGCGGCGACCACGTGACCGTGGTCAACCGGGGCTCGGCCGCGCCGCCGTCCGGCGCCGAGCACGTCGTCGCCGACCGGGCGGACGCGGCGGCCCTCACCCGCGCCCTGGCCGGGCGGACCTTCGACGCCGTCGTGGACCAGGTCTGCTACACGCCGCTGCACGCCGACGTCGCCCGCCGCGTGTTCGCCGGGCGGGCCGCCCGGTACGTGATGACCTCCACCATGGAGGTCTACGACCCGGCCACCTCGCCGTCCCTCCGGCCGCCGGCCGTGGCGCCGGTCGGCGAGGCGGTCGTCGAGGCCGCGTCCTGGCCGGTGGACCCGGGCCTGCCGTGGGGGTCGCCGGACGAGCTGTCCCGGCTGCTCGGCGAGGCGGGCGCGTACGCGGAGGGCAAGCGGCAGGCCGAGGCGGTGTTCGCCCGGGACGCGGCCTTCCCGTTCGTCGCCGTGCGCAGCGCCCACGTCCTGGGCGGCGGGGACGCCGACTTCACCGGGCGCCTGCGCCACTACGTGGACCGCGTACGCGCCGGGCTGCCGGTCGCCGTGCACCGCGACCCGGCGCCGACGTCGTTCGTCCACCACACGGAGATCGCCGCGTTCCTGCGCTGGACGGCCACGGGGACCGACGTCACCGGCGCGCTCAACGCCGCCTCCCACGGTTCGCCGACCGTCACCGGCCTGTGCGCGGAGATCGCCGCCGTCAGCGGCTCGCCGGTCCCCGCCTACCGCGTCGTGGACGGAGGCGAACCGGCCTCGCCGTTCTCCTTCGACCGCTCCTACGCCCTCGACAACGGCCGGGCCGCCGCGCTCGGCTTCCCGTTCACCGACGTCACGACGTGGCTGCCGGACGCCGTCACCGCCCTCCTCCCGCTACCGACCTCCTCCTGAAGCCGCCCTCCTCCCGGAAAGCCGAACAACCATGATCACCCGCCGCATCGGAACCGCCGAGGTCAGCGCCGTCGGCCTCGGCGCCATGCCGCTGTCCGTCGAGGACCGCCCCGACCGCGCCCGCGCGATCGCCACCGTGCACGCCGCCCTGGACGCGGGCGTCACCCTGATCGACACGGCCGACTCCTACCACTGGCACGCCGGCGAACGCGGCCACAACGAGGAGCTCATCGCCGAGGCCCTGGCCGCCCGGCCCGGCGACGCCTCCGGCGTCCTGGTCGCCACCAAGGGCGGGCGCGGCCGTCCCGGCGACGGCGCCTGGACGGTCGACGGCCGTCCCGACCACCTCAGGGCCGCCTGCGAGGGCTCCCTGCGCCGCCTGGGCGTCGAGGCGATCGGCCTCTACCAGCTGCACAAGCCGGACCCGGCCGTCCCGTGGGCGGAGTCGGTGGGCGCGCTGCGCGACCTCCTCGACGCGGGGCTCATCCGCGCGGCCGGCGTCTCCAACGTGACCTGCGAGCAGATCCACGAGGCCAGGGCCGTCCTCGGCGACTCCCTCGTCTCGGTCCAGAACCGCTACAGCCCCCGGCACCGCGACAGCCTCCCCGAACTGCGGCTGTGCGACCGCCTCGGCATCGCCTTCCTGCCGTGGAGCCCCCTCGGCGGCATCGCCCGCAGCTCCCTGGACGGCCCCGGCGCCGCCCCGCCGCGCACCCCCTTCCACGAGGTGGCCGAGGAACGCGGCGTCACCCCGCAACAGGTCTGCCTGGCCTGGCACCTGGCCCACTCCGAGCACGTCGTCCCCATTCCGGGCGCCAGCCGTCCGGAGTCGGTCCGGGCGTCGGCGCGGGCGGCGGCCCTGACCCTGACGCGGGACGAACTGCGACGGCTCGGACCGTCCGGCGATGTGACGGATGCGTAGTCGCCTGACTACCCTGCGCTTGTGCGGCGGCGCCGTGGTGTGCTGACCTGGCCGCGTGAGCTCATGCCAGGACCGCGTGGTCCACGAGGTGCGCACCCTGATGGACCGCGGCATCGCCGCCGAGCACCTCGGCGCCGCCGTGTCCGCCGCCATCGCCCCGCTGCTCCGGCACGACGCGCTGCGCCTGGTCGGCACCAGCCCGGCGACCGGGCTCGGGCAGGGCTCGTTCAGCTTCTGGCATCAATACGAACGCGAGCTCGCCGTCTCCCTGCTCGCCCACCGCCGCGTCCACGGCGACCCCTGCCGGCCCGCGTCCCTGGCCCGGCTGCGGGTGCCGGTCGCGGTGGCAGGGGCCGAGGAGGGAACGCGGCGGGCGTTCGCGGCCTGCGGCGCCTCCTGCGAGCTGCGGCTGCTGCTGCGTGACGCGCGCGGCGGCGTCTGGGGCCTGCTCGGGCTGGTACGCGCCTGCGACGCCCCGCCGTTCACCGAGGACGACCAGCGCCGGGCGACGCTGCTCGCCCCCGCCCTGATGGCCGTGCTGCGCGGGTACGTCACCGCCGCCCCGCTCGCCCCCACCGTGCCCGCCCTGCCCGCCGGGGTGATCGTCGTCGGCCCCGACCGCGCGATCCGCGCCGTGACGCCGCAGGCCCAGGTGTGGCTCGACCGGCTGCGCCGCCCCGACCGGCACGGCGTGCACGCGTGGCTCGCCGACACGTTCGTCACCGCCCTGGCCGCCGACGCCGCCGAGCACGCGCGCGGCGCGGACGCCGCCCGGCCGATCATCTGCGCCCCCGCCGCCCGCTACGGTCGCTGGCTCGCGGTCGAGGCCCAGGCCCTGGACGCGGAGGGCGCGGGCGACGTGGCCGTGGTGATCCAGTCGGCCGTGGGCGGGTTGATGCTGCCCTCGTTCTGCGACTGGTACGCCCTCACCCCACGCGAGCGCGGCGTCCTGGACCTGCTGTGCGGGGGAGCGGCGCCGAAGCAGATCGCCCGGCTGCTCGACCTGTCCGGACACACCGTGCACGACCACCTCAAAGCGGTCTTCCGCAAGACCGGTGCGAGCGGCCGCGACGAGCTCATGGCCGCCTTCACCACCTGAACGCCATCCCCAACACTGGGGGGCTGTCCGGGCCGCCGCCCCACCCGACCATGAAGGAGTACGCAGCACTACCAGGGGAGGCACCCGTGACCCAGATCTCAACCCCCGCCCGCCGCCAGGTCGAGCGCTTCCTGGAGTTCTCCGACCACGTCGGAGGCCTGGAGGAGGCCGACGTGCTGGCGCTCCTCCGCGACCACGGCATCACCACGCTGGAGGCGCTCGTCGCCAAGGCGGTCAGGGCGCCGCGCTCGGCCCAGCCCGTGCCGATGGACCCGGCCCGGGCACTGACCCGGCCCAAGCCCGCGCCCGCGCGGCCCGTCACCCACCCCGCGCCCGCCATGGCGGTGGTCGTGGACGGCGTCGAGCACGACCCGGCCGACCTGACGCGCTTCGACGGCCGCCCGCTGACCTACCTCTACCACCCCGAGCGCCTGACCGCGCTCACCGACGACACCGCGCTCAACGGCGCCCTGTGGGCCTCGGCGCAACTGCGGGACCCGCGCCCGGCCACGCAGGGCGAGGTGCAGATGTTCGAGCACGTGGAGTACGCCGGCGACTGGCTCTGGTGCCCCGCCCGCCGGGGCCTGAACGACCTGACCGACGTCTACCACGGCCCGCTGCACCTGCACGACTGGAACGACGTCATCAGCTCCATGGGCGGCACGAACTGCACGGTCCGCTACTACGAGCACATCAACTTCGGCGGCAGCTCCATCCTCGTCGCCCCCTTCTCCGACATCCCGACCCTCGTCCCCAGCGGCTGGAACGACCGGATCTCCTCGGTCTGGAACCACGGCTGACCTCTTCCTCCACCGGTTCGTCCACCGGCCCTCCCCGGCGGACGGCGACGCCGCGCACCCGTCCCGTCGGCGGGTGCGCGGCGCCGTCGCGGGTCAGGCGGCCCGGGTGCGGTGCGAGCGGAGCGCGGCCAGGACGCCGGCGGGGTTGACGATGCCGTAGCCGTAGTCATGGTCGAAGCCGACCGTGCTGCGGTCCTCGGCGGTGCGGTTGAGCAGCGTGCGAAGCTGCGCGGGCGAGATCTTGGTCGACGGGTGGCGGGTGCGCAGGGCGGCGATGACGCCGGCGACGACTGGGCAGGAGGTGGACGTGCCGGTGTCGGGGGTGCCGGGCCCACTGGCCTCGGAGCCGGTGTAGTGGGTGTAGGCGGCCAGGTCGGGCTTGTGGTCGCCGAGCCGGGCCGGCCCCTGCGAGGAGTAGCCGACGCGCTCGCCGTGGGTGTCGACCCCGGCCACCGTGACCACCTTCGGATGGCCGTTGCCGCCCACGATGTCGGTGTATCCGCAGCTCGCCGCCGGGCAGTCGCGTCCGCAGTTGCCCGCTGCGAACACGATGTCGGCCCCGGCGTGCTCCAGGCTGGAGATCATGACGTTGAACGGGTGCGACGGGTTGTCGGAGTAGTTGCCGGGGTGGCCGGGCGGGAAGTCCTGCTCCGGGTTGTACAGGCCCCAGCTGTTGCTGACGACCAGCGAGCGCGACTCGGCCGGCATCGCCTCCAGGAGCCCGCGCAGATGGGTGTAGGCGGCCACGGCGTCGGACAGCATGCCCTCGACCGTGCCCTTCCTGCTCTGCAGGACGGCGACGTCGAGCAGCGTCGAGCGCGGGGCGGCGATCTGGGTGTTGAACGCGCACAGGCTGCCGTGCTCCACCGGGTAGCGCCCCGGCGTGGGCGTGACGCCCGGCGGGGCCCAGCTGCGCCCGGCGTCGAGGGTGACCTGACGGCCGAGCTTGGTGCTCACGTGGTCGGCGTTGACGCCGCCGTCCACGACCGCCAGGGTGACGCCGTGGCCGTCGTAGCCGGCCGCGCGCAGGTCGGAGGCGTGCAGCAGCCGTTCGACGTCGTGCCAGTCGCCGACCGGGCCGGTGTCGGCGCAGGTGAGGTTGGGATGGATGGCGGGGTCGGCGAACACGCCGACGATCTCGCGTACGGACGACGACAGCAGCGCCAGCCTGGACGTGAGGTCGTCGTCGGAGAGCTCGCCGCGCACGAGCACGCTGGCGTGCTCGGCCGACAGGGAGAAGCCCAGCGGCCGGCTGAGCGACGACAGGCCGCCTGAGGGCGAGGCGGGCAGCGGACGCGGCAGGGCCAGCGGGGCGAACGCCTGGTCCAGGACGATTCCCGGCAGGTCACCTGCCACGTCGGCGACCGTGGCGGTGACGCCGGGGTCGAGGACGGCTTCGACGGTTTCACGGGCGGGGCGGAGCTGGATCAGGACACGCAACGCTCCACCTCCTTTCCGGGGACGGGGATGGGACACTCGTTGCTTCCCCTCGTAAATACCCGCTGTAGTAGATTAACTACTTACAGTAGTGTCAGCACTTCATTGCCCCGGAGGTCACCTCTTTGTCGCCGTCCTGGGCCGTCGTCGGGGGCCGGCGGGTCGCGGTCTGGGCGAGGAGCGCGCCGGACAGCACGATCACGCCGCCGGCGATCTGGAAACCGTCCAGGCCCTCGCCGAGCAGCCCCCAGGCCGCCACCGCCCCGCCGATGACCTCCAGCGACGCCACCGTGGCGCCCACCGCGGCCGACAGCCGCCGCACCGCGTTCACTCCCAGGATGTAGGCGACCACGCTGGCGACCACCACCATCCACAGGAAGGCCAGCGGCACGGGCAGCGTCAGGGCCCCGGGCGCGGGCGTGGCCGACTCCGTGAACGCCGCCCATCGCAGGTCCCACGGGCGGGCGACCGGGACCAGCACCAGGGCCGCGCCCGCCATGCCCCAGGCGACGAGCCCGAGCGGATCGACGTCGTCCCCGAAGCTGTCGTTCATCAGGAAATATCCGGCGGAGCACGCCGCGGCCAGCAGGCCCAGGGCCAGGCCGAGCGCGTCCAGCCGGAGGTCGTGCCACACCTCGGCGACGATCCCGAGGCCGGCCAGGGCGACGAGCGCCCCGGCGTAGGCCGCCCGTGGGAGCCGGATCTTGCGTACCAGCCGCACCCAGGCCGCCACCATCACCGGGGCCACGTAGACCAGGAGCAGGGCGACCCCCACCGGCAGACGGGTGATCGCGGCGAAGTACAGCGACTGCACCCCGGCCACCGCCATGACCGCGTACAGGGCGAAGAACGGCCACCTGGACCGCGGGATGCGCAACGCGCCCGGCCTGACCACGGCCAGCACGGCCAGCAGCAGGAGCCCCGCCGCCGTCATCCGCGCCCACACGGCCTCGATCGGCGTCAGCCCCGCCGCGACGAGGTACCTGGCCATCGGCCCCGAGAACGCGAAGCACGCCGAGGACCCGAACGCGAGGGTCGGCCCCGCATATCTCATGCCGCACCACCAAGATCGTCACGACTGCCGGGAAGTCACGACCCTGACACGTCCCGCGGCGCGGGGGCAACGCGATTACCCGCCCCCCGGACGCCCTCTAGCATTCCCCTGTGACCACCTACGACGACCACGACGCGTTCGAGTACCTGAACTTCTCGGCCCTGCCGCAACGCCAGCAGCGCATCCTGGCCACGATCCGCGACTGGGTGGTCAGGCACGGATACCCGCCGAGCACCCGCGAGCTCGGCCAGGCGGTCGGGCTGCGCTCGCCCTCGTCGGTGTCCAGACACCTGAGGAGCCTGGAGGAGAAGGGCTTCCTCAGCCGCGGCACGACGATGACCCGCCCGATCGACGTGCGGCTGTTCCTGCGGCCGCCGTCGCCGGAGCCGTCCGGCGAGCTGGTGAGCGTCCCCGTGGTCGGCGACATCGCCGCGGGCGCCCCCACCCTCGCCGACGAGCACCTCGACGACACCCTGACCCTGCCCCGCGACCTCACCGGCCGCGGCACCGTGTTCGGCCTGCGGGTGCGGGGCGACTCGATGGTCGACGCGGCCATCTGCGACGGCGACATCGTCGTGGTCCGGCAGCAGCCCGAGGCGCACTCCGGGCAGATCGTCGCTGCGATGATCGACGGCGAGGCCACCGTGAAGGTCTACCGGCGGCGCGGCGGGCACGTCCGGCTCGAACCGCGCAACCCCCGCTACGACGTCATCGACGGCGACCGGGCCGTGGTGCTGGGGATCGTGGTCTCGGTGATCCGCAGCGTGTGACCCCCGCCTCGGGCGTCAGGGCCTGGGGGCCCAGAAACGCTCGTGGTTGGCGGTGGTGGAGATCGTGCGGGTGTCGGCGCGGTCGAGGTAGAGGGCGCCGTTCAGGTGGTCGGTCTCGTGCTGGGCGATGCGCGCCGGCCAGCCGGACAGCTCCGTCTCGTACGGGCGGCCGTCCCCGTCCAGGGCCGACAGCCGCACCCGCGCGTGCCGGGGGACGACGGCGGTCAGCCCCTCCACGCTGAGGCACCCCTCGTGGAACGCCCGGTAACCGGATCCGACGGGCGTGACGACCGGGTTGACCAGCTCCAGAGGCGGCTGCGGGACACGCTCGCGCTCGGCGGCGAGGTCGGGCGGCAGCTCGGCGGGGTCCTCGATGACCGCCAGCGCGAGCGGGATGCCGACCTGCGGCGCGGCCAGGCCCACGCCGACGCCCGGCAGGTGCCGGAACATCGCGTCCAGCAGCTCGCGCAGGAGGGCGTCGGAGAGCTGGCCGTCGTACGGCTCGGCCGTCCGGCGCAGCACGGGGTCGCCGACCTGGGTGACCGACCAGGGCCTGGGGGCGGCGAGGAGGGCGTGCACCCGCTCGGTCAGCTCCTCGGCGCCCACGCCGTTCAGGTGTCTCATGGGGGTCCTTCCGCTCGACGGTCGTTCGCTCAGCAGACGGTAGAGCATGGGCGGTGACCCGGTTTCGGCGGGTAAAGAGGGCTAGAAGCAATCATAGAGTAGTTGATCCACTGCTATGGGTAATGATCGTTGCGGATGATCACGTAACGTCGCCGGGAGGCACCCATGTGCATGAGAACGATCGCCGTCTTCGGCCTGACCACGGTGGGGCTGCTGACGGCGGTGGCACCGGCGACGGCCGAGGACGGCAGCGCCGCCGCCGCGCCGTGCGTCGCCGCCCGGATCGAGGTCGCCAGTGGCTCCCCGGCCGGGGCGAGCGCCCTGCTCGACACCTCGGCGGTGCGGACGTTCCTGCAAGGGCTCGTCCGTCCGGCGGACCGGCCGGGGGCGCAGCCGCTCCCGGAGGACACGTCGTTCGCCGCGGCCGCCGAGTTCCCGGGCCTCCTCGACGCGCTCCTGCTGGACGTGGACGACTACGTGTTCCTGCTGGACGCGCAGGAGGACGTCCAACCGGCCAGGACGGGCGGCGACCCGGGCGACGTCGGCCCGGCGGGGACGGGCGGCGACCCGGGCGACGTCGCGCCGGCCACGAGCGGCGCGGACAGTGACGCGCTGGCCAGGCGGATCCTGGAGGCGCTCGTCGCCGACGCCCTGAGGTGCACCCCGCCCGCCGCCCCGCCGGCCACCGACCCCGCAGCCACCTCCGCAGCCACTTCCTCGGTCGCCACCTCCTCTGCCGCGGACTCCGCCGACGTCGGCTCGTCGGACGTCGGCTTCTCGGACGTCGGCTGGTCGGCCGATCCGGAGGCGACGTCCCTCATGGACTCCGAGGGAGCCACGGCGGTGCTCGAAGCGCTGATGAACCGGCCCGAGTCCTGCGTCACCGACGGCACCTCGACCATCCGCTCCTCCGACACCGGCATGCCGATCGCGGCCGACTCGTCCCAGGTGTCGCTGCTCGATGCGCTCGGCGTCCGAAGGATGCTGGACGTCCTGGTGGGCAGGCCGTCGGCGTGCGCCACCGAGGACGTTCCCCTGTCGGCGGCGACCACCGAGCAGGACCGGCCGAAGTCGCTCCTGGACGGCTTCGGCCTCGGCGCCCTGTTCTCCAAACTCCTCGGCTGACCGCCCCCCTGAGGGCTGACCCATCACTGCGGCGGGTCGGTCCTCGGGTGGGCGTGTCGGTGACGTCCCGGGATTTTCCGGTTGTTCGCGGGAGGGGCCGGGCGGGTGATCGCGTGGTAGGTTGCGGGCGAGCCTTGATCCTTTGGGGAGAAGGGGGCTGCGGCCGTGACAGGCACCAGCGACGAGACCGTCCGACCGACGGCGTGGGAAGCGGCGTGGGAGGTGCTGGCCCCCGTCACGGACATGGTCACCCCGATGGCCGTACGCGTCGCGGCCACCCTGCGCCTGACCGATCTGATGGGCGGCGACGAGCTGCCCGTCGAGGAGCTGGCCCGCCGTACCGGCACCGACGCCGACGCGCTGGGGCGGCTGCTGCGCCACCTCGCCTGCCGCGGCGTCTACGCCGAACGAGAACCCGGCGTGTTCGCGGTCAACGAGCCCGCCGCGCTGCTGGCCTCCGGCCACCCCTCCATGATGCGGGACCGGCTCGACCTGGACGGCTTCGGCGGGCAGATGGACGTCGCGTTCACCGGCCTGCTGCACACCGTCCGCACCGGGGAACCGGCGTGGGAGACCGTGTTCGGCGTCCCGATCTGGAACCATCTCGCCGCCCATCGGGAGGTGGGCGAGTCGTTCGACGCCCTCATGGCCGCCGGGGCCGGCGACCTCACCGACGTGGCCGAGGGGTACGACTGGTCCGGCGTACGGCACGTCATCGACGTCGGCGGCGGCACCGGCGCCCTGATCGCCGAGCTCCTGAAGGCCCACTCCGGGCTCCGGGCCACGCTCGTCGACCTGCCGGACACGCTGGAACGCGGCCGGCGGTCCCTGACCGGGCTCGGCCTGGACGAGCGGTGCGCGTTCGCCCCGCAGAGCTTCTTCGAGCCGCTGCCCGAGGGCGGCGACGTCTACGTGCTCAGGCGCGTGATCCACGACTGGAGCGACGACGAGGCCGTACGCGTCCTGCGGCGCTGCGCCGACGCGGCCGGGCCGCACGGGCGGATCGTGGTGATCGAGTCCCGGGGCGGCTCCGGCGACGATCCGGCCATGTTCGCCGAGATGAACCTGCGCATGCTGGTCCTCAGCGGCGGCCGGGAACGAACGGTCGACGACTACGCCGCGCTCGCCGAGAGGGCGGGGCTCGACGTGGTGGAGGTGCGTCACACCCCGCTCGGCAACGTCATCCTCGACTGCGTCCCCGGGCCCGGCTGACCGGGTGCCCCCGGGCCCTCCGTCACCTCCGGCGCGATGGGACACTTGATCATCTGTAGGCGAAGGAGACCGCAGTGACCACCATCGAATGGGCCGAGCTGTCCGCCGCGCACCTGCCGGCGATCGCCGCCCTGGCCGGCAGGTGCGCGGCGCGCGACGGTGGGCTTCCGGCGACCGCGTCGCCGTCCTTCCTGGAACGCAGGTACACCGGCGGCCCGGCGGTGGGCGCCTTCGCGGAAGGCGAGCTGGTGGCCTGCGGGGCGGTGCGGCCGGTGGGCGAGACGACGGCGGCGACCGGCCTGGTCGACCCCGGCCACCGCGGCCGCGGGCTCGGGTCCGGCCTGCTCGACCGGCTGGCCGTGAAGCCGGGGGCCGGGCGGCTGGAGACCGAGTCGCTGACCCCGCAGGCGCACGCGCTGTTCCTGGCGCGCGGGTTCCGCCAGGCGTTCGCCGAGGACGTCTTCCGGCGCGACCTGACCGTGCCGTTGCCGTCCGTGCCGATGCCGCCGGAGGTGGCGGTCGAGGAGTGGTCCCCGGACAGCGAAGGGGCCTTCTACCAGGCGTACGCGGCGTCCTTCGCGGATCGTCCCGGCTTTCCCGGGTGGTCGCGGGAGCAGTGGGTCGACTGGCTGGTGGACGACGGGTTCCTGCCGGGGTGCTCGCTGGTGGCGCGTGAAGCGGGCGTCGCCGTCGGCTTCGTGACGTGCGCGGACGAGTTCCTGGTCCAGGTGGGCGCCGTGCCCGGGTGGCGGCGGCGCGGGCTGGCGCGGGCACTGGCCGTCGCGGCGCTCGGCCGTATGCGTGACGGCGGGGCCGTCCAGGTCTTCCTGGACGTCAACGTCAACAACCCGGCCTCTGCCGCCCTCTTCCAGGGTCTCGGGTTCGAGAAGATCGCTCGCCGCGCCCGCTACGAGTAGGCCCATCTCAGCCGGGCGTGGCGGTCGTGAGGCTCCGATGCGGGCCTTAACCGGACGTTAGGGTTCTCGCAGTTCGTCGCCATCGTGCCGGCGGCCACTGTGGGAGGCGTCAGGACGACGACCACGCAACGGAGGGTTTTCCGCATGCGCAAGCCTATGATCATCGCTGGACTGGCCACGGCCACCGTGCTCGCCGCGGGCGCCGGCACGGCCTTCGCCACCGCCTCCACCCCCACATCCGGCCCCACATCCGGCCCCACGTCCGCCGCCACGTCGGCCCCCGCCCCGGCGGTCCCCCAGGAGCAGGCCGAGAAGACGGCGCTGGAGAAGGTGCCGGGCGGCAAGGTCACCTCGGCCGAGCTGGAGAACGAGGACGAGGGCCAGGTCTGGGAGATCGACATCGACGCCGCCGACGGCATCGAGCACGAGATCACCGTGGACGCCACCAAGGGCACCGTCCTCGCCGAGGAAACGGACGACGCCGACGACCACGCCGACGACCGCACGGACGCCCAGCAGGGCGACCAGAAGAACGCCCAGACCGCCGACAGCGACGACGACGCCGAGGACGACCAGGCGGGCGACAAGGCGGAGGACCAGGCGGGCGACCAGAACGACGACCACGGTGGCGACAAGGCCGGCGCCAAGAGCGACGACCAGGGCGACGACCACGGCAGCGACCAGGGCAGCGACCACGGCGACGACCACGGCGACGACGACTGAGGGACACCCTCCTGGCGGTAGCCCCCGACCGGGGTGCCGTCAGGGGGCGCGCGAGTCTGGAGGCGGCATCGACACCGGTGCCGCCTCCAGGCGCGTCGGGGCCGGTCAGACGGTGGCGCTGACGCCGATGTCGTGAAATCGGCCCAGGAGGCCCGCACCAGCGAGCGCGGCGGCCATCACACCGGCGAACACGGGCTCTCCGGGGGCGACGGGCTGGGCTGGGCACGGTCTCGGGCGACGGCCCGGGTGCGGGACGGGGGTCAGGTGCGAGGGGCGTACATGATGACGAGGACGCCGACCAGGCAGATCAGGGCGCCGATGACGTCCCAGCGGTCGGGGCGGAAGCCGTCGGCGACCATGCCCCACACCAGGGACCCGGCGACGAAGACGCCGCCGTACGCGGCCAGGATGCGGCCGAAGTTGGCGTCCGGCTGGAGGGTGGCGACGAAGCCGTAGAGGCCGAGGGCGACGACGCCGCCGCCGATCCACAGCAGGCCGCGTTGCTCGCGCACACCCTGCCAGATCAGCCACGCGCCGCCGATCTCGGCGAGCGCGGCCAAGGCGAACAGCAGCAGTGAGCGGATCATCGTCATGACGGTCAGTACATCGCATCCGCGAGGGCGGCGGCGGGGAGGGGGCAGTCGGGGCAGGTGCAGCCGGTCAGGCTGTCGCAGCCGGCGGCGACCACCTGGGTCAGCGACTCCCGGACGGTGGTCAGGTCCGCGATCTTCGCGTCGATCTCGTCGATCTTGGCCTGGGCCTGGGCGCGCAGGTCGGGCGTGGGGTGGCGGCGGCCGGTGTCGATCAGTGCGGCGACCTCGTCCAGGGTGAAGCCGAGCCGCTGGGCGGCCTTGATCACGGTGAGCAGGGCGACGGTCGAGGGCGGGTAAGCGCGGTGCCCGCCCGGGCTGCGCCGCGGCTCGGCGAGCAGGCCGCGGCGCTCGTAGTACCGCAGGGTCTGGATGTTGACCCCGGCCTGCTCGGCGACCTGCCCGCTGCGCAGGTACGGCTCCTCCGGCTCGGGGCTCACGCGTGCCGCCCGGCGGCTCTGGGCTGGAGAGCGTCCAGGACGTCGGTGTGCCGCGTGCGGGCGGACGGTGTCCGGTCCTGGGAACCCTGGTGAAGGAGGAGGCCTGTGGTCATGTCATGACGGTAACCCCGTACCTGGGTACCGGATTCAAGGGGCGGCGGGAACTTGTAGGGTGGTAGGGGGTAGGGCCGGACAAATGGGAGGCAAGGGTGCGTGAGTTCCGCTCCTGCCTTCACCTCGCCCGCGAGTGGCACGCCCGCCCGCTGCGTCCGCTGGAGTTCCGTCCGGTCGGCACGAACGGCTATGTCAGCACGTGGGGCGTGATCCCGGGCATCCGCCCGCCGCAGGCCCACTGAGAGCCCTCCGCCAGGCGGCGGCCCGCACAGCCGGAGACCGCTGAAAGCCGCGCACCACGCAAAGGCTGCGCCCGGCGCCCTGCAAGCCCTCCATCAAGCGAAACGCCGCACAGCGGCCGGCAGTGCTGCGCCGTGCGGAGGCTTCGCCGTGCGGCTGAAGGTCGCGTGAAGGTTCCGCATGGCTGGGGGCGGTGTAGTCGTTGGCCCGAATTGTTCTTATTGTTCTGGAGTTCTTCCTTCATGTCGCGGATCATCACCGCCCTCCGCTCCGACGCGGTCGGCGGCGTGCTGCTCATCGTCGCCGCCCTGGCCGCGCTGGCCTGGGCCAACTCGCCTCTCGCCGACTCCTACGAGGCCCTGCGCACGTGGTCGTTCGGCCCGTCCGGGCTGGACCTGCGGCTGAGCGCGCAGGCGTGGGCCGCCGACGGGCTGCTGGCGGTGTTCTTCTTCATTGTCGGCAACGAGCTCAAGCAGGAGCTCGTGCACGGCGAGCTGCGCGACCCGCGCCGCGCCGCGCTGCCCGTCGTGGCCGCGCTCGGCGGTGTGGTGATCCCCGCGCTGTTGTTCCTGGCGGTGAACGTCGCCGCGCCGGGAGAGGCGGTCAACGGCTGGGGCGTGCCGATGGCCACCGACATCGCCTTCGCGCTCGCCGTCCTGGCCGTCGTGGGCCGCGGCCTGCCCACGCCGCTGCGGACGTTCCTGCTGACGCTGGCGACCGTGGACGACGTGTGCGCGGTCGTCGTCATCGCCGTCGGCTACACCTCGGGCCTCAATCTCGCCGCCCTGGCCGGGGCCGCCGCCGGGCTGTGCGTGTGGGCGTACCTGCAGCACGGGCGGGGCCGCGCGGTCACCGCCGTGCGCCGCGCGCTGCCCGCGTGGCTGCTGTACGGGCCGCTCGCCGTGCTGATCTGGGCGCTGACGCACGCCTGCGGGGTGCACGCGACCATCGCCGGCGTGGCGATGGGCCTGCTGATGCGCACCCGGCCGCGCGCCGGCGAGCAGGAGCCGCCCTCCCAGCGCGCCGAGCACGCGCTGCGGCCGTTCTGCGCCGGGGTGGTGCTGCCGGTGTTCGCGCTGCTGTCGGCCGGGATCTCCCTGTCGGGGGCGGACGGCTTCTGGGCGGGGACCGTGACCTGGGGCGTGCTGGCCGGGCTGGTGGCGGGGAAGCCGCTGGGCATCGTCGGCGCGGCGTGGCTCACCGCGCGCCTCACCAGCGCCCACCTCAACCCGCGGCTGAGCTGGAGCGACATCGCCGGTGTGGGCGTCCTGGGCGGGATCGGGTTCACCGTCTCGCTGCTGATCGCCGAGCTCTCCTATACCGGCCCGGCGCACCTGACCCAGGCCAAGGGCGCGATCCTGCTGGCCTCGGCGGCGGCGTCCGTGCTGGCCGCCCTGATCCTCGGCGCCCGCGGCCGCCGACGCCGGACGGTCGCGGGCGGGCTGACCGGACAGGCCGGAGGCGCGTTGGCCGGATAGGCCGGAGGCGGGCTGACCCGGGCAGGACGGAACGGGTTAACCGGACAGCGCGGCGGTGAGGCGGGCCGCCAGGGTGGCGACCGCCGCGCGCAGCTCGGGGCCGCCTTCGACGCGGAAGGCGAACGGCACGGCCGGCAACCACTCCTGGGCGTACATGGCCGGGTTGCCCGTGCTCCCGACCAGCACGCAGCCCTCCCCGTACGGTTCGAGCCGCCCCATGGGCGGGCGGACCCAGGGCGCGACCTCGGCCAGGGGCGCGTCGAAGACCACGCGGGTGGAGTACGCCCATCCGGTGCCCAGGTTCTCCTCCAGCGCCGCCACCGGGTCGAGGCCGTCGGGCGGCCGGAAGCCGAGAGTGCCCTGACGTACGGTTCGGACGCGGTCCACCCGGTAGGTGCGGATCGCACCGGCGTGGTGGGAGTGGCACAGCAGGTACCAGCGCCCGTACCGGACGACGACCGCCCAGGGATCGACCTCGGCCTCCCACTCCTTGCCCGACCCGCTGCGATAGGTGATGCGCACCCGCCGCCGGGCCGCGGACGCGGCGACGAGCGCGCTGGTCACGGCGACGCCGGGACGGGCCGCGTACCGGTCGGGGGCGGCGGAGGCGTGCTCGCGCAGCGCGGCGGCCTGCCGTCCGACGCCTTCCGGCAGGGCCCGGATGACCTTGGACAGGGCGGCGCCCACCAGGTCGTCGGCGTCGGCGGCGTCGGCGGCGGCCGGCTGGCCGTCGAGCACCGCCATGACCAGGCCGAGCGCCTCGGGCTCGGTGAAGGCGACCGGCGGCAGTCTGGTGCCGCGCCCGAGCCGGTAGCCGCCGTAGGGGCCTCTGGCCGACTCGACGGGGATGCCCGCCTCCCGCAGGATCCCGACGTACCGGCGGGCGGCGCGTTCGGTCACGCCCAGGGACGCGGCCAGCTCGCCGGCCGTCACGCCCGGACGCCGCTGAAGGACCTCCAGGGCGCGCAGGGCCCGCGCGGTGGGGCTGAGTTCGGCCGGCATCCGAGCAGACTAGAACGGTCAGGGCGAGATCCGGAAGTAGAACGTCCGGAACACCCCCTAACGTGGGCCGCCATGACCGACTTCCAGGAAGACGTGCACGTCGAAGGCGTGCACCTGCGGAAGGCCACGTTCGCGCGGGTGGGCCTCCATGACGCCCGCGTACGCGCGGCCGACCTGTCCGGCCTGCGGCTGAGCGGCGTCGAGCTCGTCGACGTGGAGATCAGCGGCGAGCTGCGGAACGTCGTGGTGAACGGCGTGGACATCGTCCCCCTCGTCGAGGCCGAGCTGAATCGCCGCATGCCCGAGCGCGCCCGGATGCGCCCCGAGGACCCCGAGGGGTTCGCCGAGGCGTGGGCGATCCTGCGACGGCTGTGGGCGGGCACCCTCGCCCGCGCCGCGACGTTCCCGGAGGCGCGGCTGCACCGGAGCGTCGACGGCGAATGGTCCTTCATCCAGACGCTGCGGCACCTCAACTTCGCCTCGGCCGCCTGGGTCGGCCGGATGATCGTGGGCGACGTCTCGCCGTGGCACCCGCTCGACCTGCCCTGGGACGAGGCGCCCGGCTGGGACGGCGTCCCGTGGGACCGCGAGGCGCAGCCCTCGCTGGAGGAGGTGCTGGCGGTCCGCCGCGCCCGTCAGGCGATGGTCGGCCGGGTCGTCGCCTCGCTCACGGCCGAGCGGCTCGCCGCGGACGTCACCCGCGACGAGCCCGGCTGGCCGCGGCTGACCGGCTTCCCCCTCAAGGAGTGCCTGCACATCGTCCTGCACGAGGAATGGGAACACCGGCTCTACGCGGAACGCGACCTGAACGCACTACAGAAAGAGGACTGACATGGACATCCTGCTCATCGGCGGCCTGTGGCTCGACGCCTCCGCCTGGGACGAGGTGGCGTCCGCGATCGAGGCGCTCGGCCACCGTCCCGTGCCGGTCGCGCTCCCCGGCCAGGGGGACGGAACCACCTCGGCCACGCTCGCCGACCAGGTGGCCGCGGTGCTCGCCGCCGTGGACGCGGCGCACGGCAGGCCCCTGGTGGCCGGTCATTCCGCGGCCTGCACCCTGGCCTGGCTGGCCGCCGACGCGCGGCCGGACAAGGTGGGCAAGGTCGCCTTCATCGGTGGTTTCCCCGCCGCCGACGGCGCCGCCTACGCCGACTTCTTCGAGATCGCGGACGGCGTCATGCCGTTCCCCGGGTGGGAGCCGTTCGAGGGGCCGGACGCGGCCGACCTCGACGAGGAGGCTCGGCGGAGCTTCGCCGCCGCCGCGGTCCCCGTCCCGGAGGGGGTGGCCAAGGGCGTGGTGCGGCTGACGGACGAGCGGCGGTTCGAGGTGCCGGCCGTCGTCGTGTGCCCGGAGTTCACCCCCGCCCAGGCGCGGGAGTGGATCGACGGGGGCGACGTCCCCGAGCTGGCCCGGGTCAAGCACCTCGACCTCGTCGACCTCGACTCGGGGCACTGGCCCATGATCACCGAGCCGGCCGCCCTGGCCCGGCTCCTGACCGAGGCGGCCGGCTGAACTCTCGCCGAGGGTCAGTGGCGTGAGGTGAGGATCTGGGAGAGGACCTCGTGCACGTGGGTGTTGGGGTGCTTGCCGGTGAACTGCTCGGCCAGCGGGCCCACGGCGGTCACGGGGACGTCGGCGCCGGTGTGGCCGCCGGTGGTCCAGTCCATGACGAACTGCAGCTTGCTGCCCTTGACGGGGAACGGGCCGTCCTCGGTCGAGGGGGCGGTGCCGCTCTCGTCGCCGGTGGAGGTGTCCTCGACGGTCAGGCCGCCGCACTCGTGGTCGCCGGTGATGACCAGCAGCGTGTCGGGGTTGGCGTCCACGTAGGCGCGGGCGACCTTGACGGCGTTCTCCAGCGACTCCAGCGCCTGAAGGGTGCGCGGGGCGTTGTTCTCGTGCGCGAACTCGTCGATGCCCTCCTCCTCGACCAGCAGGAAGAAGCCCTTCTTGTTGGTGGAGAGGGTGTCGAGCGCCTTCTTGGTCATGGTGGCCAGGTCGACGGCGGGGGAGTAGACGTCGCCCTCGCCCTCGGCGCGCTGCTGGAACATCTCCTCGTTGCCGAACAGGCCGAGCAGCTTGCCGCGACGGGCGGAGTCGAGCTGCTGGGCGTTGGAGACGTACTGGTAGCCGTCGGCCTTGGCCTGGTCGACGAGGTTGCCCCTGGTGCCCTTGCTGGCCTCGGTCGGGTCCTCGGCGGGCTTGTCGGGCCAGGCGCCGGGGGTGCCGGCGGGCAGCCACCAGTCCTCGCCGCCGCCCAGGATGACGTCCGGCTTGCTCACGGCCAGGTACTGGCGGGCGATCTCGTCCTGGGCCGAGCGGTTGGCGGTCTGGGCGAAGAACGCGGCGGGGCTGGCGTCGGTGACCTGGGCGGTGGTGACCAGCCCGGTGGACTTGCCGGCCTGCTTGGCCTGCTGCCCGAGGGTGGGCAGCGGCTTGCCGTCCACGTCGACGCTGATGGCGCCGTTGTAGGTCTTGATGCCGGTGGCCCAGGCGGTGGCGGCCGCGGCGGAGTCGGTGATGGCCGTCTTGGGGTCGTGCGGGCTGGTGGTGAGCTGGCCGGAGACCGGGAGCTGGTCCATGGTGAGCTGGCCGTCGAGGCCGGCCAGGTAGAGGCGGGCGGCCTCGCGGTGGGCGGCCGCCATCCCGTCGCCGTTGATGAAGATCACGCTACGGGCGCGGCCCTTGCCGCTGCTGGACGCGTCGGCGGACAGGACCGGGCTGACGGCGACGACCGCGAGAGCGGCGGCGAGCGCGGTGGTGGCCGAGGCGGTCAGGCGCCGCTTGGACGAGGAATGCATGACGCCCCCATATGGAACGAATCGGGCAGAGAACTACTTTGCGGGACACGATCCTGTACTTCTCGCCGGACATCTTTCCGTCCAAGTGATGTCCATACGGTGAACATGTCCGAGCCGTACGGGACGGCCGGCCGGCTTGGCGACACGGTAACCGTTCATGTCCGAGGGCTTGACCTCGGGATGACGCGTCCGGACGCGACCAGTTCATAGCCTGGTGCAATGGCAAGGCTGACATGGACGGCCAAGTCGGTCCTGGTCACCGTGCTCGTGCTGGTCGCCGGGGCCGCCGCCGCGGCCGGGGCCGTGTTCCTGAGCATGAGCAGCGAGGACGGTTCCGCCCCCGAGCCGGTCGTCGCGTGGCTGCGCGGCTCGGGCTCGACCGCGCAGAAGGGCGCCATGGACGCCTGGATCGGCGAGTTCCACCGCATCCACCCCGAACTGAGCGTCACCTACGAGCCCAACGGCTCCGACCGCGGCATCGAGGACTTCATCGCGGGACGCAGCGCGTTCGCCGGCTCGGACGTGCCGATGACCCCGGAGGAGCAGGCGCGCGCCGACCGGCACTGCGGCGGCCCGGCCGAGCACCTGCCGATGGTCGTCTCCCCGGTCGCGGTGGCCTACAACGTGGCCACCGTGCCCGCCCTGCGCCTGTCGCCCGCGACCCTGACCGGCATCTTCACCGGGCGCATCACCAAGTGGAACGCCCGCGAGATCGCCGCCGACAACCCCGGCAAGGGCCTGCCGGGCACCCGCATCCACGTCTTCCACCGCTCCGGCCAGTCCGGCACCACGCAGAACCTCACCGAGTTCCTGCGGGCGACCGGCGGCTGGCCGCACCAGCCGTCCAGGACGTGGACCGGCGCCGGCCAGGGCGTGACCAGCTCCAGCGGGATGACGCAGGTCCTCCAGCACACCGGGGACTCGATCGGGTACGTCGAGTACGGCTTCGCCAGCAGCGCCCTGCTGAACACCGCGGACGTGCGCAACGCCGCCGGCCAGTTCGTCACCCTGTCGCCCGAGAGCGCCAGCAAGGCCCTTCAGGGCGCCACGGTCGCGAACCTCCCGAACGGGCTGGTGCTGTCCTTCGACCACCGGCGGGCGGTCCCCGGCGCCTACCCGATCGTCCAGGTCACGTACGAGATCATCTGCGCGGGCCGGGCGGAGCCGCTGGTGCGCACCTTCCTCGACTACACCGCCGGCGACGCCGGCCAGTCCTACCTGGCCCTGTACGGCTACGCCCCCCTGCCGCACGACCTGCTCGCCCAGGTGCGCGGACGCCTGGGGGCCACGAGCTGAACGGGCCGCCGCCTCGGGGCGAATTCCAGGAGTGGCGGGCGCCGGCACGATTAGCCCGCCCGCGTCCGGTGAAGAGAGGATGCCATGAACGCGAACATCCGGTCGCGGGCCGCATGACCGGTCCGGACGACGAGCATCCCACGGTCCTCGCCCCCCTGGCGGCCGCGGAGCACAGCGAACTGCTCGACACCACCCCCGGGTTGTGGGTGGACGACAGCGACGACGACGATCCGGTGCTGGTGCGCGCCGACGGCCGTCCGGTCGACACCTGGCGGCAGCACTATCCCTACGACGAGCGCCTGTCCCGGGAGACGTACGAGCGGGACAAGCGGCTGCTGCAGATCGAGCTGCTCAAGCTCCAGTACTGGATCAAGGGCACCGGCCGCCGGCTGGTGGTGCTGTTCGAGGGGCGCGACGCGGCCGGCAAGGGCGGCACGATCAAACGTTTCATGGAGCACCTCAACCCGCGCGGGGCCACGGTGGTCGCGCTGGAGAAGCCGAGCGAGCGCGAGCGCGGCCAGTGGTACTTCCAGCGGTACATCGCCCACCTGCCGGCCAACGGGGAGATCGTGCTGTTCGACCGCTCCTGGTACAACCGGGCGGGGGTCGAGCGGGTCATGGGCTTCTGCGACGTGCACGAGTACCTGGAGTTCATGGAACAGGTGCCCCGGCTGGAGAACCTGCTGGTGGACTCGGGGCTGCACCTGGTCAAGCTCTGGTTCTCGGTCTCGCGGGCCGAGCAGCGCACCCGGTTCATCATCCGCCAGGTGGACCCCGTACGGCAGTGGAAGTTGTCGCCGATGGACCTGGCCTCCCTCCGCAAATGGGACGAGTACACCCAGGCCAAGGAGGACATGTTCCTGCACACCGACACCGAGTCGGCGCCCTGGACGGTCATCAAGAGCAACGACAAGAAACGCGCCCGGCTGGAGGCCATGCGCCACGTGCTCAGTCTCTTCGACTACGACGAGAAGGACGCCGAGGTCGTCGGCGTGCCCGACCCGCGCATCGTGATCTCGGCGGGGGACATCTTCGACGAGGACCACGTCGCCTACCAGGGCACCGACCCGTGACCGCCGGCCGCCCGCCACGGCCGGCGGCCCGTGGTCAGGGGGCCCTCGCCGCCCCCTGACCGGTTGGGGACGCGTCGTCAGGCGGGCAGGACGTTCTGGGGGAACTCGCCCTCGTAGTTGCCCGGGTTCTCGAAGACGAACACGATGTAGGTCTCGAACCCGTCGGGGCCCTGGCCCGCGACGCGGGCCGCGCCGACCCTCCTGGTGTCCTTCCAGACGAGCTGGCTGAAGTGGCCGGTCCTGGCCGGGTCGCCGGGCGGGTTGGCCCAGTTGTAGTCCGCGATCTCGTCGTACCAGGCGGTCACGGCGTCGGCGGCGGTCTTCGGCGTGGTGCCGGAGGTCATGCCCCAGAAGATGTTCTCGCCCGTGGTGTCGCGCAGGCCGTCGTGGCCGGCCGACAGCTTCGCGTACTCGGAGCGGGAGGACGCGCGCTCCTTGGCGTACGCGACGAGCTTGGCGTCCATCTCCATGGGGGGCGCGTGGTGCTTGGCGCGGTAGGCGTTGGCCTCGTTCAGTGCCTCGGCCAGGAAGCTGTCGCTGGTCGCGTCCGGAAGGGCGGGACGGGTTCCGGCCATCTCGATCACCTCGTCGTGAACGGGAGAAGTGGGGACCACCGAAGCCTGCGCCCGCGCCGGGCGCCGGTCAACGTCCGGATGCGGCCACGGGCCCGGGGGAAAGGGCCCTCGCATTTGCCGCATGAATTCCTGCCATTGATTCGTGAATCATTTCCGGCGTGCTAGATTCGGGAGGCTTAAATGCTCGGGTAAGCATGAATTCCTGCCCATTGGAGAATGATGAAATCGCTGGTCGTCGAACGTATCGATATATTCGTCGTGGAATTGCCGTCCATCCGTTCGTTCAGCATTTCAGGAGGAAACGTCACCACCGAGGGGCGGCCCGCCGAGCGGGTTCTCGTCAAGGTGACGGCGGGCGGGGTGACCGGCTGGGGCGAGGCCACCCCGACGCCCGCCTGGACGTACGAGACCGTGGAGACGATCTCGACGACGATCGCCGGCTACCTGGCCCCCGCCCTTCTCGGCCGCCCCGCCTGGGACCTGGACGGCGCCTGCGCGGCCTACGAGAAGGTGATCAACCGCGGGCTGACGATCGGGTCGCCCATCGCCAAGTCCGCGCTCGACATCGCGCTGCACGACCTGCTCGGCCGGGCCCTCGGCGTGCCCGTCGGCGTGCTGTGGGGCCAGCGCCGTCTCGACCGGATCACGCTGGGCTGGATCGTGGCCGGTCAGACGCCCGGCGAGGTGCGGCAGGCGGTCGAGGAGGGGCGGGCGGAGGGCTACCGGGCGTTCAAGGTCAAGGTCGGCCTGCACGACGAGGCGACGGACCTGGCCGTCGTCGCGGCCGTCAGGGAGGCGGCCCCCGACGCGCCTCTGTGGGTCGACGCCAACCAGGGCTACACCGTCGACGGCGCGCTGCGCATGGCACGACGGCTCGCCGACTTCGACGTGACGGCTTTCGAGCAGCCGTTGCCCGCCAACGACGTCACCGGGCTGCGCCGCCTGCGCGACCACAGCCCGCTCCCGGTCGCGCTGGACGAGAGCCTGCGCCACCCCTCCGACCTGGCCACGTTCGTCAAGCTCGACGCCGTCGACATCGCCATCGCCAAGGTGCAGCGGTCGGGCGGGCTGACGTTGTCGCGCCGGCTCTGCCAGCTCGCCGAGGACGCCGGGCTGCGCATCATGGGCTCGGGGCTGACGGACACCGACCTGGGGTTCGCCGCCTCGCTGCACCTGTTCGCGGCCTTCGGCGTGGACACCCCGGTCGACCTCAACGGCCGTCAGTTCGTGCGCTCGGCGTACGTCGGCGGCCGGACGGTGGAGGTCTCGGACGGGACGGCCCTGGTGCCCACCGGCCCCGGCCTCGGCGTCGAGGTGGACGAGGACGCCGTCCGCGCCCTGTCCACGGCCCACTGGTCCGTCTGACGCACGGAATCCGGGGCCGGGACGCGTGTCCCGGCCCCGGACGGCGTCTCAGCGCAGCCAGTCGTCCAGGTGCGCGGCGACGAACTCGTCGTCCACCAGCCACGGATAGGCCGCGCTCACCCGCGCGATCTCCGCCGCCTGCCCCGGCGACAGCCCCTCACCCGGGTCCAGGCACCAGGTCCCGGCCAGCAGGCCCTGGAGGCGCAGCACCTCGTGCACCCCGGCGATGCAGCCGTGGAACCCGCCCGCCACGTCGAACACCGCGCCGTTGGCGTCGGTGAGGTCGCCGGCGCGGGCCAGCAGGGAACGCAGGACCTCGTCGTCCCCCGCCCACGCCCGGCGGACCTCCTCGAACATGAGCACCGCCGCCCGCGTCCACACCGCCCACTGGCCGAGCAGCCCGCCGACGATCCGGCGGCCCGCGACGGGGGCGAGCAGGTCGGCCAGGACGTTGTCGTCGTTGCCGGTGTAGAGCGCGAGGTCGTCGCGGCCCGACGCCGCCACCGCCCTGACCACGTCCACCGTGCGATACCGGTCGAAGGGCGCCATCTTGATCGCCACCACCGACTCCTGCTCGCTCAGCGACCTCCAGAACGACGGGCCGAGCCGCCGCCCGCCCACCGCCTCCTGCAGGTAGAAGCCGATCACCGGCAGCACCTCGCCGACCGCCCTGGCCCGCGCCAGCAGCTCCGGCTCGCCCGCCCCGGGCACCTGGGGCGACAGCAGCACGGCGTGGTAGCCCAGCGAGGCCGCGAGCTCCGCCTCCGCCACGGCCTGGACGGTGTCGCCGCACGCGCCCGCCACCATGACGAACGGCCGCCCCGCCTCCTTGCCCACGACCTCGGCGGCGAGCTCCAGCACCGGCCGCAGCAGCCCGGCCCGGCGGATCTCGAACTGCGTGGTGTGCACCGCCACGGCGGCGCCGCCCGCACCCGAGGCCAGGTAGTAGCGGGTGAGCGCGCGCTGGCGGCGCTCGTCCAGGGCGCGCCCGGCGGTCAGCGCCAGCGGATGGGCGGGGATGACCGTCCCCTCCCGCAGCAGGCCGATCGACATCTCAGAACCTCCCGTCGCGTACCGCGAACTTGGTCGGCTTGCCCGACAGGGGCAGCCCGCGCGACAGCCAGGCGGCCTGCCACGCGATCAGGGTGTCCAGCGGCACGTCCGGGTAGCCGAACAGGCCGTGGCAGCGCGAGGCGTCGTTGAGCAGCGCGGTGCCGCTCTCGACGCCGGTGAAGGACGCCCGCGTCCCCATCGCGGCGGCCAGCCGGGCCGCCGTGCGGCGCACCGAGGCGGTCTCCGGGCCGGTCAGGTTCAGGACGAACGCCTCCGGGGCGCGCGCGTGGCGCAACGACCGCAGCGCGACCTCGTTCGCGTACCCCTGCCACACGACGTTGACGTGCCCGGTGGTGAGGTCGACCGGCTCGTCCGCCGCCACGGTGGCCGCGAGGTCGGCCAGCACGCCGTAGCGCAGGTCCACGGCATAGTTCAGGCGCAGGATCGCGACCCTGGCGCCGTACGCCGCGGCGGCGTGCTCGAAGACGCGTTCCCGGCCGAGGCAGCTCATCGCGTACTCGCCCACCGGGTCCGGCCGGTCCTCCTCCGCGCTGCCGCCGCCGGCCACGTCCACCAGCGGGTACACGTTGCCGGTGGAGAACACCGCGATCGCGGAGTCGCGGTAGCGCCGGGCCACGGCGGCCGGCAGCGCCGCGTTGACCGCCCACGCCTGGTACGGCGCCGCCGACGTGCCGAACTTGGCGCCCGCCATGAACACGACGTTGGCCGCGTCGGGCAGCCCGGCCAGGTCGCCGCCCGACATCAGGTCGTGGGCCACCACCTCGACCCCCTCGTCGGCCAGCGCGCGCGCCGCCCGGGCGTCCGACCAGCGGGACACCGCGTACACGCGGGCCGAGCCGCGGCCCGCCGCCTCCAGGGCGCGCCGGGCCAGCCGGACCAGGCTCGGCCCCATCTTGCCGCCCGCGCCGAGCACGACGAGGTCGCCGTCCAGCCCGGCGACGTCGGCGGTGAGCGCGGCCGACGGAGTGGACAGCCGGTCCTCCAGCTCCTGCTCAGAGGTGAACACGGGCGGCTCCTTCGGGTCGCCGGTAGGCCACGCCCAGCCGGTCCAGCAGAGGTAGGTGATCGGCCAGCCGCCGGGTGAAGCCGTCCAGGTCGCGGCCCGCCGACCAGGCCGCCTCGGCCACGGCGCACAGCCGCGGGAAGGCGTTGTAGTCGAAGCGTTCCCTGGTGGGCAGGTACTCGCCCCAAAGCTGGGCCTGCATGCCGAGGACGGACTCGCCGGCGTCGTAGCCGTAGACCGTCTCCAGGGGGAGCGGCCCGGCGATGCTGACCGGCTCGCCCGGGGCGTCGGACTCGGCGTAGTCGAGGTAGGTGTGCGTGTGCGGCGCGGCGACCACGTCGTGCCCGGCGCGCAGGGCCGCCTCGACCCGGTCCACGCCCCGCCAGGCCATGATCACCATGTCCTCGGGCGGGTCGTGGTCGAGCATGTCGTCCCAGGCCACCGCGCGGCGGCCGAGCCCGCGCAGGTGATCGGCGAGCAGCCGGCCCCACCAGCCGAGCAGGGCCCGCGGCCCGTCGAGCCCGGCCTCGGCGACCCGCCGCGCGGCCTCGGGGTCGGCCGCCCACTCCTCGCCGCGCACCTCGTCCCCGCCGATGTGCACGTACCTGGACGGGAACACCTCGCACAGCTCGTCGAGCACGTCGCGGGCGAACCCGGCGGCCCCGTCGCCCACGTTGAGCACGTGCGAGGAGATGCCCCACTCCGTACGCACCCGGACGGGCGTCCCGGAGGAGTGGCCCAGCCACGGGAGGGCGGCGATGGCGGCCTGCGAGTGGCCGGGGAACTCGATCTCGGGGACCACGGTCACCCCGCGCGCCGCCGCGTACTCCACCAGGTCGCGCAGCTCCCGCTGGGTGTAGAAGCCGCCGTGCGGGGTGCCGTCGGACCGGCCCTCGCGGGCGTGCCCGGCGGGCGACCCGGCGCGGCGGGACCCGACCTCGGTCAGCCGCGGGTGCCCGCGCACCTCGAACCGCCAGCCCTGGTCGTCGGTCAGGTGCAGGTGCAGCACGTTGAACTTGTGCAGCGCCAGCAGGTCGACGTACGAGCGCAGGAAGGACACCGGGCGCCACCAGCGGGCCACGTCGATCATCACGCCGCGCCAGGCGTACCTGGGCACGTCGCGCACGGTCCCGCAGGGCACGCCGTCCGGGCCGTCGAGCTGGCGCAACGTCTGCACGCCCCAGCGCAGCCCGGCGACGTCCGCCGCGGAGATCACGGCCCGTTCCGGGGTGACGGCCAGGGTGTAGCCCTCCGCGCCGAGCGACGGGTCGGACACCAGGCGCAGCTCGATCCCGCCGGAGACGCCGCCGCCCGCGGCCGGGCCGAGCAGCTCCCTGGCCAGGGCGGCGTGCGGCCCGCGTACGGGCGCGCGCACGCCCGGCTGGAACGTTCCCCCCTCCGGACGCGCCGAGGCGGCCAGGGGAATCATCGTCCCAGCACCGTTCGGAAGGCGGCCAGGGCCTCGCCGACGGGCGCCGCGTCGGGGTACCAGGCGCGCTCCCACTCCAGCGCCAGGAAGCCCGCGTACCCGATCCGGTCCAGCTCGGCCAGCACGGCGGGCACGCCCACCGCGCCCTTGCCCGGCAGCACGGGCGCGAGGTCGGCGGGCGAGGCGGCGTCCTTGATCTGCACGTGCCGCAGGTACGGCGCCAGCGCGTCCGCCGTGGCCGCGGCGCTCTCGCCCGCCCGCCACGGGTTGACCACGTCCCACAGCGCGCCGACGCGCGGCGAGCCGACCCCGGCCAGCACCCCGGCGATCGCCTCGCCCGTCAGGAACACGTCGTGCGTCTCCAGCAGCACGTCCACGCCGTTGTCGGGGAGCCGCCCGGCCACGTCCGCGAGCCTCCGAGTCGCGGTGGCGGCCGGGTCGTCCTGCCCTTCGACGCCGCCGAAGACCCGCACGTACGGCGAGCCGAGCGCCTCGGCGATCTCGACGTGGCGCAGCACCTCGGCCACCGGGTCGCCGTCCGGCCGGGCCACGCGGGTGTAGGAGCACACGGCGACGATCCCGATCCCGGCGGCGGCGAACGTCCGGGCGATCGAGCGCAGCTCGGCGTCGGGGGTGTCCGGCGCGACGATCTCACCTTCGGCGCAGCGCAGCTCGACGGCGGCGCAGCCGTACCGGGCGGCGGTGGCGACGACCTCCTCGGCCGGTGCGCCCGGCATGCCGAGCGTGCTGAACGCGAGCGGGTTCATGGCTGTCCCTTCACTGTGACGGTGGAACCCCGGCGGGCGGACTCGTAGACGGCCAGGGCGACGTCGAGGACCGACAGGGCGTACTCGGGGGTGACCTCGGGGGCGGTCCGGCCGGCGCAGGCCCGCGCGAAGTCGGCGAGCTGCGCGGCGAACGCGGTGGCCATCTCGCCGATGCCGGGCGCGGCGACCTGGGTGGCGACGCCGCCCCGGAAGGACCAGACGCCCTCGCCGCGGCTGATGCGCACCGCGCCCTCGCCGCACACGATCTCCGCCTCGTCGGTGAACGGCAGGCCGGTGCCGGTGACGGAGATCGTCGAACGGGTGCCGTCGGCGTGCCGGGCCAGGGCGACCGCCTCGGTCTCCACCGACCCGCCGGCGGGCCCGGCGACGTGCGCGGTCACCTCGACGATCGGCGAGCCGACGAGCATCTGGAGCTTGTCGATGCTGTGCGTGCCGACGTTGAGCACGATGCCGCCGCCGGCCATGTCGGCGTCGAGGAACCAGCGGGGGCGCGAGGGGTCGGCGTAGTCGGCGGTGCGCCGTTCGGCGGCCACCACGACCTGGCCGAGCTCGCCGGAGGAGAGGAAGCCGGCCGCCGCGCGCAGCATCGGCACGAAGCGCAGGACGTGCCCGACCGCGAACACGACGCCGGCCGCCCGGCACGCCTCGATCATGCGGACGGCGTCCTCGCGCGTGGTGGCGATCGGCTTCTCCACGAGCACGTGCAGCCCGGCCGCGGCGGCGTCGAGGGTGATCGGGGCGTGCAGGGCGTGCGGCACGGTGATCACGACCGCGTCGAGGCCGCCCGCGTCGAGCATCGCCCGGTGGTCGGTGAAGACGCGGGCGCCGGCTTCGGCGGCCAGCTTCTCGGCCGCCTCGGCCCGCACGTCGCACACCGCGGCGACCTTCACCTGCCCGGCGCTCTGGCGGGCGGCGGCCACGTGGAACTCCGCGATGGTGCCCGCGCCGATGACGCCCAGGCGCAGCCCGGATGTTGTGGTCACGATTTCCTTTCCGAATCGGACGAAGGGCCTGATCTCAGCCCTTGAGACCCGCGGACATGGTTCCGCGGACGAAGTAACGCTGGGCCAGCACGAACACGATCAGCATCGGCAGCAGGCTCATCATCGCCGCGGCCGTCACGAGCTGGTCGTTGCCGACGAACTGCCCTTTCAGGCTCAGCACGCCGACCGGCAGCGTGTAGTTCTCCGGCGAGGTGAGGTAGATCGTGGGCTCCAGCACGGCCTTCCACGACGTGGTGAAGGTGAAGACCGCGAGCGTGGCCAGGGCGGGCTTGGCCAGCGGCAGGTGGATGCGCCAGAACACCTGCCAGGGGTTGGCGCCGTCGAGGCCGGCCGCCTCCTCGAAGTCCTTGGGGATGCCGAGGAACGTCTGCCGCATCAGGAAGATCCCGATCGGCGTGGCCAGCCAGTACGGCACGATGAGCGGCAACATCGAGTCCAGCCAGCCCAGCGAGCGGAACAGCAGGAAGTTCGGGACGATCGTGATGACCGTCGGCAACATCATCGTGCCCAGGGCCATCGTCAGCAGCGCCTGCTTGCCCGGCAGCCGCATCCTGGCCAGCGAGTGCCCGACCATGGCGCTGGTCAGCACGTTCCCGGCGACCGCGAGCACCGCGATCACCAGGCTGTTGACCAGGTAGAGCCCGAACGGCGTGCGCCGCCACACCTCGGCGTAGTTGTCCCACTGGACCGGGTCGGGGAGCCACGCGGGCGGCACCTGGATGTACTGGGCGAAGCTCTTGAGCGAGTTGCCGAGCGCCGCGACGAACGGCAGCAACATGACCGCCGCCCCCGCCAGCACCAGCACGTACGAGACGGTCTTACGCATAGTGCACCCACCTGCGCTGGAGCCGGAACTGCACCAGGGTCAGCGCGAGCACCAGCACGAACAGCACCCACGCCACGGCCGAGGCGTAGCCCATCTGGAAGAACTGGAAACCCTGCCGGTAGAGGTAGAGCACGGTCAGCTCGCTCGCGCCGTGCGGCCCGCCGTCCGTCATCACGAAGACCTGCTCGAACGACTGCAGCGTCTCGATGGAGGTGAGCACCAGCACCAGGAACGTGGTGCCGGAGATGCCCGGCAGGGTGATGTACCGGAACCGGTTCCAGGCCGACGCGCCGTCGATCTTCGCCGCCTCGTAGCGCTCCTCGGGGATGGCCTGCAGGCCCGCCAGGAAGAGCACCGCCATGTAGCCGACGCCCTTCCAGACGGCGACCGCCGCCAGCGTGGGGATCACCAGCGCGGGGTCCTGCAACCAGTTCTCGGCCGGCAGCCCGAGGAGGCCGAGCACCTGGTTGGCGATGCCGGTCTGCGGGTTGAAGACCGCGTCGGCCACGTAGGCGACGACCACCCACGAGGAGACGACCGGGACGAAGTAGGCCGCGCGGAACAGCGCCATGCCGCGCAGCCGCTGGTTGAGCGCGACCGCCAGGGCCAGGGCCAGCGCCGTCTGCGCCGGGACGAACAGCACCGCGAAGTAGGCGGTGTTGCCCAGCGTGCGCCAGAAGACCGGGTCGCCGAACAGGCGGGTGAAGTTGCCGAACCCGACGAACCTCGGCGGGGACATCAGGTCGTACTCGGTCATGCTGAAGAACAGCGAGGCCAGCAGCGGCCAGGCGGCCAGCGCGACCAGGTGGAGCAGGTAGGGCGAGGCGAACGCGAAGGCCCAGGCCCGCTCGCCCGAGCGCCGCCGCCGGGCGGGCGGCCGCGGTCCGGCGGCCACCTGCCCGGAGCGCCTGGTGAGCACCGTCACTGCGTCTTCCCGGCGTAGAAGCGGTCGATGACCTCCTGGGCCTCCTTCTGCCCGGTCTGGAGCGCGGTGGCGACCGGCGTGGCGTTCGACAGCGCCTCGTTCATGCGCTTGGCCAGGGCCTCGGTGTACTCCGACCACACGGCGTTGGTGCCGAGGTCGGTGGCCGCGTCGAGCGACTCCAGGAAGACCGGGCTGCGGTCGGCGGGCAGGGCCGTGGAGGCGACCTTCTTGTTGATCGGGATCGCCTCGCCGAGCTCGGCCCACTTGCGCTGCGGGCCCTCGCCGGAGAAGAAGGTGATCCACTTCCACGCCGCGTCGGCCTGCGCGGGGGAGGCGGCCTTGCTGACCACCCACGAGTTGACGATCGCGACGTTGCCGCGCCCGGCCGGGCCCTTCGGCAGCGGCGCCACGCCGAAGTCGACGCCGGCGCTCACCGCGGGCAGCGTACGGGCGTAGATGCCGTACGACATGGCCACCCGGCCGGTCGCGAACAGCGTGTGCACGACGCCCTTGCCCATGGCCTCGGTGGTCACGTAGTCGGGGGCGAAGCCGTCCTTGCCCATGGCGGCCAGCATCCAGTCGAGGCCGGCCGTGGACTGCGGGCTGTCGACGACGACCTTGCGGCCCCCGTCGGTGACGACGTCCCCGCCGAACGCCTTGACGATGGGCCACCAGCTCTCGGTGAACCCCGGCGAGTACGCGCGGAAGCCGTAGGTGTCGGGCTTGCCGTCGCCGTTGGCGTCCTTGGTGAGCTTCTTGGCCGCGGCGGCCAGGTCGTCGTAGGTCCACTCGGCCGTCGGCTCGGCGACCTTGGCCTCGGCGAACATCTTCTTGTTGTAGAAGAGCACCGGGGTCTGGGCGCCCTGCGGGAAGCCGAAGACCCGGCCCTCCGCGTCGCGGTTCAGGTCGATGCCGGAGTAGTCGGCGGCGTTGACGGTCTTGACCCGGTCGCTCAGGTCGGCCAGCGCGCCGCGGGCGGCGAACTCCTGCACGAGCACGCCGTCCGAGAGCCACAGCTGGGGCGCCTGGCCGCCGGCGATCTGCGTCCTGAGCCGTTCGAAGAACTTGACGTACGGCGCGACCTCCAGCTGCACCTTGATCGACGGGTTGGCGGCCGTGAACTCCTGGACGAGCTGCCGCATGGTCGTGTCGGCCGGGTCGCCCGCGGCGGCGTAGAAGCCGAGCTTCAGGGTGACGGCGCCGGAGTCGTCGGCCGGGCCGCCGCACGACGCCGTGCCGGCCACGGTGAGGACGGCCACCGCGGCAGCGGCGAGCACGCGCACTCTCATTGGGTCCTCCAACAGGAACGAAGAGGGGGGAAGGGGGGTGAGGGGGACGCCGGCGTCACGTCGGGACGCGGACCTCGACCAGGCTGCCGGAGGCGGCTCCGCAGGAGGCGCGGACGGCCAGGCGGGGCTGCAGCACGACCCGGCAGACCGGGGCGGCGGCGCCGAGCTCGATCCGGCGCAGCAGCAGCTCGGTCGCCATGCGGCCGACCTCCGCCTTGGGCGGCGAGACCGCGGTGAGCGGCACCTCCGACAGGTCGGCGACCTCGTCGTCGTAGGCGACGACGGCGATGTCGTCGGGCACGGTCAGGCCGACCCGGCGCAGGTAGGGCAGGAGCGCGGTGGCCTCGCGGTCGCCGAGGCACACCACCGCGCGCACCTTCTCGGTGACCAGCGTGTTGGCGTAGGCCAGCATGTCGGGGCCGGTCCAGACGGGCTGCCTGGCCACGGCCTCCGGGATCTCCGGAAGCCCGAGGTCGGCGACGGCCTGGCGGTATCCCGCGAAGACCTGCTCGGAGCTGGCTGTGCCGAGCCGGCCGAGGTAGCCGATCCGGCTGCGGCCGAGCCCGCTCAGGTGCTGCACGGCGGCGTAGCCGCCGCCGTGCACGTCGGTGCAGACGTAGGAGGTCGGGTCGGCCGGGCGGGGGTCGGCCGGCCGGCGCTCCACCAGCACGTACGGCACCGGCAGCCCGCGCAGGCGGGCCAGGTGGGCGTCGGGGTCGGCGGTGAGGTGCAGGTTGGGCACCAGCAGCAGCCCGGCCACGCCGACGTCGACGAGCTGCTGGATCTGCCCGGCCTCGACGTCGGGGTCGTAGTTGGAGCAGGCCAGCACGAGCTGCACGCCGGCGGCGGTGGCCGCCCGCTCGATGCCCTGGACGACCTGCGGGAAGTAGTAGGTGTTCGACGGGACGAGCGCGCCGATGAGACGCGGCCTGGCCCCCGGGGTGACGGAGCTGGTGACGAAGGTGCCCGACCCCTGCCGGCGGCGGACGAGCCCCTCCTCGACCAGGAGGTCGACCGCGCGGCGCACGGTGTTGACCCCGACCGAGTAGGTCTGCGCCAGCTCGGACTCGGTCGGCAGCCTGCCGCCGACCGGCCAGCGGCCCTGCACGATCTCCTGCCGCAGGCGTGCCGCGAGGGTGCGGAATCGCCTTCCCCTGGGGAGGGAATTCATTCCTTCAGGTGGCTCCATAACGGGATTCTTCTCGTCATTCTGAAGTAATGTCAACCCTAAATTCACTCCGTTATCGGCGGCATATTAGGAATGAATTCCATCCTTTCGGGGGTCACCAGCGGGCCGCGGCGTCCTTGTCGCGGTCGTAGGCGGCGGCCCAGTAGTGGCCCGGGGCGGTCAGGCGGTGACCGGCGAAGCCGACCTCGCCGGTCGGCTGCTTCAGCGCCTCCGACGTCGCGGTGGCCCAGCCGTCGGCGCCCGCGGCGACCGTCACGTAGCGGCCGGCGGAGAAGGTGAACCGCCCGCGCACCGTGGCCGCCACCGGCTGCCCGCTCTCCTTGTCCACCACGCGCAGCCGTACGCGGGCCGCGCCGCCCTCCACGGTCACCGCCATCGACTCCACGACCATGGGACGCAGGGCCGTCGCGCCGGTCGTCACGGTGACCGGGGCGGAGGGCGGCCCGCGGTGCCCGGCCACGTCCACCGGGACGATCCGGTAGTGGTAGGCGGTGCCGGGCAGCAGGCCGGTGTCGGTGTGGGTGAGGCCGCGCGCCTTCCCGGCGAGCGTGCCGGGGCCGGGGGTGAAGTCCGGCTCGGTCGAGCGGTGCACCTCGTAGTGGGCGACCTCGGTGTCATCGCGCGCCCGCCCGTACGTCAGGTCCACCGTGGCGTGGTCGAACGCGACGGCCCGCGGCGGCGACGCCACGCCCGTGGGCGGCCCTGAGTCGGCGGGCGGGTCGGGCCACTCGGCCGAGGGGCCCCAGACCGTGGGCAGCTCCCGGTAGGAGTCGTAGTGGTGCAGCGCGATCCCGGCGTAGGCCGGGCTGCCCGCGAACGCCTGGGAGACCTTGGCCAGCTCGGCCTCCAGCGCGTTCCTGCCCTCCTCACGGAAGGTGATGCTGGACGGGTCGCCGCTGGTCGCGATGTCCAGCGTCTCCACGCCGACCACGACCGACAGCGGCTTGCCGATGCGCTCGGCGTAGGCCAGCTCGCCGGCCGCCTGCGCGATGATGCCGACGCCGCCGTCCGCCTGGTCGCGGTAGTCCATGATCGCGATGTAGTCGCTGAGGTCCTGGACGTGCTCGGCCAGGGTGCGGGTGTTCCCGCCGTACGTGATGTCCGTGCAGCAGGCGGAGGTGTCCAGCCAGCGCGGCACGGCCGGGCCGAACAGCAGCGGCTGGCCGGAGGCGTCCCGGCGGGCGATCATCGCGCGCAGCGTGTCCAGCCACTGGATCTGCACGTCGGGCTTGCCGCTGGTGAACCACGGCAGGCTGTACGGCTCGATGTCGACGTTGATCCCGTCGAAGCGCTCGTCCGGCTTGGAGGACAGGTTGTAGTCGAGGACCCGCTCCATCTCCCCGACGGCGCGCTCGCGGTAGCGGGCCAGCGCGCCCAGGTACGGCGGCCGGGTCCCGCCGGCCACGGTGGCGTGCACCTTCATGCCCCGGCCGTGCGCCCAGGCCACCAGGTCGCGCAGCTCCGGACGCGCGTCCTCCAGCATGTCGCGCCCGGCGTAGGTGTCCACGCCCAGGTAGAGCGCCGATCCGGCGGGCAGGACGGTCTCCAGCAGGCGGCGCGAACCCGGGTTGAGCACCAGGTTGTAGGACGCCTTCTCCCAGATCCACATCGCCCGGTCCTGCCGGTGCGGCACCGCGCCGCGTTTCCGCGCCGCGCCCAGCGCCACGTACGTGGTGGACGACCTGGACACGTGGCCGCGCGCGTCGACCGCCTCCGCCTCCAGGCTCGCCATGACGTCGCCGTACCGCGCCGGGTTCACCAGCGTGACGTAGCGCCCTGCCGCGCCGGCGGCACGCTGCCAGGGGCCGCCGTTGACGCGGACCCGGACCGTGCGCACGTCCGCGCCGGCCACGTCCACCCGGACCGGCGTGGGACGGGTGAGCCGGGCTCCGTCGGCGGGCTCGGCGATCGCCACGCGCGGGGCTCTGGCCCGCGGGTTGTCCACGCGCAGGGTCAGCGGCGGCGACCAGGCGCCGTAGCGGGTGTCGGCGGCCGTGGCCTTGGCGTAGACCTCGATCTCGCCGTCCAGGGCGCTGGTGTCGAGGTCGTAGGACCAGGTTCCGGTGTCGTCGGCGTCGGGGTCGGTGACCTTGGCCCGGTCTGTGCGTTCGCCGTCCACCACGACCGACACGTCGTAGGCGGAGGTGAAGCGGCCGGTCAGCCGTACCAGGCCGGGGGCGGACTCGGAGGAGTCGATCACCACCGACGGCGGGTCCGCCGCGCTCGCCGCGACGGAGGGCGCCACGGCCAGCGGTACGGCGAGCACGAGCGCGCCCGAGATTCTCCACAACCCTGCAGGCATGAAGCCACCTCCATAGGAATGAATTAACGCCGGAAACGGAAATGTCCGGACATTGAATCCGTGAGATGGCGAAACGATAGCCCTGAATTTCCGGAAGAAGAATGGCATGAATTCCGGCTGTCGAACCGCCGCGCCTCAGGGGACGCGTTGCAGGGGGGCCTCGACGGACGGAGCCAGGGCCCAGGAATCCCTCTGGCGGGGGAGGGAGGTCACGCGTGAAGGGGAGGGCGGTGCGGCGGGGGATGCCTAGCGTGGCGGGCATGGTTGACTCACATCGTCCGCGGCGCTGGCCGGCGTACGGGCTGGCGGCGCTGATGCTCGGGTACGCGGCGGGCAAGGCCGTCTTCGCCGTGCAGGGCAGGCTCGGGTTCCCCGGTGGGCCGCCCGTGCCGGCGGCCGAGGCCGCGCGCTACTTCCTGGACCCGTCCCTGGCGCAGGGGTTCGCGGCGGCCTCCGGGGTGCTGGGGGCGTGCCTCGTCCTGGCCACGGTCACCGCCGTGGGCCGCCGGCTGCCGAGAGGCGTGGTGCTCGCCGCCCTGGCCGTGATGCTGGCGGCCGTCGGCGGGGGCGCGGGCATCATGATCCTGGACGGGTTCGTCGGCCTCGGCGTCGGCTGGCGCTGGTACCACGGGATCGTCGGGCTCGTCGTGCTCGGCCTGGCCACCGAGATGACCCGCTCCTACTGGACGGCCACCCGCCCGGCCACCCGCTGACCCCGTAGCCCCCGTCAGCCTCGGGCGAACGCCGTGACCAGCTCCTCCGTGGTGAGGATGGCATGGGCGAAGGTGGGGCCGTTCAGCTCGTGGGCGGCGTGCAACATCTCCGGCAGGTAGGCGGCGGTCGCGTCGCGCACCAGCGTCACGTGGTAGCCCAGCTCCATGGCGAACCGCCCGGTGGACTCGACGCAGGTGTTGGCCAGCACGCCGACGGCCACCACGTGCGTGACACCGCGCTGCCGGAGCTGGAGGTCCAGGTCGGTGTTGGCGAACCCGCTCTGCGCCCAGTGCTCGTGCGCGACGACGTCGTCCTCCTGCGGCTGGAGGTCCGGATGGAACTCCCCGCCCCAGGAGCCGCGGGCGAAGGTGTGCCGCTCCTGGATGCCGTGCTGCGTCGGGTTCGGATGGGCCCAGCTCTCGTAGTCGCCCGGCTCCCAGCGGCGGTGCGGGACGAACACCACCCGCACCCCGGCCGCCCGCGCCGCGGCGATCACCGCGCGCAGGTTGTCCAGCAGGCCGATCGCCTGCGCCACCGGCTCCAGCCGCGGCCACACCTTGCCGCCCTCGGAGATGAAGTCGTTGTACGGATCGACCAGCAGCACCGCCGTGCGGCGCGGGTCGTAGGACTCGGTCATGGCTCGCCGCCGCTCAGTTGCCGGTGGTCAGGACCATGCGGAAGCGCGCCTGACCGGACAACATCCGCTGGTACGCCGTCGCGGCCTCCTCCAGCGGCACCTCCTCCGTCCAGGCCCGCACGCCGCTCAGGGCGGCGAACCTCATCGTGTCCTGGGTGTCCACGGCGATGCCGGAGGCGTGCCCGTAGACCCGGCGGGCGCCGCCGACGAGCTGGAGAGGCGTGACGGTGAGCGGTTCGGTGTCGATGCCTACGGTGATGAGCTCGCCGCGCCGGCCCAGCCCGTCGATCGTGCCGGACATCGCCGCCGAGCTGGTCACCGTCGCCAGCACCACCTTGGCCCCGCCGCGCGCCGCCAGCGCGTCGGCCGCCTTCTCGGCGGCGGCGTCGACGTAGTGGGCGGCGCCGAGCTCGCGTGCCAGCGGCTCCTTGTCGCCGCCGCGCGCGATCGCGACCGTCTCGAAGCCCATCTTGGCCGCGAACTGCACGCCCAGATGTCCCAGGCCGCCCAGCCCGAGGATCGCGACGGTGTCGCCCGGCCGCGCCGAGCTGCGCCGCAGCGCGTTGAACACGGTCACGCCCGCGCAGGCCAGGGGCGCCGCCTGCGCCGCCGTCAGCTCGCCGGGGATCGCGGCCAGGGCGACGGCCGGCACCACGACGGAGTCGGCGAACCCGCCGGGATAGGCGGCGCCCGGCACCCGCAGCTCGGGGCAGAGCACGCCGTCGCCCTCCCGGCAGGCGTCGCAGTGGCCGCAGCTCCCGCCGTACCAGCCGACCGCCACCCGGTCGCCCACGGACCAGCCCGCGACGCCGTCGCCGATCGCGTCGACGCGTCCGGCGATCTCGTGCCCCGGCGTGACGGGGAAGGCGGTGCCCGGGATCGCGCCGCCGATGATCAGCGCGTCGGAGTGGCACACCCCGCACGCCTCGACGGTGATCCGCACCTGGCCGGGGCCCGGTTCGCGGGTCGGCGCCGCGGTCTGCGCCATGGCGCCGCCGGGCTCGGCGACCTGGATGGAACGGTGCAGGGCGGAAGACGGCATGGCGTCTCCTCTTTCTTCGTACGGGAAGCGGTGGCCTCACCGGGAGGCCCTCACAAGGCCACCTTTTCCACTTCCGCCTCGTTTACCCCACCGGCACGCCGAAGGTCCGGGACCCCGCGCGAGGTCCCGGACCTGTGGGGTGGCCGGTCAGCCCGCCGGGACGACCGGGACGCCGCCGAAGGTCACCACCAGGCGGCCGTCCGCGGCGAAGGACCAGTTCAGGGCGCCGCCGTAGGCGGAGCAGCGGGACCCGTTCGAGCCGGACCAGAACTGGTCGGACGCGTCGGCGTCACCGACGATCTTGTCGTTGGCGCCGCCGCCCGAGCGGCACGAGGTGTTGTCGCGGAACACCGAGGTGCCCGCGTCGAAGGAGAAATTGCGCTCGGTGTTGTCGATGCTGACGTTCCCGGCGATCGTCATCGTGCCGGGGTTGCGGTTGTAGGTGAAGCCGTGCTTGCCGTTGCGGTAGGCGATGTTGCGCCGGACGACGTGGTCGACCTTGATGTCCTCGCCGCCCAGCTTGTAGCCGTTGCGGTCGCCGTTCCCGGCCTGGCTGCCGTCGCTGAGCGTGCCGTTGCCGTAGGACAGGGAGTCCTCGACGGTGACCGGGCCTATCGGGCCGGTGTCGGGCTTGGTGTAGAGGTCCCAGCCGTCGTCGATGTTGTTGCGGGACACCGCGTAGCGGAAGACGTTGCCGGGCCCGACGGTCAGCTTGGCGGCGAAGCCGTCGGCGTCCTCGCCGTCGGAGTCGGCGTTGTCGTGCGAGACCGTGCTCAGGACGAGGTTGCGGGACGGCCACCGGCTCTGCGGCGTGTCGGAGGCGATGCGGGAGAGCTGCAGCCCGGTGTCGCGGTTGAACCGGGTCTCCGAGCGTTCGACGATGTTGTCGCTGCCGCCGACGAAGATGCCGTTGTCGCCGGCGCGCTCGACGGTGATGCCGTACAGGTGCCAGTACGAGCCGTTGACGGCGAGCCCCCGGTTGGCCGGGTCCTCGCTCTGGGCCGCGAAGTTCAGCACCGGCGTCTCGCCGGGGTAGGCCGACAGCTTCTTGCGGGCCGAGGCGGTGCCGTCGTTGCCCGGCGCGATGGTGACCGTCTGCGAGAAGGCGTACGTGCCGCCGCGCAGGTAGATCGTGCCGCCCGCCGCGACGCGGGTGATGGCGGAGGTGAGCGTCGTCGGGTCGGACCGGGTGCCGGTCGCGCCGTCCCTGCCGTTCGGGGACACGTACAGGGCGCCGGCGGGCGGGACGGTGGGCGTGACGGTCGGGGTCGGTGTGGGGGTCGGTGTGGGGGTGGTCGTGGGGCCGCCGCCCGCGGGCTTCAGGGTCCACTGCTTGGTGGCGGCCGAGTCGCAGGAGTTCTGCTGCAGCAGCGCGCCCGGGGAGGTGGAGTCGTCCTTGACGTTGAGGCACTTTCCGCCGTTGGCGTTGACGATCCGGTACGCGCTGCCGGCGGCGGTGAGCTGCCAGGTCTGGGAGGCGGCGCCCGTACAGGTCTCCTGCTGCACGGGCTTGCCCGCGCTGGTGGAGGCGTCGCGGACGCCGGCGCACCTGCCGCTGTGCGCGGCCTTGACCTGGTAGCCGCTCCCGGCGGCGGTGAGGGTGAAGACCTGCCCGGCGGACTCGGCGCAGGCGTTCTGCGCGAGCTGCACGCCTGCGCCGGTGCTCTGACCCGGCACGGTGGCGCACAGGCCGCTGCCGCCGTTGACCAGCGTGTAGTTCCCGCCGGCGGGGGCCGCCGACGCGGGCGTGTTCAGTACGGCGACCAGGGCGACCGCGGTGAGCAGGCCGGTGATCAGCACGACCGCCGGCCTTGTCGCCGAGGGTTGGTTCTTACGCACGTCCAGCTCCGTTTCGATGGAGGAGTGGAAGGGGGGTGTGCCGCGCGAGCTGGTGCCAACCGGTTGCAGTAACAGTGGCTTCATGCCGATGAAAGGTCAACACATTCAGGTAAAACTGCAAACGCGCTCGGTGTTCTGCCTGGTGATGCCGCTGTTTCTGCAACAACCGATTGCAGAAATCGTGCAATCAGCGTGCCCCGGACGTCAGCGGGTGAGGGGGAGCGGGCCGTGTTCGGGGGTGAAGAGCCGGTCGTCGAGATGGTCGACGGCGTACTCGATCGCGCCTGTCACCACGCACTCGTCGCCCAGCGTGGACGCCCGCACCTCCGGCATGCGCATGCACCGCCGCTCCAGCCGGTCGCGCAGCGGCCCGAGCAGCACGTCCGCCGAGCGTGAGAACCCGCCGCCCAGCACCACGACCTGCGGATCGAGGACGAGCACCATGGCCGCCGTGCCCACGGCCAGGTCGTCGAGGTAGCGCCCGACGGCCTCCAGCGCGACCGGGTCGCCGTTCCTGGCGGCGGCCAGCGTGCAGCCGGCCGCGTCCTCCGGCGGCGTGCCCTCGGGGACGGCCGCGCACGAGTTGAGGTGCTCGGGCGCGTCGAACCAGCGGGACTCGGGCAGCATGGCGATCTCCCCGGCCGCCGCCCCGAACCCCCTGTGGACCTTGCCGCCGATGATCAGCCCGGCTCCCATGCGCCTGCCGACGTGCAGGAACACCACGTCCCTGGCGTCCTGGGCGACGCCCCGCCTGGTCTCGGCCATGGCCGCCAGGCGGCTGTCGTTCTCGATCAGCACCTGGCAGGGGAACATCTCGCGGATCCGGCCCGCCAGGTCGAGGTCGCGCCAGGCGGGGACGGCGGCCGAGTAGATGACCCGGCCCTCGACGTCGATCACGCCGATCGTGCCGACGGCGATCGTCCACAGGTCGGACACCGGGACGCGGCCGAGCGCCAGGCAGCCGGAGACGGCCCGCTCGATCGCGGCCAGGCGCTCCTCCAGCGGCGCGTCCGGCAGCACCGGCTGCCGGGTCTCGGCCAGGATCTCGCCGTCGAGGTCGGCCAGGGCGGCGCGCACGTTGTGGCCGCCCACGTCGACGCCCACCAGGTAGCCGCTGTCGGCGCGGAAGCGGTAGCGGCGGGCCGGCCGGCCCATCGAGCCGGGGCTCGGCGGGACCTCCTCCACCCAGCCCAGGTCCATCAGCTCGCCGGCGACCTCCTTCATGGACGGGCGCGACAACCCCGTACGCTCGGCCAGCGCCGACAGCGTGAGCGGCCCGGCCCGGCGCAGCGCCCGGATGGCGGTCAGCGAGTTGAGCTGTCGCAGCCGTGACAGGTCGCCGCCGCGTAGATCCGCCATCGCCGTCCTTAACGTAGGTCTCCTCTGTAAACACAGATTATCCCAGCGGCCGTCCCTCAGGTGAACTCCACGAAATTGGGCGTTGAACCTCAGAAATGCCGATGCTATTAATGAAGGGCTCCTTCGTAAAGTCCGGCTCGCTCCGCCATCGTCTGGCAGTGAGGAGATCCACTTGAAGATCGTTCCCAGGCCGGTCAGGCACGGGACCAGGCGCGGGAGGTTCGTCCTCGACGCGAGCACGGCGCTCACCGCCGATCCGGCGCTCGCCGGGGTGGCCGCCTGGCTGCGGGCCGAGCTCAGCCAGGTCGCCGGAGGTGAGCTGCTGCCCGGCACGCCGGGCCCGGGGACGATCACCCTGGGGCTCGGCGAGGGCCTCGGGCCGGAGGCGTACCGGCTGAGCGTGGGCGACGACGGCGTGGCCATCGACGCGGGCGGGCCCGCCGGGGCCTTCTACGGCGCGCAGACCTTCCGCCAGCTCCTGCCCGCCGCCGCCTTCCGCCGGACGCCGGGCACGGAACCCCTCGTCGCGCCGGGCACGTACATCGAGGACGAGCCGCGCTTCGGCTGGCGCGGCTGCCTCCTCGACGTCGCCCGGCATTTCATGACGAAGCACGACCTGCTGAGGTTCATCGATCTGATGGCCCTGCACAAGCTCAACGTCCTGCACCTGCACCTCACCGACGACCAGGGCTGGCGGCTGGAGATCCGCCGGTACCCCCGCCTGACCGAGGTCGGCGCGTGGCGCCGGGAGAGCCGGACCGGCTGGAACGGCGCCATGGACGGCCGCCCGCACGGCGGCTTCTACACCCAGGACGACATCAGGGAGATCGTCGCCTACGCCGCGGCCCGCCACGTCACCGTCGTGCCCGAGATCGACCTGCCCGGGCACACGCAGGCCGCCATCGCCGCCCACCCCGAGCTGGGCAACCTCGGCACGGCTCCGGAGGTCCGCACCACCTGGGGCGTCGGCCGCAACGTGCTCAACGCCGAGGACGCCACCATCGCCTTCTTCCGCGACGTCCTGGAGGAGGTGCTGGAGCTGTTCCCCAGCCCGTACGTGTGCGTGGGCGGCGACGAGTGCCGTAAGGACCAGTGGCGGGAGAGCCCGTCCGCCCAGCGCCGGATCCGGGAGCTGGGGCTGCGGGACGAGGAGGAGCTGCAGAGCTGGTTCATCCACCGGTTCGACGACTTCCTGACCGGACGCGGCCGCCGGCTGGTCGGCTGGGACGAGATCCTGGAGGGCGGCCTGGCGCCGGGGGCGGTGGTGGCGTCCTGGCGCGGCGAGCTCGGCGCGGTGGCCGCCGCCCGGCGCGGGCACGACGTCGTCAACTGCTCCAACACCCAGGTCTACCTCGACTACCGCCAAGGGGCCGGGGAGGACGAGCCGGTGCCGTTCGGGACCGTGCTCACCCTGGAGGACGTCTACGCCTTCGAGCCCGTCCCGCGGGAGCTGCGCGGCGACCCCGCTGCGGAACGGGTTCTGGGCGCGCAGTGCGGGGTCTGGACGGAGCTGATCGACTCCAACCGGCGCATCGACTACATGGTCTTCCCCCGGCTGGCGGCCTTCGCCGAGACCGTCTGGGCGACGGCCGCGCGCGACCTGGAGGACTTCCGCGCCCGGCTGGCGGCACACCTGCCGAGGCTGGAGGCGATCGGGGTGGAGTACCGGCGGGAGTCGGGGCCGCTGCCGTGGCAGACCCGGCCCGGCGTGCCGGGACGCCCGGAGGACCCGAAGGAGTGGCAGGCCACCGTCGACGCCTGGACCAGCAATCTGCGGGACCTCGCATGACGCCCCTGGAGCCGTCGGCGGGCGGGCGGGTGCTGAGCTGGCCCGGCTGCGAGAACGTGCGGGACCTCGGCGGCCTGCCGACCACGGACGGCGGCCGCGTCCGCTGGGGCGCGCTGGTGCGCGGCGACCGGCCGAGGAGCACGGCCGTCCCGGCGCTGCGGGCCCACGGCGTGCGGCTCGTCGCCGACCTCCGGCTGGCCGCCGAGTGCCGGGCCGACCCGGGCCCCGCCGTGCCGGGCCGCCGCCACCTGCCCGTCCTGCGGGACGAGGACGACGTCCTGGAGGCGCTGGACGACACCCTGCCCGGCATCTACCGGGTGATCCTCGACCGGGGAGCCCGCCGGTTCGCCGCCGTCCTGTCGGCCGTCGCCCACGCGCCGGCCGGAGGCGTCCTGCTGCACTGCCATTCCGGCAAGGACCGCACCGGGCTCGCGGTGGCGCTGGCCCTCTCGCTGGCCGGCGTCTCCCGTCAGGACATCGCCGCCGACTACGCCGTCACCGCCGTCTGCCTGCGCCTCGACGACCACCTCGCCGCCCTGGACGACGACGCCGTACGGGACAGGTCGTCGCGCCTGTTCGCCGAGGTCACCGCGGACACCATGCTCGCCGCCCTGGCCCACCTGGACGGCCGGCACGGCGGCGCGGAGGCGTACCTGCTGGCCGGCGGCCTGCCACCGGCCGACCTCGCCCTGATCAGGGCGCGCCTGGTGGAACGGTAGGGGTCACCCCGTACGGCCCCAGAAGCCGTACGGGTCCCGGCCCGGGCGGAAGCCGTGCGCCCGGGCCAGCTCCGCCGCCTCCCGGAACCGGCGCGCGACGACGGACGGCTCGTGGGCGTCGCTGCCGAACGTCACGGCCTGGCCGCCCTCCTCGCGCCACCACCGCAGCAGCGTCGCGTCCAGCGGCACGACCGTGTTGATCTCCAGCGCCCGGCCCGACCCGGCGGTCGCCCGCAGCGCGTGCCGGAACTCCTCCTCGAAGTCGGCCGGGTCGAACGGCCCGGCCGCCCGCGGCCAGTACCGCACCGGGTAGTCGACGTGGGCCAGCACGGCGAACACGTCGCTGCCCGCCACGACCTCGGGGATCTCGGCCAGGTACTCCCGGACGACCTCGGCGGCGGCCCGGCGGGCGTACAGGCCGGGCGGCTCGCGGAAGCCGTCGCCGGCGGGCAGGCAGTGCAGGGAGCCGAGCACCCGGTCGAACCGTCCGGCGGCCAGCACGCGGGCGACTCCCTCGGCGTGCCGGTGCGGCTCGCCCACCTCCAGGCCGCTCAGGATCCGCAGCCCGGGGAAGCGCCCGCGGCACCGCTCGACCGCCTCCAGGTAGCCGGCGGCGTCGAAGGCCGGGGGAGTGAGGTGCCCGTCCGGTGTGGTCAGCGCGAGCAGGTGGTCGTAGCCGTCGAGGGCGCCGGGGTCGACCGTCCAGACGGTGTGGTCGAGGTGCTCGGTGAACGCGATCGCGGGCAGGCCCAGTTCCACCGCCCGCGCGCAGGAGCGCTCCATGTCACCCCCCGCCGTGTCCCAGGACCACTCGCTGTGCACATGGCTGTCGGCAGGCAACGTCACAGGGTTCACTCCTCGGGGGTCAGGAGAAGATCAGCACGAATGTACCCCGCGAACGTCCCCGCGTCCCGGGCGTGGCCACCTCGGGGAGGACGTCTGATCTGCCGTGAGATGCTGGCTTTCGTGACGACGACCGAGCCCGCCGGGCCCGCCCCGCGCCGCGGGCGCGGCCGCCCCGGCTACGACCAGGCCGCGATCCTGCGCGCCGCGGTGGAGCTGTTCAACCGCCGGGGCTACGACGCCACCAGCATGGGAGACCTGGCCAAGGAGCTCGGCCTGACCAAGCCGGCCATCTACCACCACGTCACGAGCAAGGAGCAGCTGCTCGGCCAGGCCCTCGACGACGCGCTCGACGAGCTCACCGCCGCCCTGACCGCCGCCACCCGCGACGCCGCCGGCCGCACCGCGTACGAACGCCTGCGCGAGGTCGTGCGGCGCAGCGTCGAGGTGCTGGTCGCCCACCAGCCCAGCGTCACGCTCCTGCTGCGCGTACGCGGCAACAGCCCGGTCGAGCTGGCGGCCCTGGAACGCCGCCGCTGGCTCGACGACCGCCTCGCCGCGCTGGTCGCCGACGCCGTCGCCGAGGGCGCGCTGCGCGACGACGTGCCGCCCGCGCTGGTCAGCCGGCTGGTGTTCGGCATGGTCAACTCGCTGGTGGAGTGGTACCGCCCGGACGGCGCCTACGACCGGGCGATGGTCGCCGACGCCGTCACCGCGATCGCCTTCGACGGCCTGGCCAAGCACGCACGCTGATCAGGGTTCACCAGGTGTAGAAGCCCTTGCCCGTCTTGCGGCCGAGATGCCCGGCGGCCACCAGGTCGCGCAGGATCCGCGGCGGCTCGAACCGGGGCCCGAGCTCGCGGGCCAGGTGCTCGGCGATCGCGAGCCGCACGTCCAGGCCCACCACGTCGGTGGTGCGCAGCGGGCCCGTCGGATGGCGGTAGCCGAGGGTCATGGCCGTGTCGATGTCGGCCGCGCTCGCCACGCCCTCCTCCAGCATCCGCATCGCCTCAAGGGCCAGGCAGACGCCGAGCCGGCTGCTGGCGAAGCCCGGCGAGTCGGCCACCGTGACCGGCGTCCTGCCCAGCGCCTCGGTCCACTCCTGGGCCCGCTCGACCAGCTCGGGGTCCGTACGCGGCCCCACCACGACCTCGATGAGGTCGCTGACCGGGACGGGGTTGAAGAAGTGCAGCCCGATGAGCCGCTCCGGCGCGGTCAGGCCGGCCGCGAGCTTGCCGATCGACAGGCTGCTGGTGTTCGTGGCCAGCACGGCGCCCGGCGCCTGCCGTTCGACCAGCGCGAACACCTGGGCCTTGAGCGCCGCGTCCTCCGGCACCGCCTCGACGACCAGCTCGCACGGGCCCAGCTCGGCGGGGTCGGACGTCGTGCGCAGCCGGGACAGGACGTCCTGGAGCGGGCTGCCCAGGCGGCCCTTCTCCGCCGCCTTGGCCAGGCTGCCGGTCACCCGTTCCAGGGCCTGGGCGGCGGTCGCCGGGTCGCTCTCCACGACGATCACGTGGCTGCCGGCGGCGAGGAAGGCGTGCGCGATCCCCGACCCCATCCGCCCGCCGCCGAAGACGCCGACGATTTGTGGGAGTGTCGATGGCCGGGTCATGAGCGCGGCTCCTTCCGCCGGTCCAGGAACGCCGTCATGCGCGCGTGTTTCTCCTCGGTCTCGAACAGGACCGCCTGGGCCAGGTCGTCCACGAACGGGTGCGCGGCGCGCGGGGCGTGGAAGACGGCCTTGGTCAGCCGGGTCGCCAGCGGCGCCCGCGCCGCGATGCGGTCGGCGAGCCGGTGACCGGCGGCCAGCAGGTCCTCCGGCTCCACGACGTCGTTGAGCAGGTGGACCGCCCGCGCCTCCTCGGCCGTCAGCACCCGGCCCGCCAGCAGGATCTCCTTGGCCAGCGGCTCCCCGACCAGCTCGGCCAGCCGCCAGGCGGCCCCGGCGGCGGCCAGGATGCCGAGGTCGGTCTCCGGGTTGCCGATCCGGGTGCGCGGCGTGCCGATCCGGAAGTCGCAGGCGTAGGCCAGCTCGGCGCCGCCGCCCAGGGCGTAGCCGTCCACGAGGGCCACGGTCGGCATCGGCAGCCGGTGGATCCGGTCGAAGATCCTGGAGTTGATGCCGCGCAGCGCGTCGCCCCGGTCCCGGTCGCGGAGCTGGGCGATGTCCGCCCCGGCGGCGAAGGTCGTGCCCTCGCCGGTGAGCAGCACGACGCGCGGCTCCTCCTCGACGGCGGCGCACGCCTCGTGCAGCGCGGCGACCAGCTCCCGGTCGATGGCGTTGCGCACCTGCGGCCGGTTGAGCCGCCACACCACCCGGTCGGCGCCCTCCTCGACGATGAGGGTCATGGGCGCTCCGCCTGGGGAGCGCGGGCTTCGGTCACGGAAGGCTCCTCTGTGTGGGGATCAGGCGTCGTAGTCCACGGTGACATGGTCGCCGGCCGGGAAGGTCTGGCAGGTGAGCACGAAACCCGCCTCCACCTCGGCCGGTTCGAGGGCGTAGTTGCGGCGCATGTCCGCCGCGCCCTCGCGGACCACCGCCCGGCACGTGCCGCAGACCCCGCCCCGGCAGGCGAACGGCAGGTCGGAGCGGGTCTGCTGGGCGCCGTCGAGCAGGGTCGACTCGCGCGAGACGGTGGCGGTCGTGCGCCTGCCGTCGAGCACCGTCGTCAGCACGGTCGTCGCGCCGGCCGGCACGCCCTCCGGACGCCTCGGCCGCGGCGGGGGAGCGTCGACGTAGAAGAGCTCGACGTGCACGTTCGCGGCCGGGACGCCGAGCTCGGCCAGCACCCGGCGGGCGTCCTCGACCATGAGCAGCGGTCCGCAGAGCCAGACGTGGTCGAACGTCTCGATCGGCACCAGCTCGGTGAACATCCGCCGCAGCCGGTCGCCGTCCAGCCGGCCGGAGAACAGCTCGACGTCGCGCGGCTCCCGGGAGAGCACGTGGACGAGCTGGAAGCGGGGGCCGTACCGGTTCTTCAGGTCGCCGAGCTCCTCGGCGAACATCACGGTCCGGCTGGTCCGGTTGCCGTACAGGAGAGACACCTGCGCGCCGGGATGGGCGAGCACCGTCGAGGCGACCGACATCATCGGGGTGATGCCCGAACCGGCGGCCACGCACAGGTGCCGCTCGCCCAGGCCGGGGTCGGCCTGCCAGGAGCCGGTCGGGGTCTGCACCTCGATCCGCGTCCCCGGCCGCACCTCGCGGACCAGCCAGGAGGAGAAGAGCCCGTCCGGGATCTCCCGGACGCCGATGCGCGGCGCCTCCCCGGCCGGGGCGCAGATCGAGTACGACCGCCGTTCCTCCCGGCCGTCCACGAAGCGGCGCAGGGTGAGCGACTGGCCGGCGCGGAAGGCGTACGCCTCGCGCAGTTCGCCGGGCACGGCGAAGGTGATCGCGGCGGCGTCCTCGCACAGGTGGTCGACCGCCGCCACGGTCAGCGGGTGGAAGGCGGCGTGCGCCCGGGCCGGCGCGGGCGCGAGCGTGGTCATCTCATATCTCCTTGACATGCTCGAACGGTTCCAGGCAGTCGGCGCAGGCGTAGAGGGCCTTGCAGGCGGTGGCGCCGAACTCGGAGGTCGGCCGGGTGGCCCGCGACCCGCAGCGCGGGCAGGCCGGGGCGGGCCTGACCGGGCCGAGCGTCAGCGGCACCGGCCCGGACGTCCGGCGGGCCGGTCCCGGCGCCGACAGCCCGGACGCGCGCAGGGCGGCCCTGCCACGCTCGGAGATCCAGTCGCTCGACCACGGCGGATCGAGCACGACGCGCACCTCGACCCGCGGGAAGCCCGCCTCCCGCAGCCCGTGGACGAGGTCGTCGCGCATGGTCGCCATGGCCGGGCAGCCGGTGTACGTCGGCGTGATGAAGGCGACCACGACCTCGCCGTCCGGCCCCGGCTCCACCTCGACGCCGCGCAGCACGCCGAGGTCGGCGAGCGTGAGCATCGGCATCTCCGGATCCCGCACCCGCTCGGCGACCCGGACGGCCCGCTCGCGGGCGTCCGGGAGGACGGGGCCAGGGTGCTCGCGGGCGTCCGGGGGCGCGTGGCCGGTGTGCTCGCGGGCGTTCACCAGCGGCCTGCCGGGTGGGCGCGGGCGACCGACTGCATGTCGGCCAGCAGGACGGTCAGCGCCGGGGTGTGGCCGCCGTCCCGGCCGCCGCCCGGCTCGCCCTGGCCACCCGGACGGGGCACGCCGCTCACGGCGAACACCTGGCCGAGCACGGCGTCCACGTCGGCGCGCAGCGCGGCGGGATCGACGGCGACCCCCGACCGCGCGAGCGTCAGCTCGACGGGATGCGCGGTGACCAGCTCGGCCAGCAGCGGCCACAGCTCGCCGAGCGCGGCGTCGAGCCTGCGGCGCGACTCCTCGGTGCCCTGGGCCAGGGTGAGGAACCAGCGGCCCGCCCAGTCCCGGTGGTAGGCGACCTCCTTGACGCCCTTGGCGGCGACGGCGGCCAGCACCGTGTCCACGCTCGCGGCCAGCCGCTCCAGCAGCGCCAGCCGGGCCGTCGAGAACAGCAGCAGCCGTACGACGACGTGCGCGAAGTCGCCGTTCTCGACCTCGGCCAGCCACACGTTCCTGAACTGCCCGGCGTCGCGGAAGAACGCCAGCGCGTCCTCCGGCGGCACCGGCGAGCCCTCCGGAAGCGCGGGCGCCACGCCGGGATCGGCCGCGGCCGCCCGCGCCAGCAGCAGGCGCGCCTGCCCGAGCAGGTCGAGCGCCACGTTGGCGAGCGCGATGTCCTCCTCCAGGTCGGGCGCGCGGCTGCACCACTCCGCGAGCCGCTGCGACAGGATCAGCGCGTCGTCGCCGAGCATCAGGCAGTACGCGGCCAGCTCGGCCGAGCCGACCCCCTCGGGCACGGACGTGTCGACGCCCGCCAGCGGGTCCTCGAAGTCCGTGCCGAACGCCCACTGCGTGGAGTCCCCGCCGGCCAGGCCGTCGAAGATGCTCTCGTGGTCATCGCTCACGCTGGACCCCCTCTCACATGTGCGGGACGTCGTCGGGAATGTCGTAGAACGTCGGGTGCCGGTAGACCTTGTCGCCGCTCGGCGCGAACAGCGGGTCCTTCTCGTCCGGGCTGGAGGCCGTGATGGCGTCGGAGCGTACGACCCAGATGCTCACGCCCTCGTTGCGCCGGGTGTAGACGTCGCGGGCGTGGCGCAGGGCCATCGCGTCGTCGGGGGCGTGCAGCGACCCGACGTGGACGTGGTTGAGCCCGCGCTTGACCCGGACGAACACCTCGTAGAGCGGCCATTCCCGCCGGTCGGCGCTCATCGGGCACCCGCCCCGGCGGCCGAACGGCTCGCGAACGCCGCCGCGGCCTCGCGCACCCAGGCGCCGTCCTCGTGGGCGGCCCGGCGGTGCCGCATGCGCTGGGCGTTGCACGGCCCGTCGCCGCGGATGACGGCGGCCAGCTCCGACCAGTCGGGCTGTCCGAAGTCGTGGTGCCCGCGCTCCTCGTTCCAGCGCAGGTCGGGGTCGGGCAGCGTGACGCCGAGCGCCTTCGCCTGCGGGACCGTCATGTCGACGAACTTCTGGCGCAGCTCGTCGTTGGAGTTGCGCTTGACGCCCCAGGCCATCGAGCGCTCGCTGTTGGGCGAGTGTTCGTCGGGCGGGCCGAACATCATGAGGGAGGGCCACCAGAACCGGTTCACCGACTCCTGGACCATCTCCCGCTGGGCGTCGGTGCCGCGCATCATCGTCATCAGCAGTTCGTAGCCCTGCCGCTGGTGGAAGGACTCCTCCTTGCAGATGCGGATCATGGCGCGGCCGTACGGGCCGTAGGAGGTGCGGCACAGCGGCACCTGGTTGCAGATCGCGGCGCCGTCCACGAGCCAGCCGATGGTGCCGACGTCGGCGTAGGACAGCGTCGGGTAGTTGAAGATCGAGGAGTATTTCTGCTTCCCGGCCAAGAGGAGTTCGGTCAGCTCGGCGCGGGAGACGCCCAACGTCTCGCACGCGGAGTACAAATAGAGGCCGTGTCCGGCTTCGTCCTGCACCTTGGCCAGCAGGATCGCCTTGCGGCGCAGCGACGGGGCCCGCCCGATCCACTCGCCCTCGGGCTGCATGCCGATGATCTCGGAGTGCGCGTGCTGGGCGATCTGGCGGACGAGCGTCCTGCGGTACGCCTCCGGCATCCAGTCGCGGGGCTCAATCCGGTCGTGACCCGCGATGGTCGCGTCGAAGGCGGCCTGCAGCCGCTGCTCCAGGTCCGGCTCCGCCGGCGTGGTGGTCATCGTCCCTCCGAGGCATCGGTCTTATTTACTTATCGCTCGGTCAGTAATACGGTTGCATGAGTCGGGGCTTCCGCGCAAGAGAGGAGACAGCGTGAGCGCGCTGCTGGAGAGCTACGCCGCCGGACGATGGTTCCGCGCGGCCGACGACGGGGAACCCTTGCTCGACGCCGCGACGGGCGAGGAGGTCGCGCGGATCTCCAGCAAGGGGCTGGACGTCGCCGCCATGGTCCGGCACGCCAGGGACACCGGCGGCCCGGCGCTGCGCGCCCTGACCTTCCACGAACGGGCCGCCCTGATCAAGGCGCTGGCCAAGCACCTGATCGAGCGCAAGGACGCCCTGTACGCCCTGTCCACCCGCACCGGCGCCACCGCCCGCGACACCATGGTCGACGTCGACGGCGGCATCGGCACCCTGTTCAGCTACGCCAGCAAGGGCGTGCGCGAGCTGCCCAACGACACCGTCGTCCTCGACGGCGGCCTGGAACGCCTGGGCAAGGGCGGCACCTTCGCCGGCCAGCACATCTACACCTCGCGGCCGGGCGTCGCCGTGCAGATCAACGCCTTCAACTTCCCCGTCTGGGGCATGCTGGAGAAGCTGGCGCCGGCCTTCCTGGCCGGGCTCCCGTCCATCGTCAAGCCCGCCGCCCAGACCGCCTACCTCACCGAGCTGGCCGTCCGGCAGATCATCGAGTCGGGCATCCTGCCCGAAGGGACGCTCCAGCTCCTGTCCGGCAGCCCCGCCGGGCTGCTCGACGAGCTGACCGTCCAGGACTCCGTGGCCTTCACCGGCTCGGCCCACACCGCCGGCATCCTGCGCCGCCATCCGAACGTGCTCGACCGCGGCGTCGTCCTCGGCGTCGAGGCCGACTCGCTCAACTGCTCGATCCTCGGCCCCGACGTGCGCCCGGACGATCCGGAGTTCGACCTGTTCGTCAAGGGCGTCGTCGCCGAGATGACGGTCAAGGCCGGGCAGAAGTGCACGGCCATCCGCCGCGTGCTCGTGCCGGAGAACCTGGCCGGGCAGGTGGTCGAGGCGCTGGCCGCCCGCCTGTCGAAGATCACCGTCGGCGACCCGCGCAACCCCGACGTGCGGATGGGCCCGCTGGCCGGGCTCGGGCAGCGCGAGGAGGTGCGCAAGGCGGTCGAGGCGCTGCTGGCCGGCGCGGAGGTGGTCCACGGCGACCCGCGGGGCGCGTCCCTGCTCGACGGCGACCCCGAGCGCGGCGCGTTCATGACCCCGCTGCTGCTGCGGGCCCGTCCCGGCGCCGCCGAGCCGCACGACGTGGAGCCGTTCGGGCCGGTCGCGACCGTGCTCGCCTACGACGGCGTCGAGGAGGCGGTCGCCCTGGCCGCGCGGGGCAGGGGCAGCCTGGTCGCCTCCGTCGCCACCCACGACCCGCAGGTCGCGCGGTCCGTCGTGCTCGGGCTCGCGCCCTGGCACGGCCGGGTCCTCGTCCTCGACCGCGACGACGCCAAGGAGTCCACCGGGCACGGCTCGCCGCTGCCGGTCCTCGTCCACGGCGGCCCCGGGCGGGCCGGCGGCGGGGAGGAACTGGGCGGCGTGCGCGGCGTCCTGCACCACATGCAGCGCACCGCCGTCCAGGGCTCCCCGGACCAGCTCACCGCCATCACCGGCCGCTGGACGACCGGCTCGGCCCGCGCCGAGTCCGGCGTCCACCCCTTCCGCAAGTCGCTGGCCGAGCTGCGGGTGGGCGACACGATCGCCTCCGCGCCGCGCACGGTCTCGCTCGCCGACATCGAGCACTTCGCCGACTTCACCGGCGACACCTTCTACGCCCACACCGATCCCGAGGCCGCCGCCCGCAACCCGTTGTTCGGCGGCATCGTCGCGCACGGGTACCTGGTGGTGTCCCTGGCCGCCGGGCTGTTCGTGGACCCGGCGCCCGGCCCGGTGCTGGCCAACTTCGGCGTGGACGGGCTGCGCTTCCTCACCCCGGTCAAGGCCGGCGACGCCATCGCCGTCGCGCTGACCGTCAAGCAGATCACGCCGCGCAGCGGCGCCGACTACGGCGAGGTCCGCTGGGACGCCACCGTCACCAACCAGGACGACGTCCCGGTCGCCACGTACGACGTGCTGACCCTCGTGGCCAAGACCTGGCCGGAGGGCTGACGTGGCCGACACCCCGATCCTGCTCGAACGCGACGGCGCCGTGGCCGTCGTGACGCTCAACCGCCCCGACCGGCGCAACGCCCTGGACGACGGGCTCAAGAAGGCCCTGCGCCGGGCGCTGGAGGAGGTCGCCGCCGACGACTCGGTCAGGGCCGTGCTGCTGACCGGCGCGGGCCGCGCGTTCTGCGTCGGCCAGGACCTCGCCGAGCACGCCGAGGCCCTGCGCGCCGACCCCGGCCACGCCTTCGACACCGTCGAGGCGGACTACGCGCCGGTCGTCCGGCTCCTGGCCACGATGCCGAAGCCGGTCGTCGCCGCCGTCAACGGCACCTGCGTCGGCGCCGGGCTGGCCCTCGCGCTCGCCTGCGACCTGCGCGTCATCGCCGAGGAGGCGAAGCTCGCCACGGCGTTCGCGGGCATCGGGCTCACCTGCGACTCCGGCCTGTCGGTGACGCTGACGCGGGCGGTCGGCGAGTCCAGGGCCAAGGAGCTGGTGCTGCTGGGCGAGCCGTTCGGGGCCGCGCAGGCGGTCGCGTGGGGCGTCTCGGGGCGGGTGGTGCCGAGGGCCGAGGTGTGCATGGCGGGACGTGAGCTCGCCGCCCGGCTCGCCGCCGGGCCGACCGCCGCCTTCGCCGAGTCCAAGCGGCTCATCGCGCAGGGGTGGGAGCAGGGGCTCGGCGCGGTGCTCGCCGCCGAGGCGCGCGCACAGGCCCGTCTGGGGCTGACCGCCGACCACGCGGGCGCGGTGGAGGCGTTCCTCGCCAAACGCCGCCCCACCTTCGAGGGACGCTGACCTTCGAGGAACGCCGAGCTCCGAGGAACACCGCCCTTCGAGGAACGCTGCCCCGACCCCTCTGTGGGGCCGGGGCGGCGCCTCAGCTCTCGTGTGCCCCCCACTCCGCGCCCCGGCCGCGGGCCTCCTCGAACACCAGCCAGGTCCGGGTGGCCCGCACGCCCGGGATGTCCTGGATGCGTTCCAGCACCACGTGCCGCAGCGCCGCGTTGTCCGGCGTCCTGACCAGCACCAGGACGTCGTAGTCGCCGCCGACCATGGCGAAGTGCTCCACGTAGGGCGTCTCGCGCAGCCTGGCCGTGACCTGGCGCCAGGAGTTCTGCTCGATCGTCACCGACACGTACGCGCTGGTGCCCAGGCCCGCTCGGTGCGGCGCGAGCTCGGCGGTGAAGCCGGTGATCACGCCGTCGTCCATCAACCGGGTGAGGCGGGCGTAGACGTTGGCGCGCGAGACGTGCACGCGTTCGGCCAGCGTGCGCATCGACATCCGGCCGTCGCGCAGCAACTCGGCGATGATCGCCCGGTCCACCGCGTCCAGGTTGGCGGCCGAACGTCCCGGCCAGCCGCTCTCGATGCCCTCGTTGGCCGACAATTGGCCCTCCTGAAGTCCTCTATGAATCCATTTGTCGCTCATCATGCCTGATGTCTTGAACGTATGGCTTCGGAAGCGGACGCTTTCCCTCACAAACGTCCAGAGAAAGTGAGCGTCGCCATGTCCGTGAGGAGGAGTCCGCGGACGGTCGAGGGCCTGCTGCCCTCACCCGAGCCGGTGCGCTTCGTCGCCGAGGACGGCACCGCCGTCGAGCCGCCCGCCGGGTACGCCGAGCCCACCGGCGAGCACCTGACGGAGGCGTACCGGCGGATGGTCCTGGGCCGCCGCTTCGACCGCCAGGCGACCGCGCTGACCAAGCAGGGCCGGCTGGCCGTCTACCCCTCCAGCCGCGGCCAGGAGGCCTGCCAGATCGCCGGCGTCCTCGCGCTGCGCGAGGACGACTGGCTGTTCCCCACCTACCGCGACTCGGTCGCGCTCGTCTCCCGCGGCCTCGACCCGGTCGAGGTGCTGACGCTGCTGCGCGGCGGCTGGCACTGCGGCTACGACCCCGCCGCCACCCGCGTGGCCCCCCAGTGCACGCCGCTGGCCACCCAGACGATCCACGCGGTCGGCATGGCCGACGCCCTGCGCCGCAAGGGCGAGGACGGCGTCGTCATGGCCTTCATCGGCGACGGCGGCACCAGCGAGGGCGACTTCCACGAGGCGCTCAACTACGCCGCGGTCCTGCGCGCCCCCGTCGTGTTCCTCGTCCAGAACAACAAGTACGCCATCTCGGTGCCGCTGGCCAAGCAGAGCGCGGCCCCGGCGCTGGCCTACAAGGGCATCGGCTACGGCATCCCCTCCGAGCAGGTGGACGGCAACGACCTCGTCGCCGTGCTGTCGGTCCTGGACGCCGCCGTCGCGCACGCCAGGACCGGCGGCGGCCCCTTCCTCGTCGAGGCGCACACCTACCGCATGGACCCCCACACCAACGCCGACGACCCCACCCGCTACCGGGAGAGCCAGGAGGTCGAGCAGTGGGAGTCGGCCGACCCGCTGGCCCGGCTGGAGACGTACCTGCGCGGGCGCGGCCTGCTCGGCGCCGAGGACGTCGCCGCCGCGCACAAGGCCGCCGAGGAGTACGCCGCCCGCCTCCGCGACGCGATGAACGCCGACCCCGAGGCCGACCCCTTCGAGCTGTTCGACCACGTCTTCGCCGAGCCGACGCCCCAGCTGAACGAGCAGCGGGCCCTGCTGGCGTCCGAGCTGACCGCGCGGGAGGACTGAGATGACCGCGACCACCCCCAACGCCTCCATGAGCATGGCCCAGGCGCTGAACGCCGCCCTCCGGGACGCCCTGCGCGAGGACGAGCGCGTCCTCGTCTTCGGCGAGGACGTCGGCCCGCTCGGCGGCGTCTTCCGCGTCACCGACGGGCTCACCAAGGAGTTCGGCGAGGAGCGGTGCTTCGACACGCCGCTGGCCGAGGCGGGGATCGTGGGCCTGGCCGTGGGCCTGGCCATGGGCGGCTTCCGTCCGGTGATCGAGATGCAGTTCGACGCCTTCGCCTACCCGGCCTTCGAGCAGATCGCCTCGCACGTGGCCAAACTGCGCAACCGCACCCGCGGGCGGCTGTCGCTGCCGATCGTGATCCGGATCCCGTACGCGGGGGGCATCGGCGGCGTCGAGCACCACTGCGACTCCAGCGAGGCGTACTACGCCCACACACCGGGGCTGAAGGTCGTGACGCCCGCGACGGCCGACGACGCGTACTGGCTGCTGCGCGACGCCATCGCCGACCCCGACCCGGTGATCTTCATGGAGCCCAAGCGGCTGTACTGGTCGAAGGAGGAGACGTCCACCGCGGACCGGCGCGCCGCCGGGTTCGGCCGCGCGGCCGTCCGCCGCGAGGGACGCGACGCCACGCTCGTCGCCTACGGGCCCAGCGTGCCCGTGGCGCTCCAGGCCGCCGAGGCCGCGGCCCAGGACGGGCTCTCGCTGGAGGTGGTCGACCTGCGGACGATCGTCCCGTTCGACGACGAGACCGTGGTGGCCTCGGTGCGCAGGACCGGGCGCTGCGTGGTGATCCAGGAGGCGCAGGGGTTCGCCGGGGTGGGGGCGGAGATCGCCGCCCGCGTGCAGGAGCGGTGCTTCCACTCGCTGGCCGCTCCGGTGCTGCGCGTCACCGGGTTCGACATCCCGTACCCGCCGCCGATCCTGGAACACTCCCACCTGCCGGACGTGGACCGCGTCCTGGACGCCGTGGACCGGCTCCAGTTCGACGACGAGCCCGACCTCCTGCACCTCACCCGGGAGGCGTCATGACGGCGACCGCCGCGCGGCAGGTGTTCCGGCTGCCCGACCTGGGCGAGGGCCTGACGGAGGCCGAGATCGTCGAGTGGAAGGTGACCGTGGGGGACACGGTCGAGATCGACCAGATCGTGGTGGAGGTGGAGACGGCCAAGGCGGCGGTGGAGGTGCCGGTGCCGTACGCGGGGACCGTACTGCGGCTGCACGCCGAGGCGGGCGCGGTCGTGGCGGTGGGGGAGCCCCTCATCGAGGTCGGGGCCGGGTCGGACGGCCGTGCGGCCGGCCCGGCGGAGGACCCGGCGGCGGCGCGGTACCGGGAGGAGGAACGTGCCGGTTCGGGCAACGTCCTGATCGGCTACGGCACCACCGACACCCCGCCCAGGAGCCGCCGCCGCCCCCGCCCTGCCAAGCCCCTTCCCTTCCACCCCTCCACCCCGACCTCCAGGCCCGCACCCGTGCCCGCGCCTGGGCCCGGGCCCGCTTCCGGGCGTGTCCCGGCGCCCGTGGTCGCGGCCGGGCCTTCGTCGTCGGGCGGGGCGGAGGGCGCGCCTCGGGTGATCTCGCCGCTGGTCCGCCGGATGGCTCGCGATCATGATGTGGACCTCACCGCCGTCGTCCCCACCGGCCCCCACGGCGTGATCCTCCGCCGCGACGTCGAACAAGCCATCGCCGCCCCCATCCCCACCCCCGCACCCGCCCCTGACACCCCGTCCGCCGGGGCCGCGACGGGGCTGGTGGCCGAGCGCATCCCGCTGCGTGGCCTGCGCCGTACGGTGGCCGACAAGCTCACCCGCAGCCGCACCGAGATCCCCGACGCCACCACCTGGGTGGACGTGGACGCCACCGACCTGATCACCGTCCGCGACACCCTGCGGCGGACCAGCCCGGACCTGGGCGTCGGCCTGCTGGCACTCCTGGCCCGCGCCTGCGTTGCCGGCCTGCTGCGCTTCCCCGAGCTGAACGCCTCGGTCGACACCGACCGGGCCGAGATAGTCCGCCATGGCCACATCAACCTGGGCTTCGCCGCCCAGACCGACCGCGGCCTCGTCGTGCCGGTGGTCCGCGACGCGCACCTCATGACCACCGCCGGCCTGGCCGCCGAACTGACCCGGCTGACCGGCCTGGCCCGCTCGGGCGGCCTGCCTCCGGCCGCGCTGACGGGAGGCACGTTCACCCTCAACAACTACGGCGTCTTCGGCGTGGACGGCTCCACCCCCATCATCAACCACCCGGAGGCGGCGCTCCTGGGGGTGGGCCGCGTCATCGACCGCCCCTGGGTGCACGACGGCGCGGTCGTGCCCCGCAAGATCACTCAGCTGTCCCTCACCTTCGACCACCGCGTCTGCGACGGCGGCGCGGCGGGCGGCTTCCTGCGCTTCGTCGCCGACTGCGTGGAGAACCCTGCCGTGCTGCTGGCCCACGTCTAGCGGCACGCTCCCCACACCGGCGAACGCCACCCGGTGGACCCGAGGGCGACGCCCCTCGGGCCCACCGCACGCCGGGCACCCGGCGAGGAGCGCGAGCTGTCGCCTGCCACGGCCCCGTCAGAGGCGACGCGGACGACGGCAACCCTGCTTGGTGTACGCGCCGGTACCGCGCCCTCTCAGAGGCCGGCATGGAGGGAAGAGCCCGATGCCTGATCCCACCTCGACAGACCTGTGGTCCACGATCGGCGAGCTGGTGGCGTGGCTGGACCGTAACAACGGCCGGGACCCGCACGAACTCACGCTGCGTGTCATGAAGATCGGCGAGGAGTTCGGCGAGGGCGCTCGCCGCGCACGATGCAGGCGCCGACCGCGGATCGCTCCTCACCGCCGTGTCCAGCGGCTGCCTTCGCCGACATCCCGCGAGCCGAGGCACAGGCTTGCGCCTGCGTCTGCGCCTGGCTGTCACGCGCCAGGAGCCCGGTAAGCCACATTCATCCGCGTGGCTTCGTCGACCTCCTCCGCCGTCAGCAGGGCGACCGTTGTCGTCCGCACCGCCCCGGACGCCGACACCGCCAACCCCAACGCCGCCGACGCCGCATTGCTCGGCAGGTCGACGACCACGAACGTGTCCGTCTCGCCGAACGCGAAGTACATCTGCTCGACCCGCCCGCCCAGGCTTTCCACCAGGCGATCCACCGCTTGTCGGCGTCCGGTGCCACCGTCCCGCAGCACCCCGCGGAGACCCTCTGTGGTGTACGTGGACTGGATCAGATATTTGGGCATGGGCGAGTTCCTCTTCTCGTGCCGCCGCCCCGGTGCGAGGTGGCTGTCGCAGGTCACGAGGTCGGAATTCTCGGCCCGGGATGAAGGTAATCCCACCGGTGGTGCTGGGTTTTCCCTGCGGCCTCTCGACGCCGGCCGACGCCGCCGTCTAGGCCGAGACCGTCAGCGCCACGATCACCATCCCGAGCGTCAGGTCGAGTGCGGCGCAGAACTCGGCCATCGACCGGGCCACCACCTTGTTCCTGCGCCAGAGGACCACGTCCAGAACGGCATGCCCCACCAAGGCCGCGGCGACCAGGTAGCCCCCGGCCGCAGGCGACAGGGACAGCGCGGTCACCGACACCGCCCCGAAGACCAGCATCGCCGGAACCTGCGCCGCGACGAGCGTCGGCCTCCTCACCAGCCCGTCCGTCAGGCCGACGACGGCGACGCACACCGCACCCCCGACCAGCCCCGGCCACGGCTCCAGCGCGAGCAGCCGCAGCACCGCCACCGCCACCACGGACGCCCCGAACAACGGCCAGGCCACCCCCGGCCTGCCGGTCACCGCCGTGGCGAGGTAGACGAGCGCGGCGAGGAACACCACAAGGGCCGCGTCCCGCCCGTCCTCCAGCCCCAGGACGTTGAAGACCATGAAAGCCACGCCCAGCCCCGTGGGCCAGCGACGTGCCACGGCCATGAGCACCCGGCCGGTGGGGGAGCGCTTCTGCGAGCCGCCTTGCGCGGACGACATCTCAACCATGCCCCGACTCTCCCGCGCCACCTCCGCCCACCTTGTGGCCGAACACCCTGAACGTCCAGAATCCTGCGATCCCGGTCCACCCACCCCATGTTCACCGCCACCACGTGCGTGAAGCAGACGGCCCCGGGGTGACGGACGCCTGTGAGGGGGAGGCGGTCCGCCGTCAGGCCGGCGCGACCGACCGCAGCCAGACCGCCGCCGAGTACGGGCTGGTGAAGCGGAGCACGCGCAAGGGAGCGAAACGCGGATCACGGGTGCGCCGCCGGATCTCCGCCTGCCGCGCCGCGTGCTGCGACCAGGCCCACCACGCCGGATGATCACTCTGGAACCATCCGGCGACCGTCTCCCGATTGCCGTTGAAGACGGGTTCGCGCAGAACCGTCCTGCGCAGCGAACGCCGCAGGACCCGCGGCATGACGACCCGGCGCGGATAGTCGAGCCAGACGATGGTGTCGGCGCGTTCCCACAGCAGGTCGCGCACCTCCGGGTAGCCGAAGGAGTCGAAGATCCACGCCGGGGTCCCGGCGATCTCGGCGACCCGCTCCGGGAACGCCTCGTCCACGGCCCAACCTGGCCCCGCGAAGTACAGGCCGTCCATCTCGTGACAGGGCACGGCAAGCCGGTTGCTCAGTGCGCGCGCGAGCGTCGACTTGCCCGCCCCGCTGATGCCCGCCACCAGAATCCGCCGCATCCCCGGCAGGCTAGCGCAACCGTACCCGGCGAGCCCGCGACGCTGCCAGTCCATTCCAACGCCCCCCGCCCCTGCCTGGCGACCAACCGGAAGCCCCGCCAAACAGACCCGACCCGCCCCTCACCGAGCGTCCTGACCGGACAGACTCCTCGGCGGAGAGGTGACGAGACAGCCTGCACGAGCAGTAACACGGGCTCCAGATCGCGCGTGACTTCGGCTGGACCATGGGCCGTGCGTGACACCGGCTGGACTACGGATCGTGCGGGACACCGGCTGGACTACGGATCGTGCGGGACACCGGCCAGACCACGGGCCGTGCGGGACACCGGCTGGACCACGGGCCGTGCGTGACACCGGCCAGACCACAGAGCGTGCGTGACACCGGCCAGACCACGGTCTGACAACCCGTGGTAGGACTTCGCCGCTCCAAGATCAGACCCTGGTCCGACGCGTTCCCGACCCCCGCGCCGCAATCATGACCGCATGCTGAAACCCCTCGCCACGATCCTGGCCGCCCTGCTGGCGATCACCGGCCAACCCGCCATGGCCACCGCCACCCCAAGCGCCGAGACCCGACCCGGCAGCGAGAACACGGTCCGTCCCTCCTCGGCCACCCGATCCGCCATGACGGCCGGTTCCACATTGACCTGGCAGCCCTGCCCCAACGACAAGATCGGCATGGAGTGCGCCGACCTCCAGGTCCCGGTCGACTGGCGCAAGCCCGACGACCGCAAGATCACACTGAAGCTGGGCAGGCTGAAAGCGACCGGCACCTCCGAAGGGTCGGTCCTGGTCGCCTATGGCGGCCCAGGAGGCCCCGGCATCGCCACCACCGCAGCCGTCCCCGACTGGTGGGCCCGGCTGCGCGAGCGCATGGACATCGTCACCTGGGACACTCGCGGCTACGGCGAGCAGTTCGGCGGCCTGAGCACCGGCCTCGCGTGCGTCTGGACCCGCATCCCCATCCCGGAAGCCCCACGTGACGACGCCGGCTTCGGCCGACTGTCCGACACCAACCGCGGCTTCGCCGAGGCATGCCGCCACCAAGACCCCCAACTGTTCGCCAACATGAGCTCGGCCGACCAGGCCAGAGACATGGAGGCGATCAGAAAGGCCCTGGGCGGCGCGAAGCTCAACTACTACGGCGCCTCCTACGCGGGCTTCTACGGCCAGGACTACGCCCGCCTCTTCCCCGACCAGATCCGCACGATGGTCCTCGACGGCACCTGGAACCACAGTCCCGCCGACTGGTCGCGCGAACTGGAGGAGATGGCGAAATCCAACGAGCAGTCCATGCGGCGCTTCTTCACCTGGTGTGCCACCCATGACTGCCAAGACATACCCGGCCTCTGGCACAAGCTGACCGAACGAGCCCGCCGCAAGCCCATCGCCACCACGACGGTCAACATGGCCTACGACGCCCGCGACCTGCAGTCCCTCGCCGTCTTCATGGCCCGCCAAGGAGCCCCCGGCTGGCCCGCCCTGGCACGCGCGATCCGCAAGGCGGCCGGCCAGGGCGACGCCTCCGACTTCGTCCCAGCCCGCGGGGCCCGCTACCCCGACCAGACCACCCCCGTCACCGAATGCCTCGACTGGCCGCGCCCCGCGACCCTCAAGGAACTGGCCGGCACCGACGCCCGCCTCCGCAAGATCGCTCCTCTCACCGGCACCGCCAACACTCTGGCCTCGGCGACCCTCACCTGCATCGGCTGGCCCGTCCCGGTCACCAACCCACCCGCTCCCCTCCCGAAGGGCGTGCCTCCCGTCCTGGGAGCAGGCGCCTGGGGCGAGTCGGACGCGGTCGAACGTGCCCTGGCCGACGTCCCCGGCAGCTCCACCATCCGCCACGACGGCCCGGGTCACACCCTCTACGGCTTCAACCCCTGCGCCCGCGACCTGATGAACCGCTACTTCACCGACCTGACTCTGCCACCGCCGAACACCCAGTGCTGACCACCTCGACCCCTCCGGCAGCCAGCCATCCGGGCGAACGGGAACGTCCTCGTCCCACGCTTGCGCCGGAGCCGTTCGGCTCCCGAGCACGAGAAGCCGGAGCACGAGAGGAAGAACCCAGTCGTGCTGGGCTAGTACGCCAGGTGCAGTCGGCGATCTTCAACTCGGCCGGAGGGGGCTCTGCGGCGCCCGGTGGAACCCGATGCTCACGAATCGGCCGTCGGCGAAGCCGAGGCGCGCACCGTCGCAGTGCGCGAACGGCGTCCCCCAGGAGTCATGTGAAGCGTCCGGAAAGCACGCCGCCAACGCCAGCTCGATCGCCCCTCCATGCCTGACCAGGAGCGCCGAGCAGCCGTCAGCGACGTCGCGGACCGTGTCCACCCAGATCGCTCGGTGGGTCTCGGCCACGGTCGCCGCCTCCCGACCCTCCCGGATGATCTCCGCGAGACGCCGGTAGGGCTCGGTCCAGCCCGCGTGCCGAGCGATTTTTCCCGGCACATGACCTGACGGCATCTCCATGGCGTCGTCGACGGCGAAACCCATCGCAACAGCGGTCTCGACGGCCCGAGGAGACGAACTGGTGACCACACGCTCGTAAGGGCCGACTCCGGAGCCGACGAAGCGGGCGAGGGCCATCCCGTCAGCCGACAGGTGTGACCCACGGCCACGTGCCGCGCCCTTCTTGGTCAAGCTGTGTCGGCGCACGTCGAGCCGGCGCACTTGGCGTCCTCCTGCGACGGTGTTCCGGTGGGCAAGGGCAGAGACGCGTACGGCCACCGCGATGATCGAGCGGTGTGCCGACAACCAAAGATCACTTGGTGGCCGCAGGCCGAAGCGTAGCCGTGCTCTTCCGAGCAATCGACGGTGAAGACCCACCAGCGAAGGGCGTAGGGGAGATGGTGAGGGGCGGCTGTCACGCCGATCTCGGCCCGGCCCCGGCATGCCGACCAGGGGTGGACTCTGGCTGCCGCGGAAGTCGCACAAGGAGGCGCCGACCTCGTGCGGCCACGGTCTTGACTGGGCGGGTCAGATCGACTAGACCACAGGAAGCCCGGCGATCATCACGCAGTGGAGGACACGATGTCCGGCAGAGCGTTGGTACGACTCGCGGCCCGCGCCGCGTTATCCGCAGTCACGACGGGCGCGCTGGTCGCGGCCGCCGCCATGCCGGCCGCCGCGACGGCCCTGGACCGGCCGCCGCGGACGACCAAGGGGCCGTGCGCGTACACCGAGACCCCCGACGACCCGGCCGTGCGCAAGGTGCCGCTGCCGCCGGACCCTCGCCGCACCCCCGACCGTCCGGTCTCCGCGGTGCTCAGGACCAACCACGGCGACATCGGGCTCACCCTCGACCCGGCCAAGGCGCCGTGCACCGTGCAGAGCTTCGTGCACCTGATCCGTCACCGCTTCTACGACGTCACCTCCTGCCACCGGCTCACCGCGTACGACCGGCTGAAGGTGCTGCAGTGCGGCGACCCCAGCTTCACCGGCGAGGGCGGGCCGGGCTACCGCTACAAGGACGAGCTGCCGACCGACCTGCCGCCGTGGCCCGGCGACACGACCGGGGTGCGCAAGACGTACGCGCGGGGCGTGCTGGCCATGGCCAACGCCGGGCCCGACACCAACGGCAGCCAGTTCTTCTTGGTCTACGGTGACTCGGGTTTGGCGCCCAACTACACGGTCTTCGGTACGGTCGACGCCGCCGGGCTCGCCGCGCTCGACCGCATCGCCGCCGGCGGCATCCAGCCGGAGCCCGACGGGCCCACGCCGCCCGTCGACGGCAAGCCCGTCCTGCCGGTCGACATCCGGGACGCCAAGGTCTGCCGCAGGTAGGCGCCACTCTTGCCCCCGTCCCACCTGCCGGTGGAACGGGGGCGGGTTCAGCCGGGGGTGTCGGCGCCGCGCCGCGCCTGCCAGGGCAGGCGGTTCTCCAGCTCGATCTCCAGCGAGAAGCTGAGGAAGGTCCGTACGAGCACGATGAGCGCGAGCACGCCGACGCTCACGAACGTCGGCGCCACCGCCACGGTACGGATGATGTCCCCGGCCACCAGGAATTCGAGCCCCAGCAGGATCGCCCGCCCGAGGCCCTGCCGGTAGGCGCGGTAGACGTCGTTCGGGGACCGTCCCTCGCGCAGTCGCAGGACGAAGGACACGGTGGCGGCCAGCGCACCCAGCACGATGATCGCCACGCCCGCGAGATCGACAGCCTGGCCGATCGCCTCCACGATCCGCGCGAAGTTCATGACCACCCTCTTTGCCCCGCCTTCAGCAAGGATCGGCGGCCTCCGCCCGGCCCGCCTCCCCGACACGCCGCACCAGCCAGGCTCTTTGCCGGAGCCACCCGGCGGGATCTCGCCGGGTGGCCCCGGACGAGGGTCAGGACTCCTGTCCGCCGGTGGGGAGGGAGTCGAGCCACTGGGCCAGGCGGGCGCCCTGACGGGTCATGATCTCGGGATCGCGCAGGGCGTTGGCCAGCAGCGACATGCCCTGGTAGGCGCCGACGAAGGTGAGCGCGAGATCGTCGGCGTCGGGCAGGCCGAGGGCCCGGAACTGGCGTTCCGACCAGTCGAGGAGCAGCCGCATGACCCGGCCCGCCTCGACGTCGAGGCCGCCCTCGGCGCGTTTGTCCAGTTCGGCGGCGAGGGTGCCGGTGGGGCAGCCGTACCGGGCGGCGACGTCGCGCCGGCTCACCCAGGCGTCCACCATGGCCTTGAGCCGGGCGCGCGGGTCGGGTAGCCGGTCGAGTTCGGCGGTGAGCTCGGCCAGGTGCCCGGCGTGCTCGGACAGCGCGGCCAGGATCAGTTCGTCCTTGGTCTTGAAGTAGTAGTACACGTTCCCCACGGGCACGCCGGCGGCCTCGGCGATGTCGGCGATGGTCGTCCGCTCGACGCCCTGCTCGTGCAGGACGCGGGCGGCGGCGGCCATCAGCCTGCGCCGCTTGTCGGCCCCCCGGGACCGGGTCCTCGTTGAGTCAGTCACCCAACTCACTATACGTCCGGGACGGCTGTGACGAGCGCTCATCCGTCCGGACGACACCGGGCGCGGTTGTGGTGGCTGGGCCACATCGTGCTCACCTCGCGCGGTTGGAGGAGCGAGGACGCCGCCGAGGGGTAGGAGCGGCCGATGTCCGATGTCGCCGAGCTCTGGATTCTCCGTCATGACAGAGTTAGCGATCAACGTCCAGCGTCTGCCGGGCTGCCACGTCGTGCACCTCGACGGCGAGCTGGACCGCGTGACCCGGATGCCCCTGGCCCGTACGCTCGCCGCACTCCTCGAAGCGGACCGTCCGAAGGTCGTGATCGACGTCACCGACCTGGCCTTCTGCGACTCGTGCGGCCTCTGGGCCCTGCTCGTCGGCCAGCGGCAGGCCGAGCGGCGCGGCGGCACGGTCCGGCTGGTCGGGGTGCACGGGCCGCTGGCGCGCCTGCTGGACATCACCCGGCTGTCACGCCTGTTCCCGCCGGACGACGGCCCGGCCGAGGCCGCGACCTGGACCAGGCCGCGCGGCTGGCCGTCCTGAGGCCGCGGGAACGCGTGCCCCCCAGGACGGCCCGCGGACGCGCCCGTGGGGGCGCGCCCTCCTAGGACTCCAAGGACGGAGGCGAGGGTGCCGGGTCGGGGCCGTGGGGATGGGACTCGCCGACCACCTCGTAAAGCTGATCGTCGGGCCCCAGACGCCAGCCGAGCAGCGCCAGCAGTTCGCGCACCGTGGGCGAGGCGTTCTGGAGCACCAGCCGTCGCGGCGGCGGCAGGCCGGTGGCCGCGCTCATGATCAGCCGCAGCCCGCCGGCGTCGATGAAGGTAAGCTCGGACAGGTCCAGATGGAGGTCGGTCTCGCCGATGCGTAACGCCCACGCCAGCGCTCGGGCCAGCGCGGACCGTCCATGGTGGTCGATCTCGCCGCGCACGCGCAGGCCGAAGGGGTGCACCATGGGCAGCACGTCAGCAGGGCCGCCGGTTTGGTCGGTCATCGAAATCACACCTATTTGCGGTCGTCTCAGGGCAGAGCCGAGCCGCGCCACGTCCTCGATCACGGGAGGGTACGGGCGCCCCTGACAGATCGCCGAAAACAAGATCGCCCGGCGCGCCGCGCGTCCACACAGCGTCGGCACATCGGGCAGAGGGAGAAGCAGATGTCGGGCGATCAACCCTTTCCGCCAGGCACCGGCCAGGTCACCGCGGCGCGGGCCGCCGGTGAGCTGGACGGGGGCGCAGCCAGCGCGCCCGGCTCGGCTCGTTTACTCGGTCATCTCAGTCCCTGCCCTCGATCGAGCGCCTTACGCCGTCGCCACCCCCGCACGCGGTAGGGGCGGGCCATGCACGCCCCCTTCCACCTGCGGTGCACCATCACCAACAATCTCGCGCTCATCCGTGACCTGGTCCGCGTCTACGCCCGCCACGCGGGGCTGTCCGGCGCGCGGCTCGACCACCTGGTGCTCGCCGTCAACGAGGCCGCCGCGAACGTCCTGGAGCACGGCGGCGGGCGCGGCACGGTGACGGCCTACACCGACGCCGCCGTCCTCACGGTCGACGTCTGCGACACCGCCGGGCGTCTTCGGGCCGAGCATCTGGCCGACGCCCGCCTCACGCGTCCCACGGGCACGGGACGGCAGCTCGGCCTGTGGCTGATCCACCGGCTGTGCGACGAGGTCGGCATCGACCATCCGCAAGGAGGCAGCAGGCTGCGGCTGCGCATGCGCCTGCCCCTCGCCACCCATCTGCGCCCCTGGCAGGGCGGCGACTCCTCGCCCGCCGCGAGCTAGGCACGACGACCCGCCCCGACGGCGGTGAGCCGGCGGTGAGTACGCGGTGAGCCGCCCCCGCCACTGTTGACCTGTCTCCGCGACCGCGGAGCACAGGCCACACACGTGGGGAGCGAACAATGGGCATGCTGACGGGCAGGACGGCGCTGGTGACGGGCGGCTCTCGAGGCATCGGCCGGGCGGTGGCGCTGCGGCTGGCCGCCGAGGGCGCGCTGGTGGCCGTGCACTATGGCGGCGACGACGAGGCGGCCAAGCAGACCGTGGCCCTGATCGAGGACGCCGGCGGCCAGGCGTTCACCGTCCGCGCCCGCTTCGGCGCCGAGGGTGTCGAGGGGGCGGTGGACAGGCTGTTCGAGGGCCTGACGGCCGAGCTGGGCGGACGCGGGCTGGACATCCTGGTCAACAACGCGGGCATCGCCTCGACGGCCCCGATCGCCCACCTGACCCCGGAGGAGTTCGAGCGGGTGATGACCATCAACGTCACCACCCCGTTCTTCGTGATCCAGCGCGCCCTGCCGCTGCTCAACGACGGCGGACGCATCATCAACATGGGCTCGACGGCCAGCAGGTTCGCCGTCACCACGCAGATCGGCTACACGATCAGCAAGGCGGCGCTGGAGGCGATGGCCCCGACGCTCGCCAACGAGCTGGGCAGGCGCGGCATCACCGTGAACACGGTCGCCCCCGGCGCCGTGCGGACCGACATGACGGCGGGCTACACCTCCATCCCCGAGGTGGTGGCCGGGCTGGAGTCCATCACCGCGCTCGGCCGGCTCGGCGAGCCCGAGGACGTCGCCGACGTGGTCGGGTTCCTGGCCGGCCCCGCGGCGCGGTGGGTGACCGGTCAGACCATCGACGTCTCGGGCGGGACGTACCTCGGCCCGCTCGCCTGAGCAAGCGGCGGAACACTTTGCTCATCCCTTACGGAGAGTAAATATTTCCGGACATAGAGCTTGCATAGCCTGATTTCATGGGAGATATCCCCCACCAGCCGCCACCTCCCGACCCGCCGCACGGCCACGGCGCCGACGGCGGAGACGGTGAAGGCGGCGGCAGCAGCGACGGTGACGGTGGCAGTGGCGGTGGCGGCCTGATCCGCGACGCGCACCAGGACAGGCTGCTGCTCGGCGCGGCCATCAGCACGCAGGCGCACGTGTGCGTGCTCTTCGCCCTGGCCGAGGACGGGCGCCTGCTGATGATGGAGGCCGAGTCGGGGCTCCCCGAGCCCTTCTCGCGCTCGTGGGTCCTGATCAGATCCACCGACCAGTCGCCGATCGCGCTGGCGGTCCGGCAGCGGCGGCTGGTGTGGGTGCCCGACCGGGAGTCCATGGCCCGCGAGTTCCCGCTCGTGGCGCTGGCCTTCCCGTACGGGTTCGCGCTGGCCGCCGCGCCCCTGGTCGACCGCGACGGCGAGGTGCGGGGGGCCATGATGCTGCTCTGGCCGCCCGCCCCGGCGGGCCGGCCCACCCGGCGGCACCTCGACGTCCTGACCGCCACCTGCGCCGACCTGGCCGAGATCGTCCCACGCGGGGACCGGCCGGTGCCGCCGGGGCACCAGCCGCGCGTGCTGACCAGGGAGCCGCCCGGCGGCGACGACCTCCTGCTGACCTGCCTCAACCGGCTGCCCGAGGGCTACTGCATGCTCGACGTCGAGGGCCGGCTCGTCCTGCTCACCGCCCCCGCCGAGGAGCTGCTGCAGGCCGAGGCCGGCGAGCTGATCGGCAAGCGGCCCTGGGACGCCCTGACCTGGCTGGACGACCCTGCCTACGAGGACCGCTACCGCGCCGCGGTGGTCAGCCAGGAGGTCACCTACTTCACCACCCGCAACCCGGGCGGCCAGTGGCTGGCCTTCCACCTCTATCCGGGCCTGGCCGGCGTCACCGTGCGCGTCACGCCGAGCACGATGGCCCGCGACCCGCGTCCCGTCATGCCCGACCAGCTCGCCGCCGCCGACCGGCCGCCGCGCCTGGTCGCGCTGCACGAGATGCTGCACCTGGCCACCACCCTGGCGCGGGCCGTCACCGCCCAGGAGGTGATCAACCTGGTCGCCGACCACGTGATGCCCGCCTACCACGTGCAGGCCCTGGCCATCCTCACGTCAAGGGGCGGGCGCACGCACGTGGCCGCCTCCCGCGGATACAGCGAGCAGGCGGTCGAGGAGTACGAGGGACGGCCCATCGGGCAGCTCGCGCCCGATCACCCCCTCGCCGCCGGGGCGCCGGCCTTCTTCGGCACCTGGGCCGAGCTGCGCGCGACGTACCCGGACGCGATCAGGTCGGACGACCTGTCGGCCTGGGCGTTCCTGCCGCTGACCGTCGGCGGGCGTACGGCCGGCATGTGCATCCTGGCCTACGACCGTCCCCACCGGTTCACCACCGACGAGCGGGCCAGCCTGACGGCCCTCGGGGGGCTCATCGCCCAGGCGTTCGAGCGTGCCCGCCTCTACGACGTCAAGCACCAGTTCGCGCAGTCCCTGCAGGCGAGCCTGCTGCCGCGCACCCTGCCCGGCGTCCCCGGGCTGGAGGTGGTCGCCCGCTATCTGCCCGCCACGCCCGGCATGGACATCGGCGGCGACTTCTACGACCTCATCCGGCTGGAGGAGAGGGTGGCCGCCGCCGTCATCGGGGACGTCCAGGGGCACGACGTCACCGCCGCCGCGCTGATGGGCCAGGTGCGTACCGCCATCCACGCCCACGCGACGGCGGGCGCCAACCCCGGCGAGGTGCTCGCGCACACCAACCGCCTGCTCAACGAGCTGGCCCCCGACCGGTTCACGAGCTGCCTCTACATCAGCATCGACCTGGGCCGGGGGACGGCCTGCGTGGCCGGCGCGGGCCACCTGCCGGCGCTGCTGCGCCGGCCCGGGGAGCCCGCCCAGGTGGTGGAGACCGCCCCCGGGGTGCTGCTCGGCATCGACCCCGGCGCCGAGTACGCCACCACCCAGCTCGACCTGCCGCCCGGCTCGGTGCTGGCCCTCTACACCGACGGGCTCGTCGAGGTGCCCGGACGCGACCTCGGCGAGGCCATCGGCGGCCTGGCCGCAGGGTTCGCCCCGTCGCCGGACCAGCCGCTCACCGACGTGGCCGAGACCATGATCGGAACGGCGGCGTCCGTCGGCCACCGTGCCGACGACATCGCCATGATGCTGCTGCGCATCGGCCGCCCCTGACGCCGGCCCCTGACGCCGGCCCCTCACACCGGCTCCGGTCAGGCGCGCCACTCCGGGGTGCGTTCCTGCCGGGCCTGGGCCAGGGCCTCCCTGACGCCTTCGGCGTCCTTGTCGGTGGTGTAGACGGGGCTGCCCGGCTGCTGCCGCCACGACTCGTCGAGCCCGCCGGCGTCGACCGGGTCGAAGCCGAGCGCGTCCACCAGGGCCATCACGATCTTCTTGCCGCGCTCGTCGTCGGCGGCCACGGGCAGGGCGATGCGTCCGGGGCTGCCGGAGGGGCGGCCGCCGTGGCCCAGGTGGTCGGCGTAGATGTTGTTGAACGCCTTCACCACCGGGTGACCGAGCTGCTGCTCGACCCATCGGCTCTCCGGCATCCCGGCCTCGATCTCGTCGATCCTGCCGTCGCGCTGGGGGTAGTAGTTGCCGGTGTCCACGACGGTCAGGCCGCCGGTGACGTCGCCGAACAGGTCGTCGGGCAGCTCGGGCACCTTGCCCTGGGGGATCGTGACCACGACCACGTCGGCTCCCCGGGGCGCCTCCTCGACGGTCACCGGTGTGGCGCCGGTCTCGGCGGCCAGGTCGGCCAGGGTCTGCGGGCCGCGCGAGTTGGCCACCGCCACCTCGTGTCCCAGCTCGGTCAGGCGCCGGGTGAGCGTGCCGCCGATGTTCCCCGCGCCGATGATGCCGATCTTCATGCCCTGCCCCCGGATTGTCCGCCAGCTACTGTTCGCCAGGGTATCGTCACCTGCTGTTATCGCTGGTCAGAGGCCCGGTCGGCGCGCCGGAGCGCCCGGCGACCGGATTGCGGGCGGTAATTCCATCGGCGCCGTTGACATCAAGTGGTCAGCGGTACGCAACTTCCTGGTCGTTCCGTGGCGGAATCCGCGCACGGTGAACCCGCACACTGGATGCCATAGGCAGGCAAACGGACGTTGGAGGGCCGAATGGGAAATTCAGCATTACGATCCGTCTCGCGCGACGCCGAGCGGCGTGAATTCGTCAATCACGCGGGCGGGAATCGTCCGCATATCCAGCTGATATCCGACGAGCCCGGCATCCGGGGGTTGTTCCGCTACCGGCCCGAGGCGGCCGAACCGCTGACCCTGCTCTCCGAGGTGCTGCTGTGCGGGGAGAGCCCGTTGACCCGCGGCGAGCGCGAGCTGATCGCCGCGTACGTGTCGTCGCTGAACCGGTGCCGGTTCTGCTTCCACACCCACGCGGCCTTCGCCGCCGTGCGCGCGCCGGACGGCATGACGCTGGTCGACGAGACGTGCGCCGATCCGGCGGCGGCCCCCCTTTCCGGCAAGCTCAAGGCCCTGCTGGCCATCGCCGGCGCGGTCCAGCGGAGCGGGCGGGAGGTCGGCGACGAGCACGTGCGCGCGGCCCGCGAGGAGGGCGCCACGGACCTGGAGATCCACGACACGGTGCTGATCGCGGCGGCCTTCTGCATGTACAACCGGTACGTGGACGGCCTGGCCACGCTGGCCACCGACGACCCCGGCCACTACGCCGACAGGGCCCGCCTGACCAGCGGATACGTGAAGGTGTGGAACGACGAGTCGCTGGCGGAGGCACTGGACGAGGCCGGCTGAGCGGCCCCGTCCGGCGCCGTCGGGCGTCGTGCGGTCAGCCGAAGAACTCGTCCACCGAATAGGGGTCGAGCGGGAAGCTCCAGCGCTCGCTGATCTTCCCGTCGGTGATCCTGAACAACTGCATGCCGCGGTCGTTCAGCGAACGGCCTTCGCGCTCGCCGCGGATGCGCAGGACCGCGGCGACCTGGTCGCCGCCGACGAGATAGGACTCCGGCTCCAGGCGCAACGTGCCGGTGGTGGACTGCAGCAGCTCGGCCAGGTAGCCGAGCACGGCTTCCTTGCCGGAGTAGTCGCGGGCCATCGGGCCGCGACCGGGGACATGGAAGATCACGTCGTCGGCGAGCAGCCGGCGAAGGTCCTCCAGGTCGCCCTTGGCAATGGCGTCGTAGGTATTGCTGGCAACGGTGATGTGGGGATGCTCATCCATGACGACCGCCCAGTCACAAACGGGGTTTAGGTGGCGTCCGTGACATTACGCGCGTCAGTTGCAGGAGACAAGAAGGAGGCGGATTAAAGGAGATCTTGCGCAATTTGCAGGAGTGTGCAGACTAGGAGAAAACCGCATCGCTGGGAGCTTGCATGCCCCATATCGCCCTCGATTCCGACGAGCCAGGGATCCGCGGACTTTTCCAGTTCAGCCCGGAGACGGCCGCACCGATGAACGCGCTGGCCGAGGTCCTCCTGCGGGGCGACAGCACGCTGAGCCGCGGCGAACGGGAACTGATCGCGGCCTACGTGTCGGGGCTCAACGAGTGCCGGTTCTGCACGGCCTCGCACGCCGCGTTCGCCGCCGCCCAGCTCCCCGAAGGGATGACCCTGGTCGACCAGGTCCGCGCCGACCCCGACACGGCCCCCGTCCCGCCCAAGCTCCGCGCCCTGCTCGCCATCGCCGCCGCCGTGCAGCAGAGCGGCAGGGACGTCACCGACAAGCTGGTGGCCGCGGCCAGGGCCGAAGGGGCCACCGACAAGGAACTGCACCACACCGTGCTGATCGCGGCCGCGTTCTGCATGTTCAACCGGTACGTCGACGGCCTGGGCACGCGCGCCCCCGACGACCCCGCCGGCTACGACCTGGCCGCACAGCGCATCCTCGAACACGGCTACACGACCGTCCCACCGGCGGCGGGACAGCAGGGCTGATGACCGAGGAACACCACCGGTTCGTGATCATCGGCGCGGGACCCGGCGGGCTGCAGCTCAGCTACTTCCTGCAGCGCGCCGGGGCCGACTACCTCACCCTGGAACGCGAGGACGCGCCCGGCGGCTTCTTCCGCCGCTACCCGCGCCACCGGCGGCTCATCTCGCTGAACAAGGTGCACACCGGCGAGAAGGAGCGGGAGATCCAGCTCCGCTGGGACTGGAACTCCCTGCTCAACGACGAGCCCGACCTGATGTTCCCGCAGTACTCCCAGGAGTACTTCCCGCACGCCGACGACCTGGTCCGCTACCTGGCCGACTTCCAGCGCGTCCACGGGCTGCGGGTGCGGTACTCGACGGCCGTCGAGCGCGTGGAGAAGGACGGCGAGGGCTTCGTCGTCCGCGCCGGCGGGCAGGTCGTCCGCGCCGACTGCCTGATCGTCGCGACCGGCTGGGGTGGCCCTCACATCCCCGACATCCCGGGCATCGAGCTGGCCACCGGCTACGAGGACGTCCCCGTCGACGGCGAGGAGTTCGCCGACCGGCGCGTCCTGGTCATCGGCAAGGGCAACTCGGCCTTCGAGACCGCCCAGGCGCTGCTCCCGCACGCCGCGGTCATCCACCTGGCCAGCCCGAGCCCCGTACGGCTGGCCTGGACGAGCAAGCACCCCGGCCACGTCCGCGGCCAGTACGGCGCCTTCCTGGACAGCTACTGGTTCAAGACCCTGCACGGCGTGCTGGAGTGCACCGTGGACCGCCTCTGGCGCGAGGGCGGCGCGATCAGGGCCGCGATCACGTACACGCTGGCCGACGGCGAGCAGGCGCTGCTCGACTACGACGCCGTCCTGCGCTGCACCGGCTTCACCATGGACACCGGCCTGTTCGGCGACTCCTGCCGTCCCGCGCTGACGCCCAACGGCCGGATGCCGGCGATCCGTCCCGATTTCCAGTCGGCCGACGTCGAGGGCCTGTACTTCGCCGGCACCCTCATGCAGGCCCGCGACTTCAAACGGGCCTCCTCCGCGTTCATCGACGGCTTCCGCTACAACCTGCGCTCCCTGACCGCCCTGCTCCTCGAACGCTACGAGGGCAGGCCGCTGCCGGTCCGCGAGCTGCCCGCCGACGCCGGCGCGCTGACCACGTCGATGCTCGACCGGGTCAACCACAGCTCGGCGCTGTGGACCCAGTTCGAGTACCTGTCCGACGCGTACGTGCTGGGCCCCGGCGGCGTCGTGCGCCACTACGAGGACCTGCCGGAGGACTACGCCCGCGAACGCTTCGCCGCCGACGAGCTGTGCCTCACGCTGACCCTGCGCTGGGGGCCGCGCGACCGCGCCGACGTGTTCGCCATCCAGCGCCACCCCACCCCCGAGCGGGCCGACGAGTGCGCCTTCCTGCATCCCGTCGTCCGGGCCTGGCGGCACGGCGAGCCGGTCGCCGAGCAGCACCTCCTGGAGGACCTCCAGGCCCGCTGGCGCGACCCGGCCCGCCACGCCGAGCCCCTGCGCGCGTTCCTGGCCGCCCGGCTCCAGCCGTAGGCCGCCCGGCCTCAGGCGTCGGGGGAGAAGCGGGTCACGAGATCGTCGACCACGTCGGCGAGCGCCCCGCGCCGGGCGTGCGCGGCCCGCTGGCGGTCGGCGCCGCCCCCGCCCTCGCGCAGCGACCGCCATCCCCGCGCGGCCGCCTCCAGGTCGCCGGCGGCCGCCAGCGCGGGCCCGACGTGCTCCAGCAGCCCCTCCACCAGCTCGGCGACCGGCCGCGCCGCCCCCGTGAACGGATCGACGCCGGCCCCGCCGAGCCCGTCCCTGGCGGCCCGCCAGTAGGCCACGCGCAGCAGCTCGCCGGGCACCTCGGGGCCCGGGTCGCCGTCCTCCACCTTGCGCAGCGACACCGTGACCAGCGCCCGCACCACCAGCGCGAGGAACACCGACTCCTCGGTGGAGGCGGGCACGTCGGCCACCCGCACCTCCACCGTGGGCAGCCGGGCCGACGGGCGCACGTCCCAGAAGAGCGTCCCGGGGTCGACCAGGGCGCCGCTGTCGGTCAGCGCCGCGACCGTGCGCTCGAAGTGCTCCAGCGACCCGAAGTACGGCGGCGGCCCGGCCACCGGCCACTTGCCCCAGGCCAGCACCCGCCAGCCCGCGTAACCGGTGTCGCGACCGGCCCAGAAGGGCGAGTTGGCCATGAGCGCGAGCAGCACCGGCAGCCACGGCCGCACGTGGTTGCAGACCAGCACGGCCTGCTCCCGGTCCGGCACGTGGATGTGCACGTGACCGGCGCAGATGGCCTGCTCGTCGTGCAGGGCGCGGTAGTTGTCGATGCCGACGCCGTACCGGGGGTGCTCGGTGATCGGCGGCGGGACGACGTCGCCGATCACCGGTGTGCCGGAGGCGACCACGGCCAGGCCCTCGGCGCGCGCGGCGGCGGCCACGACCTCGCGCATCCGCCGCAGCTCGCCGTCCAGCTCGGTCCGGCTCGCGCAGGGCGCCGTCTTGGCCTCCACCTGGAACTGCGTGATCTCCGTGCAGACCCGGTCGCCCAGACCGGTCGCGGCGCGCTCGACGACGGCCGCCGCCCCCGGCGCCACCGCCCGGGTGGCCGGATCGACGACCAGGTACTCCTCCTCGACGCCCATCAGCCGGGCGGTCGCGCCGCCGGAGGCCTGCCGTAACGACTCGGCGGTAGCCGTCATGTCCACTCCACTCCACTGCTGCACTCGACTGCGGGGACGCTGCGTCCGATCTTGCCCTGCCGGGCCCGGCAGGAGGGCCGAATGACGCACTCGCTCCGGGGGAATGGCTCTCCTGGCCGCACTACCCCCGCATCGAGAGGAGGGCCCGCCCGTGACCGCGACCATGTCCGTGGAGGAGGCCGGGCACGTGTTCGCCACGCCCGCCGCGTACGCCGACGAGACCCGGCTGCACGAGGCCCTGGCACTGCTGCGCCGCGAGTCGCCCGTGCACCGCGTGGAGGTGCCCGGCTACAACCCCTTCTGGGCCGTCACCCGGCACGCGGACCTGCTGGAGATCGAGCGGAACCAGGCCCTGTGGCTGAGCGCCCCGCGTCCCGTGCTGAGAAGCGCGGAGATCGACGCGCGCCTGGCCGAGCAGCGGGCGCGCGGCACCGGCCTCAAGACGCTCGTCCACATGGACGAGCCCGAGCACCGCGTCGTGCGGGCCGTCGCCGCCGACTGGTTCAGGCCCAGGGCCATGCGCTCCCTGGAGGTGCGCGTGCGCGACCTGGCCCGCCGCTACGTCGACCGCATGACCGCCCACGGCGGCTCCTGCGACTTCGCCCGGCAGGTCGCCGTGCACTACCCGCTCTACGTCATCCTGTCGCTGCTGGGCCTGCCCGAGTCCGACTTCCCGCGCATGCTGCGGCTCACCCAGGAGCTGTTCGGCCAGGACGACAGCGACAACCGGCGCGGCGGCACCGCCCAGGACCACACCGCCGTGCTGGCCGACCTGCTGGCCTACTTCCGCGAACTGACCGCCGCCCGCCGGGCCAGGCCCACCGGCGACCTCGCCTCGGAGATCGCCAACGCCCGCGTGGACGGCCGCCCGCTGAGCGACCTCGACGCCGCCTCCTACTACGTGATCATCGCCACCGCCGGGCACGACACCACCAGCTCCACCATCGCCGGCGGCCTGGAGGCGCTCATCCGGCACCCCGGCGAGCTGCGGCGGCTGCGCCGCGACCCCGGGCTGCTGCCGCTGGCGGCCGAGGAGATGATCCGGTGGGTGAGCCCGGTGAAGGAGTTCATGCGCACCGCCGCCGCCGACACGGACGTGCGCGGCACGCCGGTCAGGCGGGGCGAGTCGGTGCTGCTGTCGTACCCGTCGGCCAACCGGGACGAGGACGTGTTCGCCGAGCCGTTCCGGTTCGACGCCGGCCGCGACCCCAACCGGCACCTGGCCTTCGGCTCCGGCGTGCACTTCTGCCTCGGGGCCGCGCTCGCCCGCATGGAGATCCGGGCCCTGTTCGCCGAGCTGCTGCCGCGGCTGGAGAGCGTCGAGTTCGACGGCGAGCCCGCCTGGGTGGCCACCACGTTCGTGGGCGGGCTCAAGCACCTGCCGATCCGCTACACGCTGCGCGAGCGGCCGGGCGGCCGGTGAGCGCGGCGGCCGGTCAGAACAGCGTGGGCGGCTCGGCGGGCATCGGCTCGGGCAGCGGCCGGAGCTCGGGCACCAGGGCGCGCACCTCGTCGTGGAAGCGGCGGGCGAGCATCGGCGCGTCGGCGTTGTCGGGCGTGTGGACGAACACGGTGGGGGAACGGCCCTCGCGCAGCCACCCGGCGACCGTGGCCACCCATCCCCGCCAGCCCTCCACCGTGGCCTCGACGGAGTCGCGGCCCAGGTAGCGGACGATCGGGTGGCCGGTGAGCGCGCGGGTGCGGCGCGGCACGCGCGGCTTCTTCGTCCACGCGTCACGCTCGGCGTCGCTGGTCGGCGGGCTGCGGAACAGCGTCACGGTGTCGAACGGCACCCACTCGGCGCCGGCCGCGGCCAGGACCCGCTCCAGTAGCCCGGCCTGGCGGGCGTCCTCGAAGAAGGCGCGGTGGCGCACCTCCACGGCGTAGCGGTGGGAGCGGGGGAGCCGCCGCAGGAAGGCCGCCAGCGTGCCGAGGTCGGCCGGTCCGAAGGCGGGCGGTAACTGCGCCCACAGGGCGTGCGCGCGCGGGCCGAGCGGCTCGATGGCGTCGAGGAAGGCGTGGAGGTCCTGCTCGGCGCCGGTCAGCCGGTGGTGGTGGGTGATGGACTTGGGCAGCTTGACCACGAAGCGGAAGTCGGGGTCGATCTGCCGGGCCCACGACTCCACCGTGGCGCGGGCGGGGGTGGCGTAGAACGTGGTGTTGCCCTCGACCGCGTCGCACCAGGTGGCGTAGGCGCGCAGGCGCTCTCCCGGCGGGAGCGGATGGGGCAGGAAACGTCCGTTCCACGGTGTGTGCGTCCACATCGCGCATCCCACATGAAGCCGCATGCCTCCGACGTTAGCGGAGCCGCCGGGTGCTCAGGGCCCGCCTGCGATGTACTGGAACGTCACCGTTTAGGCTGGTCGCATGGGCATGGTCGGGACGGTCGGGCTGGTGCTGCATCCCCAGCGCGACTCCAAGAAGGCGATCGACACCATCCTGCGCTGGGCCGCGGACAAGGGGGCCACCGTGCTCGGGCTGCCCGAGGAGGTCGGGCGCATCGACTGCAGCGCGGTGCCGGTCGACGCGGTCACCCTGGTCGAGCGGGCCGACCTGCTGGTGGGGCTCGGCGGCGACGGCACGATGCTGCGCACCATGCGGCTGCTGGCCGGCCGGCCCACGCCCATCCTGGGGGTGAACCTGGGCAAGCTCGGGTTCCTGGCCGAGATCGACGTCGACGAGCTGGCCGGCACGCTGTCGGCCATCGACCGCCACGAGTACACGATCGAGCCCCGGATGGCCATCAGGAGCGAGGTCGCCGGGGTCGGGGTGACGGCGTTCAACGACATCGCGCTGGTGCGCATCCCCGGCGAGGGGCTGGCCGGCGTGTCGGTGACGCCGTCGGGCAGCCCGTTCGTGAGCCTGTCCGCCGACGCCGTGATCGTGGCCACCTCCACCGGCTCCACCGCCTACAGCTTCTCGGCCGGCGGCCCGATCGTCTCGCCCCGGGTGGAGGCGATCCTCGTGGTGCCCGCCGCCGCCCACTCCTCCTTCAACCGGGCCCTGGTGCTGCCCGCCGACGAGGAGGTGACGCTGGAGGTGCTGCCCACCAGCGGCAGGCTCGCCGTCGAGGTGGACGGCCGGGTCGTCGGCCACCTGTGCCCCGGCGACACCGTGACGGTCACGGCCTGGCCCGGGGCGGCCAAGGTGGTCCGCGTCGGCACGACCTTCTACGAACGCGCCCGCCGCAAGCTGCGCGTGGACGGCAGCGCCGAGGTCGGCTGAGCCTCGATTCCGGCTCCAGCTCGGAGGAGGCCGCGCGGCCCGTTCAGCGGCGGTGCCGGGCGGGCCGGGTGAGCGGGCCCCCGGTGCGTACGGGCCTGGTGAACTGGTCGGCCGGCGGCGCCCCCTCCCGCCGCGCCCCGCGGGCGGCCACCAGGGCCGACAGCGCGGTCGTGATGGGCACGGCGGCGATCAGCCCGAGCGTGCCCACGACGCTGCGGACGATCTCCTGGGCCACGACCGGCGTGGTCAGCACGTCGCCGAGCGGCTGCCCGCCGATGCTGAACAACAGCAGCAGCGGCAGCGACGCCCCCGCGTACGCCAGGATGATCGTGTTGATCACCGAGGCGATGTGGGCCCGGCCGACGCGCCCCGCGGCCCGGTACAGGCGGGCGAAGCCGTAGGAGGGGTTGGCCGCGGCCAGCTCGCCCACCGTCACCGCCTGCGTGACGGTGACGTCGTCGAGCACGCCCAGCGCCCCGATGATGATGCTGGCCAGCAGCAGCCCCTCGGTGTCGATCGACAGGCTCATGCCCAGGGTCAGCGCGCTGTCGTCGGTGACGCCGTTGAGCCGGGCCAGGCCGAGCGCCCCGTACGACAGCAGCCCGGTCAGCAGGAGGCTGGCCAGCGTGCCGAGCACGGCCATCGACGTGGTCAGGGAGAAGCCGTGGGTGAGGTAGAGCACGGTCAGCATGATCGCGGCCGAGCCCACGACGGCGACCAGCATCGGCGGCTCGCCCGCCAGGATGGCCGGGATGACGAACGTCAGCAGCAGCCCGAACGTCACCGCCAGCCCCACCAACGCCGTCACCCCGCGCCACCGCCCGAACGCGATCACCGCCAGCGCGAACGCGCCCCCCAGCAGCCACAACGTCGTGGACCTGTCGTGGTCGGAGAGCTGGTAGGCCCCGTCGCCGGCCCGCAGCAGCAGCACGTCGTCGCCCGCGGTGAACCGCTGCGCCCCCGGCCCGCCCGGCAGCCGCAGGGTGACGTCGCGGCCGACGTCGGGCCCCGAGCCGACCCGCACGACGGCGTTGCCGCAGGTGGCCGGGTCGGGCACGGGCATCCCTTCCTGGACGGCCGGGCAGCGCCTGAGCGTGACCGACGTGACCGTGCCCTCGACCCGCTCGACCGCCCGCCCCTCCTGGCCGTCCCGGCCGTCCGGCGCGGCCTGCGCGGCGGGCCAGAGCCACACCAGGCAGGCCAGCGTCGCCAGGGCCAGCGGCACCAGCACGGCCAGGCTCGCCACGACCGCCCGGCGCGACGGCGGCGCGGCGGGCGGGCCGTGGGAGTGGCCGTGGCCGTGGGCGTGGAAATGATCGGCGCCCATCGCGTGAAAGATCCTCCTCGGCTTCCGGGACTGCGACAGTAACGCACCCGGCCCGGGGTAGGAGCCGGGTGTGGCGACGCTGGTGGGCACCTCCGGATGGCAGTACAAGGACTGGCGCGGCGTGCTGTACCCGGAGGGGGTGCCGCAGCGGCTGTGGCTGGAGACGTACGCGGCCGAGTTCCCCACCGTCGAGAGCAACAACGCCTTCTACCGCCTGCCCGCGCCGGAGACGTTCGCCGCCTGGCGGGAGCGCACGCCCGCCGGGTTCGTGATGGCCGTCAAGGCCAGCCGCTTCCTCACCCACATCAAGCGGCTGTCCGAGCCCGAGGAGCCGGTCGCCCGCCTGATGAGGGCCGCCGGGGAGCTCAAGGAGAAGCTGGGCCCGGTGCTGCTGCAACTGCCGCCCACGCTGCGGGCCGACCCCGCCCTGCTCGACCGCTGCCTGGCGTGCTTCCCCGGCGGCGTGCGGGTGGCGGTGGAGCCGCGGCACGACTCCTGGTGGACCGGCGAGGTGCGCGAGGTGCTGCTCGCCCGGGGCGCCGCGCTGTGCTGGGCCGACCGGCTCGGCCGGCCGCTGACGCCGCTGTGGCGCACCGCCGACTGGGGGTACGTGCGCCTGCACGAGGGCCTGGCCGCGCCCCGCCCCTCCTACGGCGACGCGGCGCTGCGGAGCTGGGCGAGAAGGGTGGCGGAGGCCGGATGGCGGGACGTCCACGTCTACTTCAACAACGATCCGGGGGGAGCGGCCGTGCGTGATGCCCGGCGATTTGCCACACTCGCCTGATGCGCACGCGTCTGTACAGGAACGGCGTCCTCGAAAAGGAGGGCTTCCCCGTCGAGGAGGTCTCCGACCACGTCGGCGACCCCGAGGCCACCGTCTGGTTCGATCTGTGCTCGCCCACCCCCGAACAGCTCAACCTGGTCGGCGAGGAGCTCGGCCTGCACGAGCTGGCCGTCGAGGACGTGCTCAGCGACCACCAGCGCCCCAAGGTGGACGTCTACGACAACCACCTGTTCATCACCGTGTACGGCATCCACCTCGACGAGGACCGTCTCGTCCCCGTCGAGGTGAACGTCTTCGTCACGCGCAACGCCCTGGTGACCGTTCGCGAGAACGACCGCTTCGACATCGACGAGGTGCTCAGGCGCTGGGACGCGTCCTCCCGCCTGGCCTCGCACGGCGTCCCCTTCCTGCTGCACGGCCTGCTCGACTACGTCGTGGACAGCCAGTTCGACCTGGTCCAGGACCTCGACGCGCAGGCCGAGGCCATGGAGGAGTCGCTGTTCGACGACGCGCCGCGCGACGGCAGGAAGCTCCAGCGCGCCATGTACGTCCTGCGCAAGAACACCGCCAGGCTCCGCAAGATCTCGATGCCGATGCGGGAGGTGCTCGGCACCCTGCTCCGCCGCGACCAGGAGCTCGTCGCCGACCCGGTGATGGCCCCCTACTACGAGGACGTCTACGACCACGTCCAGCGCGTCGCCGAGTGGGTGGAGGCGATCCGCGACATGCTCGCCAACGTCCGGGAGACCCGGCTGGCCCAGCAGGGCTTCCGCCTCAACGAGATCATGAAGCGGGTGACGAGCTGGGCCGCCATCATCGCGGTGCCCACCGCCATCACCGGCTTCTACGGCCAGAACGTGCCCTACCCCGGGGCCGGGGACATCTCGGGGTTCTGGGTGTCGTCGGTGCTGGTGGCGGTGGCGTCCGTGGCGCTGTACGTGATCTTCAAGAAGAAGGACTGGCTCTGAGCGGCAGGGCTCAGAAGCGCGGCCGGCAGTCCTCGGCCAGTCTCTCGACCGGCACCGGGCCCATCTGGCGGCCGTCCCTCGACCGGACGGCCGGCACGCCGTCGGCCACCTCGCGCGGCCCCACCACGAGCTGGTACGGCACCAGCCGGTGCGCCCTGATCCTGGCCCCCAGGCTGCCCCGGTCCGCCGGCGCCAGCTCGGCCCGCAGCCCGGCGGCCACGGCCCGTCGCAGCACGTCCCCGGCCGCCGGCAGCTCGGCGTCCGACAGCGGCAGCACGACCGCCTGAACGGGCGCCAGCCACGCGGGGAACGCGCCGCCGTGCACCTCGATCAGGTGCGCGACCAGCCGTTCGAGCCCGCCGACCACGCTGCGGTGCACCATGACGGGACGCCGCCCGCCCGCGTACGCCAGGTCGAAGCGCTCGGGCTGGTACAGGTCCACCTGGACGGTCGACAGGGTGCTCTCGCGGCCCGCCGGGTCGGCGATCTGGATGTCGATCTTCGGGCCGTAGAAGGCGCCCTCGCCGCGTTCCTCGTCATAGGCGCGGCCGCGCTCCCCGAGCACGTCACGCAGGATCGCCTCCGAGCGGGCCCACATCTCGGGGTGGTCCACGAACTTGTCGCCGTCGCCGCGCAGCGAGAGCCGGTAGCGGGCGGCCTCGATGCCGAGCTGGGCGTGCGCGGCCTCGATCAGGTCGAGCGCGGCCGACACCTCGGCCGCCGCCTGCTCCGGCGCGCAGAACACGTGACCGTCGTTGAGCTGGATGGCGCGCACCCGGGTCAGGCCGCCGAGCACGCCCGACAGCTCCGAGCGGTACATGCCGCCGAGCTCGGCCACGCGCAGCGGCAGGTCGCGGTGGCTGCGCCCGCGTGAGCGGTAGATCAGCGCGTGGTGCGGGCACAGGCTGGGACGCAGCACGAACTCCTCGCCGCCCACGTTCATGGGCGGGAACATGTCCTCGGCGTAGTGCGCCCAGTGGCCCGAACGTTCGTACAGCTCGCGTTTGCCGAGCACGGGGGAGTTGACGTGCAGGTAGCCGTGACGGCGTTCGAGCTCGTGGACGTAGTCCTCCACGGCCTTGCGCACGGCGGCCCCGGCGGGCAGCCAGTAGGGGAGGCCGGAGCCGATCAGCGGGTCGGTGCCGAAGATCTCCAGCTCGCGGCCGAGCCTGCGGTGGTCGTTCATGATCGTCCTTTTCGCGGAAAGGGCGAACGACCAGCTCCCGGGCGTCCGCCCGGGATGCATGGAATCAGCGCGCCGGGACCGTGTCCGGCGTCGTCGTGACGAGAGCGCGCTGCATGCCGGAGACTCTAACACCGCGGGCGGCGTGAAGAAAATCTTCAACAGCCGGTCAAGGAATGGCAAATGATATAAAAGAGCCGTGGCTGAGATCACCTTGAGTGTCCGCCAGTTGCAGGCGTTCGCCGAGGTCGGCTACCAGGTCGCGGGCGGTGGCGGCGCGCACGCGGCGATGGCGGCGCTGCGCCGGGTGGTCCCGCTCGACGCCTACGAGTTCGTCGCCTTCGACCCCGCCACCGGGCGTCACCACAGCGTCGTCTCCGACGGCCACCGGCGCATCGACCGCGACGCCGCCGAGGAGTACGCCGCCCTCGACGCCTGCCGCGCGGCCATCGCCGGACGGCGGCCGGTGCCCATGCCGCAGCCGGGCACCGAACGGTACTTCCGCCGCCACCTGGCCCCCTACGGCTGGCGGGCCGGGCTCACCGCGCCGCTGTTCCTCGCCGACGACGGCCGCTACACCGGCCTGCTGCACCTGGCCGCCAAGGACGCCTTCCCGCTGCTCACCAGCGCCCTGGTCGCCGCCGTGAGCCCGATGCTCGCGCACGTCACCGACCTCACCAGGTGCGTGATCGACCCCGCCGGGCTGCCGCCCGACTTCCGCGCGGTCGCCTTCGACCGGCTCGGCGAGCGCCGCGCGGTGCCCGGCCACGAGGTCTCGCGCGAGCTGTGGGACGACCCCGCCATGGCGGCCTTCGCGCGGGCGTTCATCGACTCGCGCGAGCTGAGCCGGCGCGGCCTGTGGCTCGACGGCGGCGGACGCTGGCACGAGGTGCGGCTGCTGCGGGCCGGCGTCGGCTACCAGGGGTCGTTGCAGGGCGCGGTCGCCGCCGAACGGCCCTGCCCGCTGCCCTACGACCTGACCGGCCGCGAGGTCGACGTGCTCACCCGGGTCGCGGCCGGCGACTCCAACCCGCAGATCGCGGCCTGCCTGGTGCTGAGCGTGCGGACGGTGACCACCCATCTGGAGCACATCTTCGCCAAGCTGGGCTGCGACAGCCGTACCCGGCTCACGACCAAGGCGCTGGCCGAAGGGTTGTGCCGGCTCGACCTCTGACGCCGCCCGCCCCGGCCCCCCCTCAGCGGGCCATCCCGGCGGGCACCCGTTCCCGCGTCAGCTCGAACCAGACGGTCGTCGAGCCCCCCTCGCGGACGAACCCCCAGCGGTGGCTGAGCGCCTCGATCAGCGGCAGCCCCCGGCCGCTGGTCGCCTGGGGAGCCGTCCGGCACACGCACGGAGGGCCGTCCGTGCCGCCGTCGGCGACGCACACCCGGACGGTCGTGTCCGAGCTGGACACCGACACCGTGAACGAGCCGCCGTCCCCGGACCTGGTGTGCAGGATCGCGTTCGTGGCCAGCTCGCTGGTGAGCAGCACCACGTCGTCATGGAAGGGATGATCGCGGCCGAGCGCGGCCGTCACGAGCCCCCTGGCCCGCGAGACCTGCGACGGAACCCCCGGGAGCCGCACCGCGAGGTCGCGGGCCCCGGGCGGTTCACCCCCGTCGGCATGGTGCGAGTCCGGTGACGCCACGGCGACCTCCCCCGAATCAGGTGACGTCATGAGACGCCCGAGAGGGGGCCCGGAGATTATCGCGAAAAGGTAGGAATGCTCTTTCCCAAGGTCGCCTGCACGACCGGGCGCGGCGACCGAGTACGCTGCGATCGACGAGTCGTCTAGGCCCGTGGGGGAGCAAAGCGTGCACAGCAGCCTACTCGCCCGGCCGTCGGAGGAGGTCGCGTGAGCAGCCTGGAGGCCGTCTGGGTGGAGCCGTACGACGGGCCCGGGGCGGCGGTCGTGACCGGCGTCTTCGACATCCTGCACGTGGGCCATGTGCGCTACCTGGGCGCCGTGGCCGCCCGCGGGCTGCCTCTGGTGGTCGGCGTGGAGGACGATCCGCGCGTGCGGGCGTGGAAGGGGCCCAGCCGGCCGTTCAACCCGGCGGCGGAGCGGGCCGAGGTGCTGGCCGCGCTGCGCTGCGTGTCCGGCGTCTTCGTGGTGACCGGGCCGCCCGACGCCCATGGCCCCGAGGACTACATCGACCTGCTCGCGCCGATGCGTCCCGGGGCGCTGGCCCACACGGCGGGCGACCCGCACGCGGGCGCGCGGGCCACGGCGGCGGCCATCCTGGGCGCGGAGTGCTGGGAGATGGCGGCCATCCCCGACCGGTCCACGACCCGCATCGTGAACGCGGCGGGCAAGGGCTGAGACACCCCGGCTCTCCGGGAACGGCCGGGGGCGTCGCTGAAACGGGCAGGCGCCATGATCGCGTAATCTTTCCTCTCATGATGGCCGACCTGGTGGCGAAGCGGGTGACGAACCTGCTGGCACCACAAGTGCTGGTGATCGTCATGCCGCCCGCCGTGGGCCTGCTCGCCCAGGGATGGGCCGGGGCCGCCTGGGGGCTGATGGCCTCGGCGTTCTGCGGCGGCGTGCCGGCGGCGGTGATCGCGATCGGCGTGCGTTCGGGGCGGCTCGACTCCCACCACATCGTCGACCGCGCCCGGCGCACCGGCCCGCTGCTGGCCGCCGTGGCCGCCGTGCTGGTCGCGCTCGCGCTGCTCGTCGTGCTGGGCGCGCCGCGGCTGCTGGTGGCCACCGTGACCGCGATGCTGGTCGCCCTGGCGGTGACCGTGCCGATCACCACCCGCTGGAAGATCTCCTTCCACGCCGCCGTCTCGGCGGGCACGGTGGTGGTGCTGGCGCACGTGCTGCCCGCCCTGCCCGTCGCGCTCGCCGGCGCGGCCGTGGTGGCGCTGGTGTGCTGGGCCAGGGTCCGCCTCGCCCATCACACGTGGGCGCAGGTCGCGGCGGGGGCGTTCACCGGCACGCTCACCACGTGGGCGACGCTGGCGCTGTTCGGGGTCTGAGGGGCCGGAACAGCCCGGAACAGTCCAGAACAGTCCAGAACAGTCCAGAACAGTCCAGAACAGTCCAGAATGGCCCGGAATAGCCCCGCCGCCGCGCGGGTTGGCGCGAACATGGATGCCACGAACCGGGGCCGGGTCCGCGTCGAGCGGTCGGCCAAGCGCGTGCGGACCTATCTGGGCGGCCGGCTGGTCGCCGACACGACCCGGGCCCTGCTGGTGTGGGAAGGCCCCTTCTACCCCACCTACTACTTCCCCCTCCAGGACGTCGAGGAGGCGGCGCTCAAGCCGACCGGCACGTCCAGGCACTCCCCGAGCAGGGGGGACGCCGCCGTCCACACGGTCACCTCGGGCACCGGCGAGGCTCCGGAGGCGGCGCTGGTCTACGACGACTCGCCGCTGGAGGAGATCCGCGGGCACGTCCGCTTCGACTGGGACGCGATGGACGCCTGGTTCGAGGAGGACGAGGAGGTCTACGTGCACGCGCGCGACCCGTACACGCGGGTGGACATCCTGCCGAGCTCGCGGCACATCCGGGTCGAGGTCGACGGGGTCACCGTGGCCGACTCGCGCAACGCCCGCATCCTGTTCGAGACGGGCCTGCCCGCCCGCTACTACCTGCCGAAGACGGACGTACGGCTCGACCTGCTGGAGCACACCGACACCGCGACGCACTGCCCGTACAAGGGGACGGCGGAGTACTGGACGGTCAACGGGAAGAAGGACCTGGCCTGGTCCTACCGCACGCCGCTGCCCGAGAGCGAGCGCGTGGCGGGGCTGATCGCCTTCTACAACGAGAAGCTGGACATCTTCGTCGACGGCGAGCGCGAGGAGCGTCCGGCGACCAAGTTCTCCTGAGCCCGTCGGGCGCCCCGCCGGGTGGCGGGGCGCCCGGGGATCAGGCGGCCGGGGTCCAGTGCGGGTCGCGGCCGAGGTAGCGCAGCAGGGCGGCGGCCGTGTCGCCGGAGGGGTCGCCGGAGGGGGCGTCCGGCAGGGCCTCGGCGTAGGCGCCCCACGGGCGCAGCGGGTCGACGATCTGCCGGGCGACCTCCAGCAGCGGCCCGGCCAGCTCGGGCGTCAGCGGCGAGGGCTGCCCGGTGGCCACGGCGAGGTCCCAGGCGTGCACGGCCGCGTCGAGCGCGCAGGCCGTCGAGCCCATCCACGGCGACATCCTGTTCGGCGGCACCGGCGTCGGCACCTCGGCGGCGTCGCGGTCGACCGCGGCCCACGCCCTGGCCGCGCGCGTCAGCGCGTCCTCAAGCTCGGCCGACGGGTCCGCGCCCGGCTCGGCGGGCGGGTCGAACGGGTTGAACGCCGGCCCGCCCTCGCCCGTGAGCGTGGCGGCGAAGCCGAGCTGGTCGCCGACCGCGTGCTTGAAGACCTTGGTGACGCTCCACTCCGAGCAGGGGGTGGGCAGGTCCCAGCCGCCGGCCGGGATGCCGCTGACGGCCTTGCGCAGCGCCTCGTGCGCGGCGTCCAGAACGTCCCAGCCGCTGATGTCGTCGCCCATGTGGAGCTCCTTTCGGTATGTCTCCACTATAGCAGAACGGAATAGTTTGTTCCACTAGTTGGCGACGGCCTTCTCGAGTCCGTCGATCAGCAGGTCCAGGGCCTGCTCGAAGTCGGCGGCCGGGTCGACGCCGCCGCGCGTCCAGCGCAGCAGCCTGGCGAAGTGCGGCAGGCGGTCGGGGGCGAGGGCGCGGATGTAGACGCCCACCTGCTCCTCGCCGGCGTGCCGGCCGGGGGCGCCGTCGAAGCCGCCGGTGGACAGCAGCAGGGTACCGAACACCAGGGCGTTCACGGCGGTCAGCGCCCGCCAGACGCCGAGGTCGTCGAAGCCCGCCGCGTACAGCGTGCCGACCAGGTCGTCGAGGGTCCTCAGGGCGTGCGGCGAGGTCGGGTTGGACCGGTCGGTCGCCAGCGCCAGCGGGACCACGGGATGGCGGCTGAACGCCCGGTGCATGTTGCGCGCCATGACGCGCAGCCGCTCCTGCCACGGCAGCTCCGGGTCGGCCGGCGCCACCTGGCCGAACACCCGCTCCACGATGCCGTCGACCAGGTCGGCCTTGTTCGAGACGTGGTTGTAGAGCGACATCGCCTCCACGCCGAGCGCCTTGGCCAGCCGCCGCATGGACAGCCCCTCCAGGCCCTCTCTGTCCGCCAGCTCCAGGGCCGCGTCGAGGACTTTCTCGCGGTTCAGCGGCTCGCGCCGTGCCATCGGCTCTCCCTTCGTGCTTGACGGAGCTTACGGTGTACGTGCTCTACTTACGACGTAAGCATACGCCGTAAGTAAGGAGCCGGGATGACCGACGTGATCATCGTGGGCGGCGGGCCGGTCGGGCTGCTGCTGGCCTGCGAGCTCAAACTGGGCGGCGCCGAGCCGCTGGTCCTGGAGGCGGCCACCGGCGGGGAACGCGTGACCCGCAGTTTGGGCCTGCGCTCGCTCAACGCGCGCACCCTGCACTCGCTGGAGTTGCGCGGGCTGGTGGAGCCGCTGACCGAGGCCCAGTGGAGGCTGCTCGAGGAGCTGGCCACCGGCTCGGCGCCCGACCGTTCGGACATGGTCGGCATGATGACCGAGCTGCTCAAGAAGGGCATGATGCGCGGCCACTTCGCCGGGCTGCCGCTGCTGGAGGAGCACGGCGGCGCCGAGTACGCCATGCTCAAGCAGCACCAGATCGAGGCCGTGCTCGCCGCGCGGGCCGCCGCGCTCGGCGTACCGGTCCGGCAGGGCCGCGCCGTCGTGGACGTCGCCCAGGACGCCGGCCACGCGGTGGCCACGCTGGCGGACGGCGAGCGCGTCGAGGCCCCCTACCTGGTGGGCTGCGACGGCGGCCGGAGCGTGGTGCGCAAGCGGTCCGGGTTCGCCTTCTCCGGCACGCCGGCGACCATGACCGGCAGGACGGCCGTGGCCACGCTGACCGGGCCGGGGTCGGTCACCTCGTCCCTGCGCTCACCCGGCGGGCTCGTCAACCTGTCGCTGGTGCCCGGGGAGATCGCGACCATCGAGTTCGACGGCGGCCCCGGCGACGGTTCCCCCGACAGGGACGCGCCGGTCACGGCCGAAGAACTGGCCGGCAGCCTGCGCCGGGTGACGGGGGAGGACGTCGGGGTCGCGCGGCTGGAGGCGGGCATCCGCTACAGCGACAACACCCGGCACGCCGACTCCTACCGCAAGGGACGCGTCCTGCTGGCCGGGGACGCCGCCCACGTGCACTCGCCCATCGGCGGCCAGGGGCTCAACCTGGGCCTCCAGGACGCCGTCAACCTGGGGTGGAAGCTGGCGCTGGTGGCCCGGGGCGCGGCTCCGGAGAGCCTGCTCGACACCTACACCGCCGAGCGTCACCCGGTGGCGGCCCGCGTGCTGCGCAACACCCGGGCCCAGGTGGCGGCGATGCGTCCGGGGGCGCAGGTGGACGCGCTGCGGGAGGTGCTGTCGGAGGTGATGGCGCTGCCGGACGCCGAGCGGCACTTCACCGGCATGGTCGAGGGCACCGACGTCGACTACGCGCCCACCGCCCCCGACCCCCGCACCGGCCGCTTCACCCCACCCCTGACCGCCACCCCGCCCGAGGGCCCGCGCCATCCCGGCTCTCAGGTTGCGGGGGCGGCGGATTCCGGTGTTCCCGGCGGCGGTCGGCGGGGGAGCGAGAGCCCGGCGGCGGACGGGACCGGGCGGCCGGTCGCGGAGTTGCTGCGGGACGGGCGGGGGTTGCTGCTCGACCTGTCCGGCGGCGCGGACGCGGCCGAACTGACGGCCGCCCTGGCGGGCCACCACGACCGCGTGAGCCTGGCCGTGGCCGCCCCGCCCCAGGCAGGCGGTGGTGCGCTGCTCGTCCGGCCCGACGGGTACGTGGCCTGGGCGGGCGCGCCAGGAGGGGCGCTCATGGACGCGCTCACCACCTGGTTCGGCCCGGCGTCATGAACGTCCCCCGGACACGGGCCCGGGGGACGGCCGGGACGGTCAGGTGAGCAGGCGGGTCAGGACGCGGGTGCCGAACTCCAGCCCCTCCACCGGAACCCGCTCGTCCTTGCCGTGGAACATGCCGAAGTAGTCCAGGTCGGGCCGGAGCATGAGCGGGGCGAAGCCGTACCCCTGGATGCCGATGGTGGCGAAGGACTTGGCGTCGGTGCCGCCGCTCATCACGTACGGCACCGGCCGCGCCAGCGGGTCCTCGGCCACCAGCGCCCCCGCCAGCTCGTCGAAGAACGCCGACGGGTACGGCGCGGCGGGCGCCTCCTCCAGGTTCACGAACTCGCGGGTGATCTTCGGGCCCAGCAGCTCGTCGATCGTCGCGAGGAACTCCTCCTGAAGGCCCGGCAGGTACCGGCCGTCCACGTGCGCCGAGGCGGTCGAGGGCACCACGTTGACCTTGTAGCCGGCCTCCAGCATCGTCGGGTTCGCCGAGTTGCGGATCTGGCCGTGGAACAGCTCGCCGAGCGCGCCCAGCCGGTCGGCCTCGGCGTCCAGCCGGTCCAGGTCGATCGGCTGCCCGGTGATCTCCGACAGGCTCTCCAGGAGCGCGGCGACCGACGGCGTCAGGCGTACCGGCCACTGGTGGGCGGCCACCCGCGACAGCGCGTGGGCCAGCGTGGCGACCGGGTTGTCCACGGCGGGCCGCGAGCCGTGGCCCGCCACGCCGTGGGCGGTCACCTTCATCCACGCGGTGCCGCGCTCGCCGACGGCGATCGGGTAGACACGCCGCCCGCCGGAGTCGACGCTGAAGCCGCCCGACTCGCTGATGGCCTCGGTGACGCCGTCGAACAGGTGCCGGTGCTCGGTCACCGCGTGCCGGGAGCCGTAGTCGCCGGTCGCCTCCTCGTCGGCCAGGAAGGCCAGCACCAGGTCCCGCTTCGGCCGCACGCCGTCCGCCGCCATGCCGAGCACGGCCGCGAGGGTCATCGCGCACGAGCCCTTCATGTCCACCGCGCCCCGGCCGTACACGCAGCCGTCGGTGATCTCGCCGGAGAACGGGTGCATCCGCCACTCGGCGGGGTCGGCGGGCACGACGTCCAGATGGCCGTGGACGAGCAGCGCGTCGGGGGAGTCGCCGTCGATCCTGGCCACGACGGTGGTGCGCCGGGGCGCCGACTCGAACACCACCGGCTCCAGCCCCGCGTCGGCCAGCAGCGTGGCCACGTATTCGGCCGCCGGGCGCTCGCCCGAGCCCGGATTGGTGGTGTCGAACCTGATCAGGTCCGAGCAGATCTCGGCGACGCTCTTCACGCTCTCCCCTTCAGCGTCAGCGGCGGCACGCCGGGCGTCTCCAGGTCGAAGATCAGCCCGTAGAAGGCCAGCTCGGCCTCCAGCGCCGCCACGATGGTCTCTTCCCTGCGCCAGCCGTGCTGCTCACCGGCGAAGGTGAGCAGAGCCCACTGTTTGCCGTGCTTGTCCAGTTCGGCGGTGAATCGCTCAGCCTGGCTGACGTCCACGATCGCGTCCTCCAGACCGTGCAACATGAGGCACGGGCCCGATGCCCGGGCCGCGTTCAGGAGCGGCGAGCGGTCGGTGTACCGCTGCCGCGTCTCGGGCAGCGGGCCCACCAGACCGTCGAGGTAGCGCGACTCGAAGTCGTGCGTCTCGGCCGCCCAGCTCTCCGGGTCGGTGATCGCGTAATGCGCGACGCCGCCCGCGAACACGTCGCTGTGCACCAGCGCGGCCACCGTCGTCCAGCCGCCGGCGCTGCCGCCCCGGATCGCGATCCTGGCCGCGTCCGCCCGGCCGAGCTGCACCAGCCCGCGCGCCACCTTGGCGCAGTCCTGGACGTCCACCACGCCCCACTGGTGCCGCAGCCGCTCGCGGTAGGCCCTGCCGTAGCCGGTCGAGCCGCCGTAGTTCACCACGGCCACGCCGATCCCTCTGCTGGTGAAGTAGGCGATCTCCAGGTCGAGCACGACCGGCGAGTTCCCGGTCGGCCCGCCGTGTACGAAGATCACGTACGGCGCCGGGCCCGCGACCCCGGCCGGCGGGTAGAGGTGGGCGTGCACGCCCTCGACCGTCACCGCCTCCGGCGTGGGCAGCAGCGCCCGGTCGGGCAGGGGCTTGGGGGCCGAGACGACCTCGTGCCCGCCGGTGGCCAGATCGACCAGCGTGACCTCCAGCGGCGTGTACGGCGTCGCCCCCACCGCCGCCGCCTTGCCCCCGGCCGCCGACACCGTCGAGGCCCAGTACGTGTGCTCCGCCCCGCCGATCTCCCGCAGGCCGCCCGTCGCCGGGTCGAGCACGCCCAGGCGTCGGTGGTCGGCGGTGCCGTACACGACGACCAGGTGCTCGCCCGCCGGGGCCAGGCAGGCCAGGCCCGGCTTCCAGGCCGCCGCGCCGAACTCCAGCTCCACGGGGGTGAGGTTGCGCGAGGGGGAACCGTCGAGGTGCACGACGTGCACGTTCCACCAGCCGGTCGGGTCGGTGACGGCGTACAGGGACTCCGCGTCGCGCCACTCTGCCTGGGCCACCGACTCCTCGGGGCCGCCGGCCACGACCTGGTGGGGGCCCGCGACGCCGTCCGGCGACAGGGGGGCCACGCACAGTTCGGTGCCGTCCCAGGGCATGTCGGGGTGGTTCCAGCCGATCCAGGCGATCCGGGCGCCGTCGGGGGAGAGGCGGGGGTTCATGAGGAAGTGGTGCGTCCGGGCCACGACCCTGACCGGGCCGCCGTCCAGGGGGACCGCCACCAGGTCCCGCACGTCGTCGATCTCGCGGACCGCCCACACCTCGTCACGGCCGGGCGGCAGGTAGAGGTCGCCGTAGCGCGCCGGGCCCTCGGGCGTGAGGGCGACCGGGTCGGCGGCCTTCCCCGGGGAGGCGTCCAGGCGGTAGAGCCGCTGGTCGGACCAATTGGTGAAGACCAGGCCGCCGCCCGGCAGCGGACGCCAGGAGCGGCCGCCGTACTCGATCAGGCGGTTGCGGGCGTTCCAGCCGGGAGGCAGCGCGTCGGCGCGGGAGCCGTCGGGCAGGCGGCGCACCACGCAGCGCCGGCCGCCCTCGTGCGGGCGTGGCTCGTCCCACCACACCTCCACGCCCTCGGGCGTGGCGACGGCCTCCACCCACTGGGGGCCGCCGTCGGTACGCGCCACATCGATCGGTCGAATGCTCATGAAAAATCACCAATTGCCGTTGGTACAGGGAGGCAGGGGATGCCCAGGCGGGTGGAGGACGTACACGATGCCGCCGCTGCCCGAGCTCCTCAGCCACACGTTCTCGAACGCTGCCCGCGGGTACACCCGGCGAACCTCGCCGTCCGCGGGCGCGGCGGGGTCGTTCACGACGACGTCGCCCCCGGCGGTGAAGCCGGTGACGACGAGGATGTGGCCGTTCGTGGAGTAGCCGGAGCCGGGCAGCTCGTGGGCCTTGAACGACAGCGAGGCGATCACCGGGATGCCCGCCAGGACGAACGCCTCCAGCTCGGCCGCCGACAGCAGCCTGGTCACGAAGCCGGTCAGCCCGTAACGCCCCGCGTAGGCCACGTTGAACGGCCAGTTCCCGGTGCCCTGGTAGCCGTCGTCGTAGGTGCCCATGGCGGCGTGGTCCACCGCCGGGGCGGGGTCGTCCGCGCCCACCCAGGCCAGCTCGCCGGGCTCGGGGCCGCGGCCCCAGAAGGCCAGCACCATCGCCACCGAGGCGGGGCTGCACCAGTTCGCGCCGCCGCCGTCCCAGCGCGGGTGGTGCCCGGCGTGCGCGTACTGGGAGTGGCCGGGCACGTCGAGCTCGACCCGCCCGGCCACCCCGGACGTGCTCACCGCGACCGGACGCTGCGGCAGGGACGAGGCCAGCACGCCGAGAGAGGTCATCCGCGCGCCCTCGCCACGCGCGGTGACCCTCGTCTGGAACGCCACGACCGGCCGCCTGGCCACGAACGTGTCCACGGCCACGTCGCCGTCCTCGTCACCCTGGCCGGGCACCGAGGTACGCGGCCCGTGCTCGGACCAGTGGCCCATGACGTACCACTTGGTCAGCGTGCCGGCTTCGGTCCTGGCCCGCAGCTCCACCTCGACCCAGGCGCCCGGCGGGGTACGCGCGGTCCACGAGGGGACGAGCTGGGTGGCCGCGAAGCCGACCCGGTGTTCCTCGCTGGTCCACGTGCCTCCGGGCACGGTGAGACGGGTGAAGGCGACGCGCGCCAGATCGACGGTGAGCACCAGCCATATTGTGGTTTCACACCGGGTGTCGCACATCGGTTGGTTTACGTACCGGCCCGGCCCCGCTCCCGGCGGGCTCGCTCACCAGGAGGGGCCGGTGGGCTCGGTCAGAGGTAGAGGCCGGTGGACTCGTCGGGGCCCGCCGGGCTGATCGCGCGGCCCGCGCGCAGGGCGTACAGCTCCGCGAGGGTCGCCCCCGAGGCGCCGACCCCCTGCGGCGAGCCGAGCCAGGCGACGGCCTCGTCCCGGGTCAGCGGGCCGACCTCGATCTGGGCCAGGCAGCGGCCCGGACGGATCACCGCCGGGTGCAGCCGGGTCAGGTCCTCGTTCGTGGTGATGGCCACCAGCACGTCGCGGCCCTGGCCGAGCAGGCCGTCGGTGAGGTTGAGCAGCCGCGACAGCCCCTGGCCCGCCTGGGCCTTGGCGCCCGAGCTGATCAGCTCGTCGCAGTCCTCCAGCACCAGCAGCCGCCACCGCTGCGTGTCGTCGTCGGTGTCGTAGCCGACCGCCACCTCCATCAGGTAGCCCGGGTCGTTGAACAGCCGTTCGGGGTCGAGCACGCAGTCGACCTGGCACCAGTCGTGCCACTGCTTGGCCAGCGTGCGCAGCAGCGTGGTCTTGCCGGTGCCGGGCTGGCCGTGCAGCAGGATCAGCCGGCCGTTGACGTCGGCGGGCGTGGTCGCCATCAGGCGGCCGAGCGCCGGGCGCACCTGCGCCGAGTAGTTCGTTCCGATCTCGTCCCACGGCTGGGCGGTGATCGGCTTCTCCGACCGGTTGCCGCCGTGGGAGCCGCGCCACCAGAAGCCCATCTCGACGTGGTCGGCGTCGGGCATCGGCTCCTCGGCGCCGTCGATGCTCTCCTTCATCACCGAGGTGGCCAGCTCTTCGCTCACCGCCGTCACGCTCACCGTGGCGGTGCGGTTGCGGTGCCGGATGACCCGCAGCGTCCACCCCTCGCCGCAGATGAGCCGCGACTCCGAACCGTCCTCCACCTGCGCGGTGCGCAGCACCCGCCCCTCGGCCGGCTGCAGCCGGGCGTCCGGGCGCACACGCTCCAGGTTGGCCAGCCTTGACCAGGGCTGAACGCCGGTCGCGAACGGCGACAACGCCAGGGCGTCGATGACGTCGATCGCCGAGTCGGCGTCGTCGATCCAGATGTTCATCGGCAGTTCGGACGAGGAGTCCGGGCTGGGGAACGGCACCTCCCTGATCACAGACATAGGTAAAGGATCTCCTTCGTGGGCTCGGATGTCGAAGGGTTATGCGAGCGGATCGTTCACTTCTTGCCGAGATCGCCGGTCTGGGTGACCATTCCCAGGCCGGGCACGTCTCGCCAGGTGTAGGTGAGAGTGTCGCCTTTAAGCTCCAGCCAGACAGTACCCGGGATGCAGCCGCCCGTGGTCGCACCGAGGGAGAAAGTCAGCCGGTCGGGGCGCACCTCGGTCAGGGTGATGGTGGCGGTGCAGTCGACCTGGGAGTCCTTCTCCTGCCAGGCCGCCTCCGGCCGGCCAGCCTTCAGTTCGACCGTGTTGTCGGCGCCGTCGGGGTCGAGCGGGTTGGTGGTGTCGGTGTGGCCCGTCCAGGTGCCGGCGAAGGCCGCGGGGATCTTCAGAGCCCCGGTCCCGCCGGTGGTCCGCGCCGTGGCCGTACGGGCGGCGACGGGCGTTTCGGGAGCGGCGGTCGTGGACGGCGGGTCGGACGGCGAGTCGGACGGGGCGGCGGTCGCGGACGGCGGCGAGGTGGACCGGGTGGCGGTCGAGCCGGGCGCACGGGCGGTCAGCAGGACCACGCCGCCGACCACGGCCAGGGCCACCACGACCGCCACGGCCCCGGCGAGGGCGCCGCGCCCCCTGTTCCGGCCCTCCCGACTCTCGCGCGTGTCGGCCACCCCCGGACCGAGGCCGTGCGGGCCACCCGGAGGCCCGCCCGAGGCGGTGCCGGCAGGCGAGCCGGGGGTGGGGCCGGGTGTGGGGCCGGTAGGCGCGCCCGACGCGGGGCCGGAGGCAGGGAGCGGCGGGGTGCCCGGGGCGACCAGGGCCAGCATGAGGGCGCCGGCCGTCGGGCGGCGGGCGGGGTCCTTGGCCAGGGCGGTGGAGATCAGCCCGCGCAGCCGGGACGGCAGCGGCGACAGGTCCGGCTCGGCGTGCAGCACCCGGTGCAGCACCGCCGGCACGGTGTCCGCCCCGAACGGGCTGACCCCCGTGGCCGCGTGGACGATCGTCGCCGCCCACGCGAACACGTCGGAGGCCGCCGAGGCGGGCGAGCCCGCGATCTGCTCCGGCGACAGGTAGGCGGGCGTGCCGACCAGCCCCGAGGTGTGCGTCGCCGCGCCCTCGGCCCTGGCGATGCCGAAGTCCACCACGCGCGGCCCGTCCGGCCCGAGCAGCACGTTGGACGGCTTGAAGTCGCGGTGGACGACCCCGGCCGCGTGGATGGCCGCCAGCGCGGTGGCCGTGCCGACCGCCAGGCGTTCCAGCTCGCCGCCGCGCAGCGGCCCGCGCCCGGCCACCCGCTCGGCCAGCGACGGCCCGTCGACGAACTCGCTCACCACGTACGGCCGCGAGCCCCGGGTCGAGACGTCGAGCACGCGGGCCGTGCAGAAGGAGGCGATCGACTCCAGCGCGTCGAGCTCGCGCGCCAGCCTGGCCCGCGTCTCCTGGTCGCCAGCGTTGAGCAGCTTGACCGCGACCTGCTCCCCGGCGGGGGAGTGGGCCAGGTAGACCACGCCCTGCCCACCCTCGCCGAGCCGCCCGGCAAGGCGGAAATCGCCCAGGGACGCCGGATCGTCCGGTGTGAGGGGGGTCACCATGGCGGCTACGTTACCGCTCGCCATGCGGAAGCCAAGATCGCCCGGTACCTTGTGTCGTCGGTCTAAATCACTCCTTACACGGAGGTATCGGGGAAGTGTCGAGGGTCACGGTCCGCGAACGGGCGCGGTACTGGTTCGACAACACCATGTCCAGGGGGACGGCGTCGCTCATCGGCTGGCTCGCGGTGGTGTCGGTCGCGCTCATCCTCGTGGTGGCCGCGTTCACGCTCTGGCTCGCGCCGGACGAGCCCGACGGCGTCGGCGGCGCGGGGCAGGTGCTGTGGATCGCCCTCATGCACGCCCTCACCCCCAGCAAGGTCGCCAGCGACAAGGGCTCGCTCGGCTACATGACCGTGATGTTCGCCGGGTCGCTCGGCGGCATCTTCATCGTCAGCATGCTCGTCGGCCTGCTGTCCAACGGCCTCAAGCAGAAGGTGGACCGCCTGCGCAGAGGCCGTTCGCGCATCGTCGAGTCCGGCCACACGGTGGTGCTCGGCTGGTCGGACCAGGTGTTCACGATCGTCACCGAGCTGGTCAAGGCGCACGCCAGCCAGAAGAACTCGGTCATCGCCATCCTGGCCGACCGCGACAAGCTGGCCATGGAGGAGGACATCCGCGAGCACGTCGGCGACCTCGGCAGGACCCGCCTGGTCTGCCGCACCGGCCGTCCCACCGAGCCGCGCGACCTCGGCCTGATGAACCTCACCGCCGCCAGGTCCGTCGTCGTGCTCTCACCCGAGGGCGAGGACCCCGACGCGCACGTCATCAAGATCCTGCTGGCCCTGGCCAAGCGTGACGGCTCCCACCCGCCCGTGGTCGCCGCCCTGGCCTCCGCGCGCAACCTCGCCGCCGCCCGGCTGGCCGGCGGCGAGGACGTGCACCTGGTCGACTCCGACGACACCGCCGCCCGGCTGATCGTGCAGTCCTCCCGCCAGTCCGGCATGTCCGTCGTCTGCATGGACCTGCTCAACTTCGACGGCGGCGAGATCTACCTGCGCGCCGACGAGGAACTGGTCGGCGCCACCTACGGCCAGGCGCTGCACGCCTACGAGACCGCCGCCGTCATCGGCTTACGCGGGCCGGCCGGAGTCGTGCTCAACCCGCCCCTGGACACCGTCGTCACCGCCAAGGACCAGGTCGTCGTCATCGCCCACGACGACTCCCATATCGAACTCGCCACCGGCGAGCCCCCGGTGGACGAGCAGGCCGTCACCGCCACCGGCGCCGCGCCGCCGGAGCCCGAGCGCACCCTCCTGCTCAACTGGAACGGCCGCGCCGAGCAGATCGTGCGCTACCTGGACGGCTACGTCTCCCCGGGCTCGGTCCTGGACATCGCCGCCGACCACCCCGACGCCGGCACCGGCCTGACCGGGCTGCGCACCCTCACCGTCAACGTCAAGGACTGCGACACCACCGACCGGTACGCGCTCGAATCCCTCGGCGTCGGCCTCTACCAGCACGTCATCGTGCTCTCCGACGACCGCTTCAAGCCCCACCACGCCGACACCCGCACGCTCATGACCCTGCTCCAGCTCCGCGACATGCAGAGCACGCTCGGCGAGCACTACTCGATCGTCAGCGAGATGCACGACGAGGGCAACCGGGCGCTGGCCGAGGTCACCGAGGCCGACGACATCGTCATCAGCGACACCGTCATCGGCCTCCTGCTGGCCCAGCTCGCCGAGAACCGCCACCTCGCCGACGTGTTCGGCTACCTGTTCGACTCGCACGGCTCGGAGATCTACCCCAGGCCCGCCGCCTCGTACGTGAAGACCGGCTCCGAGGTCACCTTCGCCACCATCGTCGAGGCGGCCCGGCGCAGGGGCGAGACCGCGATCGGCTACCGCGACAACGTCTCCAGGAACGTCCCGCCGCACTACGGCATCGTGCTCAACCCCGCCAAGAGCGACACCGTCGTCCTCGGCCGGCAGGACTCGGTGATCGTCCTGGCCGAACGCTGATCCCGGGCACGGGCCCGGCCCCGGGCCCGTGGGTTAGCGTGTGCGGCGTGAGGACCATCGACTGGGCCGGCGACGCCGTCGAGCTCGTGGACCAGACGCTGCTGCCCGACCGGTGTGTGCGGCTGCGCGTCGAGACCGTGGCCGAGCTCGTCGCGGCGATCCGGCGGCTGGCCGTGCGCGGCGCCCCCGCGCTCGGCGTGGCCGGCGCGCTCGGCGTCGTGCTCGCCGACGGCGACCTCGGCCAGATCGCCGAGCTGCGCGCCGCCCGTCCGACCGCCGCCAACCTCGCCTGGGGCGTCGACCAGGCCGCCGCCCACCTGGGCAGGGGCCGCCAGGCGGTGCTGGCGGCCGCGCTGCGCGTCCGCGACGACGACATCGCCGCCTGCCTGGCCATGGGCGAGCGCGGCGCCGGCCTGCTGGAGGGTGACCGGCTGCGGATCATGACCGTCTGCAACACCGGCGGCCTGGCCGCCGTCGAACGCGGCACCGCCCTCGGCGTCGTCCAGACCCTGCACGAACGCGGCCGCCTGGCCGAGGTGCTCGCACTGGAGACCCGCCCGCTGCTCCAGGGTGCCCGGCTCACCACCTGGGAGCTGGCCAGGATGGGCGCGCCGCACCGGCTGGTGGCCGACTCGGCGGGGCCGTACCTGCTGGCCAAGGGGGAGGTGGACGCCGTGCTCATCGGCGCCGACCGCATCGCCGCCAACGGCGACACCGCCAACAAGATCGGCTCGTACGCGCTCGCGCTCGGCGCGGAACGGGCCGGGGTGCCGTTCGTCGTGGTCGCGCCCGAGTCCACCATCGACCCCGCCACCCCGACCGGCGACCACATCCACATCGAGGACCGCGACCCCGAGGAGATCCTGTCCGTCCGAGGTGTACGCGTCGCGCCCGAGGGCACTCAGGCGCTGAACCCCGCGTTCGACGTGACGCCGCACGATCTGATCACCGCGATCGTGACCGAACGGCGGGTGATCAGGCCGTGAAATAGCGCGATCCGCCGACCTGCTCACCTCGCTCGCGTTACGCTCGGTCGTCCCGATATCTACTCTCGGAGAGCAGCCGTGGACATAGATCTGGTGTTAAGGCGCGATTGGCAGGCGCGCACGCCCCGCGGCGCCTACACCCAGCTCGACTCGACCAGGGGCGTCAAGGTCCACTACACCGGCGGCAGGGTCGAGCCCGGCATCGTCTCCGACCACGCCGCCTGCGTGTCCCTCGTGCGATCGATCCAGGCGTACCACATGGACGGGAACGGCTGGATCGACATCGGCTACTCCTTCGTGGCCTGCCCGCACCGGAAGGTGTTCGAGGGGCGGGGGCTGCACCACCTGCCCGCCGCCAACGGCCCCGGGCTCAACGCCGGTCACTACGCCGTGCTCGGGCTGGTCGGCAACGCCGGGCTCGTGCAGCCGCCCGACACGATGCTGGAGGCGATCGTCGACGCCGTCCAGTACGTGCGCGACCACGGCGGCGCCGGCAAGGAGATCAAGGGCCACCGCGACGGCTACTCCACCGACTGCCCCGGCGACCCCCTGTACGCCTGGATCAAGCGCGGCGCCCCCCGTCCGGGCGGCGGCCCCACCACGCCGCCCCCGGCCACGCCGCCCTTCCCCGGCCGGCTGCTGAAGTACCCGCCGGTCATGGAGGGCGAGGACGTGCGCACCTGGCAGCGGCAGATGAAGAAGCGCGGCTGGGACCTGACCGTCGACGGCGCGTACGGTGCCGCCTCCCGCGACGTGTGCCGCAGGTTCCAGCGCGAGCAGGGCGTCGAGGACGACGGGATCGTGGGCCCGCTCACATGGAGGCTGGCATGGGAGGCGCCGCCCGCCGACGGGTAACCCCCGGATTACTGCGGCGGCCCGGCAGCGCCTACTATCCGTTGCATGGAACTGGCAGCGGGGTTTCCTCCCACCACTCGCGACGACTGGCGGAGACTGGCGGTCGAGGTCCTGCGCAAGTCGGGGGTCGAGGCGGGCTCGCCCGAGGAGGCGCTGTCCACCCCCACCTACGACGGCGTGACCGTCGCGCCGCTCTACGACGCGGGCGACCTGCCGGGCGATCCCGGGGCGCCGGGCGCGCCGCCGTTCACGCGGGGGGCGCGGGCGCTGCCCGGATGGGACGTCCGGCAGCGGCACGCCGTGGCCGACCCCGAGGCGGTCCTGGCCGACCTGGAGAACGGCGTCACCTCGCTCTGGCTGGTCGTCGGCGACGACGCGATCCCGGTCGACGCGCTGCCCGCCGTGCTGAAGGACGTCTATCTCGACCTGGCGCCGATCGTCCTGGAGGCGGGGGAGCGTACGCAGGAGGCCGCCGAGGTGCTGTTCGGCCTGGCCGCCGAGCGAGGCGTCCCGCTCAGCGGGAACCTGGGCGCGAGCGGCGGCGAGGCGGCCGCGCTGGCCGGGCGCTGCGCCGCGTACCCGGGGTTGCGGGCGGTCATGGTCGACGCCACGCCCTACCACGACGCGGGCGCCTCCGACGCCGAGGAACTGGGCTGCTCGATCGCGCGGGGCGTGGCCGAGCTGCGGACGCTGACCGGCGCCGGCCTCTCCGTTGAGCAAGCGCTAGGCCAGATAGACTTCCGGTACGCCGCCACCGCCGACCAGTTCGCCACCATCGCCAAGCTCCGGGCGGCGCGCCGCCTGTGGGCCAGGGTCGCCGAGGTGTGCGGCGCGGCCGAGCACGGCGGGCAGCGCCAGCACGCCGTCACCAGCGCCGCCATGATGACCGCCCGCGACCCCTGGGTGAACATGCTGCGCACCACCCTGGCCTGCTTCGCGGCGGGCGTCGGCGGGGCGGAGGCGGTCACCGTGCAGCCGTTCGACGCCGCGCTCGGCCTGCCCGACGCCTTCTCCCGGCGCATCGCCCGCAACACGCAGTCGCTGCTGCTGGAGGAGTCGGGGATCGGGCGGGTGACCGACCCCGCCGGCGGCTCCTGGTACGTCGAGCGCCGCACCGCCGACCTGGCCGAGCGGGCCTGGGCCTGGTTCCAGGAGATCGAGGCCGCCGGAGGCGTGGAGGCCGCGGGCGAGCTGATCGAGCGGCGCGTCGCCGCCACCCGCGCCCGCCGCGACGACGACATCGCCCACCGCCGCTTCCCGATCACCGGCGTCAGCGAGTTCCCCGACCCCGGCGAGAAGCCGCTGCGCCGCCCGCCCGCCCCCGCCGGGCGGCCCGTGGCCCGCCACGCCCAGGAGTTCGAGGCGTTGCGCGACGTCGCCGACGCACTGCCCGAGCGTCCCAAGGTGTTCCTGGCCACCATCGGGCCGGTCGCCGCGCACACCGCGCGGGCCTCCTTCGCCGCCAACCTCTTCCACTCCGGCGGCCTGGCCACCGAGACCGCCGGGCCGGGCGCCGACCCCGAGCAGATCGCCACCGCCTTCGCCGTGAGCGGCGCCGCCGTCGCCTGCCTGTGCTCCACCGACAAGCTGTACGCCCAGCACGCCCGCGCCGTGGCCACCGCCCTGCGGCACGCGGGGGCGAGACGCGTCTGGATGGCGGGGAAGGGAGACTACGAGGGCGTGGACGCCTGCCTCTACGCGGGGTGCGACGCGCTCGCCGTGCTCCGTCAGACGTTCGAGGACCTGGAGGTGCTGCGATGATCCCCGACTTCTCCGGCGTCCCGCTCGACGGGGGCCCTGGCCCCGGCGCGAGCGCCGCTCCCGAGGGCGAGGTGTGGGAGACGCCCGAGGGCATCGAGGTCAAGCCTCTCTACACGGCCGCCGACCTCGACGGGCTCGACTTCCTGCGCACCTACCCCGGCGCGGCCCCGTACCTGCGCGGGCCCTACCCGACGATGTACGTCAACCAGCCCTGGACGGTCCGCCAGTACGCGGGCTTCTCCACCGCCGAGGACTCCAACGCCTTCTACCGGCGCAACCTGGCGGCCGGGCAGAAGGGCCTGTCGGTCGCCTTCGACCTGGCCACGCACCGGGGCTACGACTCCGACCATCCGCGTGTGGCCGGCGACGTGGGCATGGCGGGGGTGGCGATCGATTCCATCTACGACATGCGGCAGCTCTTCGACGGCATCCCGCTCGACCGCATGTCGGTGTCGATGACCATGAACGGCGCGGTGCTGCCCGTCCTCGCGATGTACATCGTGGCGGCCGAGGAGCAGGGCGTCGCGCCGGAGGAGCTGGCCGGGACCATCCAGAACGACATCCTCAAGGAGTTCATGGTCCGCAACACCTACATCTATCCGCCGGGCCCCTCGATGCGCATAATCTCGGATATTTTCGCTTATACGAGCGAAAAGATGCCGAAATTCAACTCGATCAGCATTTCTGGCTATCACATCCAGGAAGCCGGGGCGACCTGCGACCTCGAACTCGCCTACACCCTCGCCGACGGCGTCGAGTACCTGCGTGCCGGCATCGCCGCCGGGATGGACGTCGACCGGTTCGCCCCCCGGCTGTCGTTCTTCTGGTGCATCGGCATGAACTTCTTCATGGAGGTCGCCAAGCTGCGCGCCGCCCGGCTGCTGTGGGCCAGGCTGGTGTCGCGGTTCGGGGCGGCCAACCCCAAGTCGCTGAGCCTGCGTACGCACAGCCAGACCTCCGGCTGGTCCCTCACCGCCCAGGACGTCTTCAACAACGTCGCCCGCACCTGCGTCGAGGCCATGGCCGCCACCCAGGGCCACACCCAGTCGCTGCACACCAACGCCCTCGACGAGGCGCTCGCGCTGCCCACCGACTTCTCCGCCCGCATCGCCCGCAACACCCAGCTCCTCCTCCAGCAGGAGTCGGGCACCACGCAGGTGATCGACCCGTGGGGCGGCTCCTACTACGTCGAGCGCCTCACCCACGACCTCGCCGAGCGCGCCTGGGCCCACATCGAGGAGGTCGAGGCCGCCGGCGGCATGGCCAGGGCCATCGAGGCCGGCCTGCCCAAGCTCCGCATCGAGGAGGCCGCGGCCCGTACCCAGGCGCGCATCGACTCCGGCCGCCAGCCGGTCATCGGGGTCAACAAGTACCGCGCCGCCGACGACGAGCCCATCGAGGTGCTCAAGGTCGACAACAGCGCCGTACGCGCCCAGCAGCTCGACAAGCTGGCCCGCCTGCGGGCCGAACGCGACGGCGAGGCCGTGCAGCGCGCCCTCGACGCGCTCACCAAGGCCGCCGACAACCCCGCGCCCGGCCTCGACGCCAACCTGCTCAAGCTGGCCGTCGACGCCGCCCGCGCCAAGGCCACCGTCGGCGAGATCTCCGACGCCCTGGAGCGGGTGTTCGGCCGGCACGCCGAGCAGGTGCGTACCATCTCCGGTGTGTACCGCGACGAGTCCGGCCCCGCCGAGGCCATCGAGCGCGTCCGCCTGGCCTGCGCCGACTTCGAGCGGCACGAGGGCCGCCGCCCGCGCATCCTGGTCGCCAAGATGGGCCAGGACGGCCACGACCGCGGCCAGAAGGTGATCGCCACCGCCTTCGCCGACCTCGGCTTCGACGTCGACGTCGGCCCGCTGTTCCAGACGCCGGAAGAGGTGGCCAGGCAGGCGGTCGAGGCCGACGTGCACATCGTGGGCGTCTCGTCGCTGGCGGCCGGGCACCTGACGCTGGTGCCCGCGCTCCGGCGCGCCCTGGCCGACCTCGACGCCGAGGACATCATGATCGTGGTCGGCGGCGTCATCCCGCCGGGCGACCACGACGAGCTCCGCGCCGCCGGCGCCGCCGCCATCTTCCCGCCGGGAACGGTGATCGCCGACGCCGCCCTCGACCTCCTCCAGACCCTCGGCAACCGCCACTAGCCTTCCGGCGACGTACGGCCGGGGGCCTTGGCGGGCGTCGGAGGGCTGGGCGGGCGTCAGCCGGTGGTGTCGTCGCAGACGGTGACGGCGACGGTGCGCTGGCGGGCGACGGGCGCGGTGATCCGGAGCGTGACGCTGTGGGAGCCCGAGCCCGTCACGGCGGTCGGCGAGGTCAGGTACCGGGGGCCGGACTCGGCGACCGTGGCCGATGAGCGGGCGGTGACCGTGCCGTCGACGATCCAGGCGTACCGGAGGGTGACGGGGTCGCCGGTTCTGGTCACGGCGGCCTGGAGCCGTACCGCGCCGTCCCAGCAGTCGCCGTTCCTCGTGCCGCCGGACGGGCGCAGGGAGGCCAGGGTGAGGCGGCTGGTCGTGGGGGTCGTGCTGGGCGTGCTCTCCGCGCCGGGCCCGGGGCCGGGCGTGCGGGTGTGCTGAGGGCGCCGCTTGGGGGTGGGGGTGGAGGCGGGTGTGGGGGCGCCGGTGACGTCCGTCACGTGGGTGGCCTTGGGCGTGGGCGTCGAAGGTGTGAGCCACACGATCGCGCCCGCCAGTACCAGCACGGTCACCCCGGAGACCCCGGCCACCACCGCCGTCTTCACCCGCCGCCGCACCCTGACCTTGGGCTGGGGGGTCCGGGGGGCCGAACTGACGTCGGGCGCGGGCGTGTGGTGGGCCGAAGTGACGTCGGGCGCGGGCGCGTGGTGGGCCGGACCGGCGTCGGGCACGGGCGCCTGCGCGGTCTGTCCGACGTGGGGCGCGGGCGCCTGCGGGGTCGGACCGTCGTAGGGCGCGGGGGCCGCCAGGGGGGTTGGCCGGGCCTCGGGGGCGGGGCCCGGCTGGGGCAGGGGTTCCGGGTGCGGCGTTCCGCCGTGGGGGTGGGGCGGGGTGCCCGCGACCAGGCGCAGGCCGGTGGTCCCCGACGCGGCGTCCGGCGTCCCGGACGGCGCCGGGCGGGACGGCGGGGGGAAGGCGTCCTGCGGGCCGGACCGCGCCGGGCGGGACGGTGAGGGGGAGGTGTCCGGCGTCCCGGACGGCGCCGGGCGAGGCGGTGAGGGGGAGGTGTCCTGTGGGCCGCCGAGCAGGTGGCGGAGGACGTCGCCCATGGCCGGACGGCGGTCCGGATCCTTGGCCAGGCAGGCGAGGACCACGCCGAGCAGCGGCTGGGGCAGGTCGCCGGTGCGGGGCTCGTCGTGCAGGATGCGGTTGATCACGGCGGGCAGCGAGTCGTCGCCGAACGGCGGCGTCCCCGTCGCCGCGAACACGATCACCGACGCCCACGCGAACACGTCCGCCGGCGCGCCCGCCTCCCGCCCGGAGAGCTGCTCGGGCGCCATGTACGCGGGCGTCCCGGTGATGTTGCCGGTCGCGCTCACCCCCGTCCCGAACGCCGCCGAGACGCCGAAGTCGGTCACCCGCGGCCCGTCCGACCCGAGCAGCACGTTGGCCGGCTTGAAGTCGCGGTGCGCGACGCCCGCCCGGTGCGCGGCGGCCAGCGCCGTGGCGGTCGCCGCCGCCAGCCGCCGCAGCTCGTCCGCGCCGCGCAGCGCGCCGGTCTCCTGCAGGGAGGGCCCGTCCACGTACTCGGTCACGATGTACGGCCGCCCCCGGGCCGAGGCGTCGAGCACCCTCGCGACGCAGGACGGCTCCAGGGCGTGCGCGGCGGTGACCTCCCTGACGAACGGCTCACCCGCGGTGACGCCCTCGGCGAGCACCTTGACGGCCACCGGACCGCCGTCGCGCCCGCGCGCGAGGTAGACGACACCATGGCCGCCCGCGCCGAGCCGCCCGGCCAGCCGGTAGGGTCCCACCGCTGCCGGGTCGCCCTCGCGGAGGGGTTCGACGTTGGGCATGAGGGGAGTGACTCCTGTGACGGCTGTGATCAGAACTCCAGCACCTTACTGGCAAATGTCGGGACTTGTCAGAAGTTAGGCTGATCAGAGCGAAGAAAGGAGCCAACCGGGTGCGCTCGCTGGAGGACTACGCCGAAGGCGTACGGGCAGGCTCCCGTACGTGGATCGCCCGCGCGATCACCCTGGTCGAGTCGACCAGGCCGGACCACATGGCGCTGGCCCAGCGGCTGCTCGTCGAGCTCACCCCGCTGTCCGGCCGGGCCCGCCGGATCGGCGTCTCGGGCGTGCCCGGTGTGGGGAAGTCCACGTTCATCGACGCGCTCGGCACGTACCTCACCGGCCAGGGGCACCGGGTGGCCGTCCTGGCCGTCGATCCGTCCTCGACCCGGACGGGCGGCAGCATCCTCGGCGACAAGACCCGGATGGCCAGGCTGTCGGCCGACCCCGCCGCGTTCATCCGCCCGTCGCCGACCTCCGGCACGCTCGGCGGCGTGACGAAGGCGACCAGGGAGGCCATGGTCGTGGTGGAGGCGGCCGGGTTCGACGTGGTGCTGGTCGAGACCGTCGGGGTCGGGCAGTCGGAGACCGCCGTGGCCGACATGGTGGACACGTTTCTGCTGCTCACGCTGGCCCGTACCGGTGACCAGCTCCAGGGGATCAAGAAGGGCGTGCTGGAGCTGGCCGACGTGATCGCGGTCAACAAGGCCGACGGCGAGCACGAGCTCGCGGCCAGGAAGGCGGCCAGGGAGCTGGCCGGGGCGCTGCGCATGTTGCGCTCGGACCCGCGTTCGGGGCCGCCGCCCGTCCTGACCTGCAGCGGGCTCACCGGGGACGGTCTGGAGGAGCTGTGGCGGCGGATCCTGGCCCATCAGGACTCGCTCGACCTGCCCGCCAAGCGCCGCAGCCAGCAGGTCCAGTGGACCTGGACGCTGGTCCGCGACCGCCTGCTCGCCGAGCTGCGCCACGACCCCGAGGTGGCGGCGATCAGGGCGGAGGTCGAGCGGGAGGTGCTGGCGGGGGAACTGACCCCGTCGCTCGCCGCCGACCGCCTGCTGTCGGTGTTCAAACGGCCCTGACCCGCCCCGGCGGCCGGCCCCTCGGCGGCGGCCCTGACATCTGGCGGCCCTGACATCTGGCGGCGCCGCCCCTCGGTGGCGGTCGGACCCCTGTGGTGGTCGCCGGGAGTCTGCACCCCGGAGGAACAGACTTGCGCCCGCGGGAGAAATATCAGTATCCGCAGCGTCATCGCCGATCCGACGGCCTGAGCGGGACATGCCACGATGTCGCGCAACCGACGTGGGGAGAAGCGCAGATGTGTGCGGAACCGATGCTGCCCGAAACGGTCGCGGGGGCCCTGGAGGAGTACGGTCGTCTGCTGGCCGAGCACGGCATCACCTGGGGTGAGCCGGAGATCCACTACGTGAAGTTCTTCGCCAGGCGCAGGGTGCTGCCGCCCTCGTTGTTCGGTACGTTCTGGCGCCTGGCCTTCGAGGAGGTCGCACGCCTGCACCGGGGACAGCCGATCGACCGGCTGGCCGCCCACCTCGCCGAGCCCGACTACGACCGGGTGCTGCGCGACACCCTGGGCGGCGAGCTGCCACCGCACCTCACCGCGCTGCGGATCGGCCCGGACGGGATCGAGCTGCGGGGTGCCCCGAGAACGATCCTGACCCCGGGCACCCCCGGCACGGGCCCGCGCTGGGTGGGCCAGGTACCGGTCGCCTCCGTGACCGACCCCCCGCAGCCCGCGAAGGCGTCCGCCGTGACCGGCGGCGGTCACCCTGCAGAGGCGGCCGCGGTGACAGACGTCCCCCAGCCCGCGAAGGCGTTCGCCGTGACCGGCGGCGGTCGGGCCGGGCGTGGTGAGGAGGGGATCTTCCTGCTCGTCGACTCCGCCCGCGACGCCCCCTGCCCGGTCACCGTGGACGACGCGCACCGCGAGCTGGCTCCCCGCGGCGCCTGGCTGGTCGAGGTCGACGCCGACAGCGTGATCACGGTCGACGGGCGGCGCGTCCGGCTGGAACCCCTGCTCCGCCAGGTGCCGGCCGCCCGGCTCACCCTGGTGGCGGGGGAGCCGTGCCGGTGGAGCGTCGCCTCGGCGGACGGCCGCGGCTGGTACCCGCCGGGCGTCCCGAGCCGCCACGACTACCACGGCAGGCCGTACTTCCACGGTGACGGCCTCACCCTCGACGTCCCGGCCGAGCCGCTGACGATCACCGTCACCAGGGGCATGGAGTACGCCGAGTCCGCCTTGGAGATCACCCCGGACCCGGGCGGGGAACGCGTGGTCCGGCTCTCCCCGAAGCGGCTCTACGACGCCGCCGCCCGCGGCTGGTACGGCGGCGACCTGCACGTCCACCTCAACTGGGCCGGCGACCTGGTGGGCCTGCCCGCCGACGCGGCCGCCGCCCAGCACGGCGAGGACCTGCACGTGCTCAACCTGCTCGCCGGGAACGTCTCCGGGCCGCGCGTCTACGACCGGGAGGCCCTCGACCACTGGGCGGGGAAGGACCTGCCCTGGTCAGACGCCACCCACCTGGCCCGGATGGGCGTCGAGTACCGCAACGACCTGCTCGGCCACGTCTACGCCTTCGCCCCGGAGCGCGCGCCCGGCCGCTTCCACACCGGGTTCGCCGGGGACGCCGACTGGCCGCCGAACGCCGAGGGGCTGCGGGAGCTGCGCGGCCTCGGCGCGGTCCTCGGCTACAGCCATCCCTTCGCCACGCCGCTCGCCGACGGCGATCCGCCCAAGGCCGTCGTCTCGCCGGTGCCGCGCAACTGCGCCGCCCGCGAGCTGGTCGCCGACGCCGCGCTCGGCCTGGTGGACAGTCTCGACGTGCTCACCCACGCCTCGATCGCGTCCACGGCGGCCGTCTACCGGCGGCTGATCGGCGCGGGCAACCGGCTCGCCGTCACCGCCGGGACCGACTCGATGATCTCCTTCACGCGGTCGGACAACCAGTCCAACCCGCCCGGCTGGGCCCGCGTCTACGCCCGGGTGGAGGGCGAGCTGACCGCCCGCGCGTTCGCCGACGCGGTACGGGCGGGCCGCACGTTCGCCACCACCGGCCCCTGGCTGGAGCTGGCGGTGGACGGGCACGGCCCCGGCCACGTCATCGACGCCCGCCCCGGCGACCATGTCCGCGTCACCGCCACCGCGATCGGCCCGGAGGTGGCCGCGGTGCGCATCCGTACGGCCGAAGGCGTGCGCGCGGGCGCGGAACGCCTCCCGGACGTCGACCGGCTCCCGGACGTCGAACACCGCCCGGACGGCGATCAGCGGCTGACCGTGACGGCCGACCTTCGTGTGGACGAGCCGACGTACGTGGTGGCCGAGGTCGTGTGCCACCCGCACGTGCGCACCATGACCGGCACCGGCTACGCCCTCACCAGCCCCGTCTACGTGGACATGGCCGGCCGCCGGGTCGCCCGGCGGGACGACGTGCGCTGGTGCCTGGAGTGGCTGGACCTGCTGGAGGAGCTGATCAGGTCCCACGCCCGCCTGACCGACCCCGCCCAGCTCGCCGACCACGTCGCCCTGCTGGACCAGGCCAGAGAGGTCTACCGGGCCCGCCTGTCCTGACGCCGTCCGCCCTGACGCCGTCCGCCCTGACGCCGTCCGCCCTGACGCCGTCCGCCCTGACGCCGCCTGCCTTGAGGCTCGTCTTGAGGGCCGTCTTGAGGGCCGTGTGCATCGCGATTCTGGCCGTGTGTGCTAGGTTTTGGCCATGCGGTCAGAAAATCAGCCGGGCGGCCAGAAGGCGCGCTCGTTCATCGAGGAGGCCAGGCGGGCGCAGATCATCGCCTCAGCCGTGGAGGTGATCGCCGACGTCGGCTTCGCCCAGGCGTCGCTGGCGCGCATCGCCCAGCACGCGGGCATCAGCAAGGGCGTCATCTCCTACCACTTCACCGGCAAGGAAGAGCTGATGGAGGAGGTGGTCAACAGCGTCTACGGCGAGATCGCCGCGCACGTCATGGCGCGCATCGAGGGCGTCGAAGGCCCCACCGCGATGTTGCGGACGCACATCCTCGCGGTCGCCGAGCACATGCGCGACCACCGCACGCGGCTCAAGGCGCTCGGCGAGATCTTCTACAACCTGCGCACCGCCGACGGGGAGCCACGTTACGGCGTCAAGGCCAACGAGGAGCTCTACCAGGCGATGGAGCAGATCTACGCCTACGGCCAGACCACCGGCGAGTTCCGCGACTTCGACCGGCGGGTCATGGCCATCACCCACTCCTCCGCCATCGACAACATGTTCGCCTACTGGGTGGCGAACCCCGACCACGACCTCGACGCGCACGCCGCGGAGCTGGCCGACCTGTTCGAGAGGGCATGCAGGCGATGAGGACCGAGACCGGCACCAGGCTTGTCGCGATCGACAACCTGCGCGTGTCACTGACCGCGCTGGTGGTCGTCTATCACGTCGCCGTCACGTACGGCAACATCCCGATCTGGTACTACAGCGAACCGGCCACCGACCCCTCCGGGGTGGCGCTCGACCTCCTGGTGGTCTTCAACCAGGCGTTCTTCATGGGGTTCTTCTTCCTCATCTCCGGCTTCTTCACCCCCGGCTCCCACGACCGCAAGGGCGGGCGGGCGTTCGTCCGTGACCGGCTGGTCCGGCTCGGGGTGCCGCTGCTGATCTTCGTCGTGCTGCTGCGGCCGCTGCTGACGCTCGGGGACCACGGCATGCCGTTCTGGAAGTGGTACCTCGTCTCGTGGGACCCGGGGCCGATGTGGTTCGTCGAGGTGCTGATCGTCTTCGCGCTGCTCTACGCGTGGTGGCGGCGTGCGGGCAGGTCCGACGGGCGGGGAGCCGGCGCGCCGAGCCTCAAGGGGGTCGTGCTGTTCACCCTGGGGCTGGCGGCCGTCACGGTCCTGTGGCGCGTGCCGGTGCCGCAGGGCACGTACGTGCCGGTGCTGGGGCTGCCCACGCCCTACTTCCTGCCGCAGTACGCGGCCATGTTCGCGGCCGGCGTGGTCGCCTTCCGGCGCGGCTGGTTCGAGGCGCTGCCCAGGCGGGCCGCCCGCGCCGGGTTCGCCGTCACGGGCGTGGCGAGCCTGGTGCTGCTCCCGGTGTCGAGCCTGACCACGGGCCTGGTGGCGTCGGCGGCCATGGCCCTGTGGGAGTCCGTGGTCGCGGTCGGCATGATCGTCGGGCTGGCGGTGCTGTTCCGGGAGCGGTTCGCCGGGCAGGGGGCGCGCGGCAGGTTCCTGTCCGAGCACGCCTACGCGGTCTACGTCATCCATCCGCTGGTGCTGGTGGCCGTGGCCTGGGCGGTACGGGAGCTGCACGCGGCGGCGGTCGTCAAGTTCGCCCTGGTGGTGGCGGTGTCGCTGCCGTTGTGCTGGGCGCTGGCGTACGCGGTCCGGTCGGTGCCGGGGGCCAGGCGGATCCTCTGACTCTCCGGGCTTGACTTTGGGCCTTGCCGGGTCACCGGCGGCGTGTCACCATCGCGCTAACTCTTAGGAAACTTTCCTAAGGGATTCCGTGAAGGGAAGTGATCGGGTGCGACGGAGCCTGACGCTGTCCGCCGCCGCGCTGCTGGTGGCGGGCGTCCTCTCGGTCGTCGTGACGGCCTCGCCGGCCGGGGCGGCGGCCTGCGCGACGGCGTGGAACGCCGCGACGGTCTACAACGGCGGCGCGCTGGTGTCCCGCGGCGGGCACAACTGGTCGGCCCGGTGGTGGACCCTGAACGAGACCCCCGGCACCGCGGAGGTCTGGGCGGACAAGGGCGCCTGCGGTGGCGGCGGCCCGACCGACCCGCCGACCGACCCGCCGACCCCGGGAGGCTTCGTGGTGAGCCAGGCGCAGTTCGACCAGATGTTCCCCAGCCGTAACTCCTTCTACAGCTACAGCGGCCTGACCACGGCGATCGCCGCCTTCCCCGCCTTCGCCGGGACCGGCTCCGATACCGTCAGGAAACAGGAGGCCGCCGCCTTCCTCGCCAACGTCAACCACGAGACCGGCGGGCTGGTCTACATCGTCGAGCAGAACACCGCGAACTACCCGCACTACTGCGACACGAGCCAGCCCTACGGCTGCCCGGCCGGGCAGGCCGCCTACTACGGCCGCGGGCCCATCCAGCTGAGCTGGAACTTCAACTACAAGGCGGCCGGCGACGCCCTCGGCATCAACCTGCTGAACGACCCCTGGCAGGTGGAACGGAACGCGTCCGTGGCCTGGAAGACCGCGCTGTGGTACTGGATGACCCAGAACGGCCCCGGCACCATGACCCCGCACAACGCCATGGTCAACGGCCGCGGGTTCGGCGAGACCATCCGCAGCATCAACGGCAGCCTGGAGTGCAACGGCGGCAACCCGGGCCAGGTCCAGAGCCGGGTCAACGCCTACCAGCGCTTCACCCAGATCCTCGGCGTCGCCCCCGGAGGCAACCTGTCCTGCTGACCGCCCTTCCCGGCAGGTGATCAGGCCGGCGCGCGCCGTTCGGCAGGCGCGTGCCGTTCGGTGGTCTCCAGGTAGCCGCGCAGGGCGCGGCGGGAGCGGGCGAGCGTGTCGATCTGCTCGTCGAGGCCGCGCAGCCGGGCACGCAGGGTGTCCAGCAGCTCGGGGCAGGGCACGAGGTCGGGGTCGGGGCCCGTGACGCAGGGCAGCAGGTACGCGATCTCGTCGGTCGACAGCCCGGCGTCGAGCAGCTTCCTGATCTGGGCGACGGTCAGCACGGCCTCGTCGTCGTACTCGCGGTAGCCGCTGGCGCGGCGGTTGGGCTCCAGCAGGCCCTGGGCCTCGTAATAGCGCAGCTGGTGGGGGCGGACCCCGGTCCGCCGGCTCAGGTCCCCGATCAGCATGGCCGTCCCCCTTGACCTTCATACCGGTCTGAACGTTGACGATTCTCCCATAGCTGCTGAACAACCTCTTTTGGGAGAGCGACTGTGATGACGAAGGATCGCCGTACCCCCGTGACCGTCGTGGGCCTGGGCCTGATGGGGGAGGCGCTGGCCGGGGCCTTCCTGCGCGACGGGCGGCCGACGACCGTGTGGAACCGTACGGCGGCCAGGGCCGACCGGCTCGTCGAGCGCGGGGCCGTCCGGGCCGGTTCGGCCAGGGAGGCCGTGGCCGCCGCCCCGCTCGTGGTCGTCTGCCTGACCGGGTACGACGCCGTGCGCGAGGTCCTCGACCCGCTGGCCGACGTCCTGGAGGGCCGGGTGCTGGTCAACCTCACCTCGGGCACCTCCGCCGAGGCCCGCGACACGGCCGGGTGGGTCGCCCGGCACGGCGGCGCCTACCTCGACGGCGCGATCATGACCACCCCCGCCGCCGTCGGGAGCCCGGAGGCCGCCCTCCTCTACAGCGGCCCGCGTTCGGCCTTCGACCCGCACGAACCGGCCCTGCGCAGCCTCGGCGGCGCGACGACGTACCTCGGCGCGGACCACGGCCTGTCGGCGCTCTACGACGTCGGCGTGCTGAGCCTGATGTGGAACATCCTGAACGGCTTCCTCCAGGGCGTCGCGCTGCTCGGGGCCGCCGGGGTGGAGGCGGCGGCGTTCGCCCCGGTGGCGAAGAACGGCGTCGAGACCGTGGCCGGCTGGCTGGCCGACTACGCCCGGCAGATCGACGAGGGCGCCCACCCGGCCACCGACTCGACCCTCGACACCCATGTGGCCGCCATGGACCACCTGGTCCACGAGAGCGAGTCGCACGGCGTGGACGCCGAGCTGCCGCGCTTCATCAGGGCCCTGGCCGGCCGGGCCGTCGCGGCGGGCCACGGAGACCAGGGCTACACGGCCCTGATCGAGCAGTTCCGCAAGCCCTCCGGCCAGTGACGGGACGGCGGCGGCGAGGGGCCCGTCGCCGCCGCCCGGGAACTCGCCGTCGTCAGCCGGCGTAGAAGCCGCCAGGAAGCCCGTCGAGAAGTGCGCCAGGAAGCCCGTCGAGAAGTGCGTCGAGAAGTGCGTCGAGAAGTGCGTCGTCGTCAGTCGGTGTAGAAGCCGTCGAGGAGGTCGGCGTGGCGTTCCTCGACGGCCTTGCGCCTGATCTTCAGGCTGGCCGTCAGCTCGCCCGTCTCCACGGTGAAGTCGTCGGCCAGGATCGCGAACTTCTTGATCGTGGAGTAACTGGCCTGGTCGGCGTTGACCTGTTCGATCGCCCTGCCGACCTCCTCGCGCATGCGCGGGTGCCCGCACAGCGCCTCGGGGTCGGCCGGCAGCGACTCGGCCTCGGCCCACGGGCGCACGACGTCCATGTCGAGGGTGACGAGCGCCGTCACGTAGTTGCGGCGGTCGCCGTGCACGAACACGTGCGAGGCGAACGGGCAGGCGGCCTTGACCCGGCCCTCCAGGTAGGTGGGCGCGACGTACTTGCCGCCCGAGGTCTTGATCAGCTCCTTCTTGCGGTCGGTGATCAGCAGCCGCCCGGCCTCGTCCAGCTCGCCGATGTCGCCGGTGCGCAGCCAGCCGTCCTCCAGCGCCTCCGACGTCTCCCGGGGCAGGCCGTGGTAGCCGCGCATCACGCCGCGCCCGCCGATGAGGATCTCGCCGTCGTCCGCGACGCGGACCTCGGTGCCGGGCAGTGGCGGGCCGACCGTCCCGAACCGCACCGATTCGGGACGGTTGAGGAAGCTGCCCGCCGACGACTCGGTCAGGCCGTACCCCTCCAGGATCGTCAGGCCGGCGCCATCGAAGAACTCGGCCACGTCCCGTGACAGGGGCGCGGCCCCGGAGATGAAGAAGCGGATCCGGCCGCCGAAGCGCGCCCGCAGCTTGGCGAAGACCAGCCGGTCGGCCAGCGCGTGCTCGACCCGGGTGGTGAGCGGGACGGACGCCTCCCGCTGCTGCGCCCTGCTGACCCTGATGCCGGTCTCCCTTGCCCACTCGAAGATCCGCAGCTTGATCCCGCCCTCGCGGCGCACGGTGGCGACGACCGTGTTGTGGATCTTCTCGAAGATGCGCGGCGCCGCGGCCATCACGGTCGGCCGCAGCGCGCCGAGGTTGTCGGCGATGCGGTCGAGACGGCCGTCGATCGCGGTGGGCACGCCGATGTCGATCATCACGACCTCCAGCAGCTTGCCGAACGAGTGGGACAGCGGCAGCCACAGGAAGTGCAGGTCGCCGGGGGAGATGAGGTCGATCTCGCGGACCGAGCCGGCCGCGAACAGCCAGTTGTCGTGGGTGAGCTCGACGCCCTTGGGACGTCCGGTGGTGCCGGAGGTGTAGATGAGCGTGGCCAGGTCGTCCTGGGCGATGGCGTCCACCAGGGCGTCGTAGTCGCCCTCGCCGCGGCTGACCGAGTCGAGGGTGACCACCCAGCCGTCGTCGCTCGCCGAGCCGTCGACGACGACCACGCCGGTGACGTCGGGCAGCTCCTTCTGCACGGACCTGAGCTTGGCCACCTGCTCGTCGTTCTCGGCGATGACGATCGTGCTGCCGGAGTCGGTGATGACGAAGGCGCACTCGGCGGCCGTGTTGGACGGGTAGATCGTGGTGGTGGCCGCGCCCGTGGAGAGCACGGCCAGGTCGGCGAGGATCCATTCGAGCCTGGTCGAGCAGAGGATCGACACGCGCCTGCCGGGCCCGGCGCCGAGCCCGGACAGCCCCAGTGCCAGCCCGCGGACCCGCTCGCCGACCTCGCGCCACGACAGGGACGTCCACGCGTCGCCCGACGGCACCCGGTAGGCCTCGGCGTCGGGGGTGGCCGCGATCCGGTCGCGCAGCAGGGAGGGAATGCTGGACATGCCTGACCTCCTGAGGGGTGTGCCGCCGACTCTAGGACGAGTGCGCCGGGTCAGTCGATGCCCGTGATCGACCTGCCGCCGACCGGGGGCGGGCCGGCGCAGGCGACCGTCCGGGACGTGCGCACCTCCCACGCGCCGCAGGCGCAGCGCAGATAGGAGACCAGGCCCTCGGAGGTGCGGTGCGAGGAGACGAGGGTCAGGGCGAAGGGGTCGTGCGGCTCTCCGTGATGCATGACTCCAACCTGATGTAATGGCCTTGTGCATTTCAACACTTACGGCGGCAACGGCGCCGAGCTCGCGGCGGCCCTCGTCAACGCGGACGACTTCAGCCCGGCCGCCGTGCGGGAGACGCTCACCGCCAACGCCATGTGGCGCACGGACGTCACCCCTGCCCAGGCCGCCGAGCTGGCCGCCTGGGCGCGCCGGCTGGCCCCCGTCTTCGGCGAGCCCGACCTGGGCGTCCAGGTCGCGCTGATCAACGAGCTCCTGGAGATCACCGCCTCCAAGCCGCACATCAGCACCCACGACGGCCTGGAGCCCCACCTGCACTTCTTCTCCACCGAGGCCGACATCGTCTCCAGGGCCAAGGACACCACCGCGGGCGGGCTGGCCATGGCCGTGTGCTTCTCCGACGGGCGGCGGCTCGGGCGCTGCGACCGGACGGGGTGTGCGACCGTCTACGTGGACACCTCGCGCAACGGCCGCCGCCGGTTCTGTTCGCTGACCTGCGCGAACCGGGTCAACGTGGCGGCCCATCGGGCGCGGGGCGTTGCCCGTTCGGCGTGAAGTGGGTAGTATGTCCGGGTCGTATCGCCGACCCATGGGGGCAGTTGACGTGAGGATCTGAGGCCGCGGGCACCGCGCCTATCCGCCCGGTCACGGGCTCTGTCGCGCGCACACCTCGACCTCGGCGACCTCGGCGACCTCTTCGCCCCAGTCTTCCCAGCTTTGGCTGCCTGGTTGTCGCGCGCGCAGCGGTGTTCCCGCCAAGTCACGAAATTTCGGGTTTTGTGATGGGAGCCGCCTGATGTCTTTTTCCATTGTCGTCGATCACGTGTCCTTCGGCTGGCCCGACGGGACCATGGTGCTCGACGGCCTCGACGCCGCCTTCCCCACCGGACGTACCGGGCTCATCGGGACGAACGGGTCGGGCAAGTCCACCCTGCTCAAGATCATCGCCGGCGAGCTGACCCCGGGCTCGGGTTCCGTCTCGGTCACCGGCGAGGTGGGGTACCTGCCGCAGAACGTGCCGCTCGAAGGCAGCCGTACCGTGTCCGACCTGCTGGAGATCAGCGGGAAGCGGGCCGCGCTGCACGCCGTCGAGAGCGGCGACGTCGCCGAGGAGCACTTCACCGTCATCGGGGACGACTGGGACGTCGAGGAACGCGCGCGCGCCGAGCTCGACCGGCTCGGGCTCGGCCACGTCGGGCTCGACCGCACGGTGGCGACGCTGTCGGGCGGCGAGGCCGTCATGGTCGCGCTGGCCGCGCAGATCCTCAAGCGCCCCGCCGTGCTGCTGCTCGACGAGCCCACCAACAACCTCGACCTGGACGCCCGGCGGCGGCTCTACGCCGCGGTCTCGGCGTACCCGGGGGTGCTGGTCGTGGTCAGCCATGACCGGGCGCTGCTCGGCCTCGTCGACCAGATCGCCGAGCTCCGCGACGCCGCCGTCCACCTGTACGGCGGCAACCTGAGCGACTACGAGGAGCAGGTCGCCGCCGAGCAGGAGGCGGCCGAGCGCACGGTCAGGACCGCCGAGGGCGAGGTACGGCGGCAGCAGCGCGAGCTGATCGAGGCCAGGACCAAGCTCGACCGGCGCAGGCGCAACGCGAGGAAGGCGTTCGAGAACAAGAAGGTGCCCAAGATCGTGGCCGGTGGGCTCAAGATGAAGGCCCAGGTGTCGGCGGGCAAGCACCGCGCGCTGCACCAGGAGCGGCTGGAGGAGGCCAGGGGAAGGCTCACCGAGGCCGAGCAGGCCGTGCGGGACGACGCCGAGATCCGCGTCGAGCTGCCCGGCACCGCCGTCCCGGCCGGCCGGACGCTCCTGACGCTGCCCCTCGACCCCCCGGCCACCTCAGCCGGAGGCGAAGGGCTCAAGGCGCTCGACCGGCTGGTGATCCGGGGGCCGGAACGCATCGCGCTCCTCGGGCCCAACGGATCGGGCAAGACGACCCTGCTCGGAAGGATCGTCGAGCACGGCGCGCACGTCCCGGTACGGTACCTGCCGCAGCGGCTCGACGTGCTCGACGACGCCCTGAGCGTGGTGGACAACGTCCGGGCCGTGGCTCCGGCGGCCTCGGTCAACGAGGTGCGCGCCCGGCTGGCCCGCTTCCTGTTCCGCGGCGGGCGGGCCGACCAGCCGGTGGGCACGCTCTCGGGCGGCGAGCGTTTCCGCGCGACCCTGGCCGCCCTGCTGTCGGCCGATCCGCCGCCGCAGCTGCTCCTGCTGGACGAGCCGACCAACAACCTGGACATGTCCAGCGTGCGGCAGCTGTCCCAGGCGCTGGCGGCCTATCGGGGCGCGCTCATCGTGGCCAGCCACGACGTGCCGTTCCTGGAGACGCTGGGGATCACCCGGTGGCTGCGACAGGATCGGGATGAGGGTCTGGCCGAATCGTAATTGACGTTTGGGGATCAACCGGGCAATAGTGTGGCGGGTGGCTTCACCCCGGTTGATCTCCTGCGTTCTCGCCCTGGCGACGGTGACGCTCGCCGCCTGCTCCTCGCCCCCACCGCTGACCGGCGGTGAGCCGAAGGTCAGCGGCGTGGCGGACGGCAAGGGCGGATCTCCCGGCGGCGACCCCACCTCGGGGGCCGGTCCCAGTGTCAGCGCCCTGACGCCGGAGGCGTACAAGGGCGAGCTCGACAACAGGCACAAGGCGATGCTCGGCGCGATCAACGGACTGGCCGGCGCGCGCGGGGTCCAGTCGCTCAACCAGCGCGTGGACAAGGCCGAGCAGGCGCTGAGCGGCGCCGCCGACGCCCTGTCCGCGATCAGCCCGCCCGCGGACGTACAGGCCCAGCACGACGCGTACGTCACCAGCCTGCGCGACTTCGCCACCGAGCTCGGCTCCACGGCGGGCAAGGTCGGCAGCCGCGAGCTGTGCACCTCCTCGGCCGTGCTGAGCGACCTCGGCACCAAGCTCACCGCCCTGAACAAGGCGGGCGAGGCCCTGCAGAGCGCCGGCGACTACCCGGCCGACATCGTCACCGTCAAGGCCGGCGGCAAGCAGAACAGGCGGCTGAAGAACGGCGCGTTCATCCGCAGGGCCTCCCTCGGCGGACGCAGCTCCCTGGAGGTCGACAACGGCGGCAGCCGCGACGCCGTCGTCACGGTGGTCAGGGGCGGCAGCAAGACGTTCAGCGTGTATGTGCGCAAGAGGGCCAAGTTCAAGGTCAGGGGCGTGCCCGACGGCACGTACAAGATCTATTTCACCCACGGCGTGGACTGGGACGGCAAGAGCAAGTCCTTCACCCGTCAGTGCAGCTTCGAGCGTTTCCAGAAGTCGGTGAAGTTCAAGACCACGGTCACCGCCACCCAGATCCTCTGGCACGACTGGAGAGTCACCCTGCACGCCATCACCGGCGGCAACGCCCGCACCGCGACCGTCAACCCCGACGACTTCCCGAGCTGACCCGCCGACAGGGGCGGAACACGCGAAAGGGCCGCGCGAAAGCGCGGCCCTTTTCCGCCTGTCGGGGCGATCAGGTCGAGAACAGCATGCCCACCCAGCTGCGCTGACGGTGGTGGCCGTAGTGGTGGCCGCCGCCGTGGTGGGGAGCGCCCCAGGCCGGCCCGGGGGCGGGAGGCGGGGGAGCGGAGTGGTACTGCGACTCCATGCGCGTCAGGGTCTCCAGCTCGCCGAAGTCGAGGAAGATCCCACGGCAGTTGTCGCACTGCTCGATGTGGACGCCATTGCGCTCATAGGTCCGCATGTTGCCGCGGCACTTCGGGCACTGCATCTAAGTCGCTCTCCTTGGATCCGGGGTCTCAGGCTGAAACCTACCGCGTGCGGCCCCCGTCACGCTCTGACGATTCTGCTGCACGATTCGATTAACGAATGCTCGACCTCGTCCAGTTCCCGGTTCTCGCGCTCGGCGTTGAGGACGGCCACGGCGGCCAGCTGCACGGTCAGCGCCCTGGCCGGCAGGTCGAGCCGTTGCCAGGGATCGTCGCCCTGGCCGAGCGCGGGGCCGCCGGAGGCCAGGTAGGCGCCGAGGAACCGCTCCCAGACGGCCGGTTCGAGCAGGCCCGCCGCGTACCAGGCGGCCGGTCGCGCCAGGTCCCAGGCCGGGTCGCCGACGCCCAGGTCGTCGACGTCGATGAGCAGCCACCGGTCGCGGCAGACGAGCTGGCCCAGGTGCCAGTCGCCGTGCGTGAGCAGGCCCGGCACGGGGACGGGCTCCGGCAGCTCCTTGAACGCGTGCCTGACCAGCTGCTCGACCGGGCCGTCCCCGCTCATCCTGGACACCGCGCGGGCGGCCCGCGCCGGGCCTCCGGCGGGCGGCATCGGCGGCACCAGCGTCAGGGGGACGGCGTGCAGCCGGGCCAGCAGCCGCGCGCCCTCCTCCCAGGGGGCGGACCCGGGATCGTCGTGGGGGACCGGCCGGCCGGCCGGCCAGACGGTGACCGCGCGGCCCGCCGCCGTCAGCACCTCGCCCTCCAGCGGGGCCAGCAGCACGCCGTTGACCGCGGCCGCGGCGGCGGCCCTGAGACGGGCGCGCAGCGGCTCCACCTCGTCGCGGGCCGAGTGGGCCTTGACCACCACCTCGCCCATCCGTAACACGACCACGTCGGTGCGCGTCTGGTGTCGCACGGGTTCGCCCGTGCCGCCGTACGCCGCGGCGATACCCGCAAGCTCCTCCTCTAGACCCACTCGTACAGACTAGGGGGCATGAGAATCGGTTTCGCCGTACCCCAGTCAGGGCCGTGGGCCACGCCGGAGAACATGCGTCGCGTCGCCGCGCGGGCCGAGGAGCTGGGCTACCACGAGCTCTGGACGTTCCAGCGCCTGCTCTACCCGGTCGGGCATCCCATGGGGCCGACCTACCGGAGCGTCCACGACCCGCTGATCACCCTGGCGCACCTGTCCGGCGTGACCGGGACGATCCGGCTCGGCGTGGCCGTGATCAACGCCTACGTGCAGCCGGTCGTGCTGGCCAAGCAGCTCGCCACCCTGCAGACCGTCTCCGGCGGCCGGCTGAGCGCCGGGATCGGGCTCGGCTGGGTGCCCGAGGAGTTCGAGGCCGCCGGCATCGGCATGGAGCGGCGCGGGCGCAGGGGTGAGGAGTTCGTCGAGCTGCTGCACAAGGCGTGGGCGGACGACGTCGTCGAGCACGACGGCGAGTTCTACCGGGTGCCGGCCTCGTACATCGACCCCAAACCGGCGCCCGGCCCGCCGCAGGTGCTGCTCGGCGGCACCGCCGAGGTCGCGCTGCGCCGGGCCGGGCGGCTGGCCGACGGCTGGATCAGCTCCAGCAGGGAGGACCTGTCGGCGGTCGCGGGCCGGATCGGGCTGATCAAGGAGACGATCGCCGGCGCCGGGCGGGACGCGGCCGCGTTCCGCTTCGTGTGCCGCGGCGTCACGCAGGTGCGGCCGGAGGGCCCCGAGGACGGACGCCGGCCGCTGACCGGCACGTACGAGCAGATCCGGCGGGACGTGGACGCCCTGGCCGCCGCGGGCGTCACGGACGTCTTCCACGACCTCAACTTCGACCAGGAGTTCGTCACCGCCGACGCGCGGGAGGCGATGCGCCGCGCCGAGGAGGCCCTGGAGGCGCTGGCGCCCTAACCGCCGTAGGGGACGGTGATGATCTCCAGGTTGTGCCCGTCGGGGGCCGACCAGTAGAGCCCGCGACCGCCGTCGTGGGTGTTGATCTCGCCGGGCCTGCCGTGTCCGGGATCGGCCCAGAACGTCAGGCCCCGGCTCCTGATCCGGCCCCAGATCTGGTCGAACTCCTCCTCGCCGACCAGGAAGGCGTAGTGCTGGGGAGTCACCTCCCCAGGCGCCTGCATCACGTCGAGCGAGACGTCGTTGGCCAGCGTCACGACGCGGAACGGGCCGTAGACCGGCGCGGGCTCCAGGCCGAGGACGTCGACCAGGAAGGCGGCCGTGGCGTCCCGGTCGGTGGCGGCGACGATGGTGTGGTTCAGCTGGACGGGCATGCACTCACGCTACGTGCCGCAGCGCCTCGGCGGCCACCGCGCACCGCAGCTCGCGCATCCCGGGCCGCCCGCGCACGGGGTGGACGGCGTTGGTCAGCAGCACCACGGTCAGCCCGCGCGCCGGATCGACCACCAGCGACGTCCCGGTGAACCCGGAGTGGCCGTACGCGCCGCTCAGCGGGCCCACGATGCCGGGGTCGCCGATCCGCACGCCGAGCCCGTGCCGGAACGCGGCTCCCTCGGCCCCCTGGTCGCGGGTCATCTCGGCCACGCTCGACGGGCTCAGCATGGCGCCCCCGCCCAGCCGCAAAGCCTCCCCGAAGGCCAGCAGGTCGTCCGCCGGGGCGAACAGGCCCGCGTGCCCGGCCACCCCGCCCAGGGCGTGGGCCGTCTCGTCGTGCACCTCGCCGCGCACGCAGCCGGGGCCGGGACGTTCGGGCTTGAACTCGGTCGCCGCGACCCGCTCGACCGGGATCCCGGGGGCGGCTCCCCGCTCGGGCTGCCCCTGGCCTGGCGCCCGTTCGGTGCGTCCGTGGCCGGGGAGCGGGCGGTAGGCGGTGTCCGCGAGGCCGAGCACGTCCGTGATCCGGGCGCGGACCAGGGCGTCGAGGGAGGCGGACGCGGCCAGCTCGGCGATCCGGCCGGCCATCACCATGCCGACGTCGCTGTAGAGGTAGGGGCCGCCGACCGGGCCGGTGACCGGCGTGGTGAGCATCGCGGCCATGCGCTCGTCCGGCGCGGCGTGCGGCAGTTCCAGGTCGACGCGGCGGGTCGGGGTCAGGCCCGCCGTGTGCGTGAGCAGGCGGCGCAACGTGATCCGCGGGTCGGCCCCGGGGATCCACGCCGCGACCGGCTCGTCCAGGTCGAGCAGGCCCTCCTCGGTGAGCGAGAGCACCACCGCGGTGGTGCACAGCTTGCTGACCGAGGCCAGGTCGAACACCGAGTCCCGGCGCGCGGGCGGCCGCTCGGCGGCGAGCCTTCCCGGCTCACCGCCCCCGCCGCCCTGCCCGCCTGCAGAGACGCCGTCCGAGACGCCGTCCGGCCCACCGCCTGAGAAGCCGGTCGGCTCGGCGTCGGCGTATCTGACCAGTTCGCCGGCCGCCGCGGCGGCGGTCACCGTGCCGTGGGCCGCGATCAGCGCGACCGCCGCCGGGCACACCTCGGGCACCGCGGCGGCCAGCAGCCGCTCCAGCCGGTCCGACATCCCCGTTCCCCCCTCGTGAGTCCTCGTGAGGACCTTGTGAGTCCTTGTGACTCCTCGCGCGTCCCGCCCCGGACGTCAGCCGCTGAGCGCGTCGCTGAGCCGCTCTCCGTGCGACTCCAGCAGCGCGCGGGCGGCGTCGGCGTCCAGCCCGTGCTGGATCATCACCACGGCCGTCTTCGCCTGCCCGCCGGACGCCTCCAGCGCCGCGCCCGCCGTCGCGGCGTCGGCCCCGGTGATCTCGCTCACCATACGCAGCGCGCGGGAGGCGAGCTTGCTGTTCATGGCCGACATCTCGATCATCCTGTTCCCGTAGGTCCGGCCCAGCCTGACCATGGAGATCGTCGAGATCATGTTGAGCACGAGCTTCTGCGCCGTGCCCGCTTTGAGCCTGGTCGAGCCCGCCACCACCTCGGGCCCCACCACGACCTCGATCCCGTGCTCGGCGGCGGCCGACAGCGGCGCGCCCGTGTTGCACGACAGCGCGGCCGTCAGCGCCCCCCGGCCGGCGGCCTCGGCCAGCGCGCCCAGCACGAACGGGGCCCGCCCGCTGGCCGACACGCCCACCACCGAGTCGAGCGCGCCCACCTCCAGGTCCTTGATGGCCGCCGCGCCCGCCTCGGCGTCGTCCTCCGCGCCCTCGACTGACCGGGTCAGCGCCTCGTGCCCGCCCGCGATGACGCCCTGCACCAGCGAGGGGTCGGTGCCGAACGTGGGCGGGCACTCGCTGGCGTCGAGCACGGCCAGCCGTCCCGAGGTGCCGGCGCCGACGTACAGCAGCCTGCCTCCCTCGGCCATCCGGGCGGCGATCGCGTCGATGGCCGCCGAGATGGCCGGGACGGCCGCGGCCACGGCCTCGGGAACCCCGGCGTCGGCCTGGTTCATCAGTCGGGCGATCTGCTCCGTCGGCAGCCGGTCGATCTGGCTGTAGCGGGGATCGCTCTGCTCGGTGGACAGCTCGGGCAGCGGATCAATCATGACGCTAATTTCCACCCTTTACTTCTCAGTTGTAAATATCTTTCAGAGAATGGATCCATGTCATACGTACGCACCGGAGCCGAACGGCTGGCCGCGGACCCCGCGCTCGCCGGAGGCGCCCGTCTCGGCCTGATCACCAATCCCACCGGCGTCCTGCCCGACCTGACCCCCACGACCGACGCCCTGCTGGCCGCGGGCGTGCCGCTGACCGCGCTGTTCGGCCCCGAGCACGGCCTGCGCGGCACGGCCCAGGCGGGGTCGAGCGAGCGGGACGCGGTGGACCCCGGGACGGGACTGCCGGTCCACGACACCCACGAGCTGTCGGGCGACGACCTCGACCGGGTGGTCTCCGCCTCCGGCGTGGACACCCTGGTCTTCGACATCGCCGACGTGGGAACCCGCTTCTACACCTTCGTGTGGACCATGTACGACCTGCTGGCCTCGGCCGCCCGGCTGGGCCTGCGGTTCGTGGTGCTGGACCGGCCCAACCCCCTGGGCGGGACCGTCGAGGAGGGCCCGCTGCTGGACCCGGCGTTCGCCAGCTTCGTGGGCCGCTTCCCGCTGCCCGTGCGCCACGGCAGGACCGCGGGGGAGCTGGCCACGCTGTTCGGCTTCGACGCCGACCTGCGGGTGGTCACGATGGAGGGCTGGCGGCGGGACATGGGCTGGGCGGAGACCGGCCTGCCCTGGGTGATGCCCTCGGTCAACATGCCCACCCCCGACACCGCGCTGGTCTACCCGGGCACCGGGCTGTTCGAGGGCACGAACTTCTCCGAGGGACGCGGCACCACCCGGCCGTTCGAACTGGTCGGGGCGCCGTACGCGGACGAACGCTACGCGGCCGTCCTGAACGGGCTGGACCTGCCGGGCGTACGGTTCAGGGACACCTGGTTCACGCCGACGTTCCACAAGCACGCGGGCGTCCCCGTACGCGGGGTGCAGCTCCACGTGCACGACCCGCGGGCCTTCCGGCCGGTGCTGACCGGGTTGTCGATGCTGCACACGGCCCGCGTCCTCTACCCGGACGACCTGGTCTGGAAGGGCGATGACCTCTTCCTGGACCTGCTGTGGGGCTCCGACGCGCTCACGCGCTGTCTGGAGGCCGGGGACGACCCGCGCGGGCTGTGCCCGCCGCCCGGCCGTCCCGAAGGACATCTGCTCTACAGCTGACATCAGGCCAGATCGCGCCGATAGAGCCAGAAGACGCGTTCGGCTCGCGCGCCCACGGCGCGCGAGTAGAACCGCAACGGCCCCACCCATCCGATCTGGGCGCTCTCCTGGCCGGCGGCCCGCTGGTCGGCCAGGCAGCGGCGCAGCAGCACCCCGCCGAGGCCCAGCCCGCGGGCGTCCGGGGCGGTGCCCATCGGGCCGAACCAGGCCGGCCGGGCCCCCCAGGCGGCGAAGGCCAGGACGCGCCCGTCGCGCTCGGCGTAGTGCAGGCCGGTCGCGTTGGCCGCCTCCCAGGCCCACCGCTCGTTCCAGTGCTCCTCGACGAACGCGGCCACGGCCGACCGGTCGGCGTCCGCCGCCCTGACCGTCACCCCCGCCTGCTCCAGCCGCCGCAGGTCGTCCTCGACGGACAGGTCGGCCCGCAGGTCGGCGGTCATGTTCCAGGCGACGTGGTAGCGCTCGTAGCCGAGGCTCTCGGCCAGGCAGGCGGCGGCGGTGTACCGCACGTCGACGCCGGGCCAGGCGTAGCAGGGCGGGTTCCCGGCGAAGCGGGCCTGCCGCACGCCGTGCCCGCGCAGCCATTCCTCGGCCGCCCGCACCAGCGCCCGCCCGTGCCCGCGACCCTGGGCCGAGGGATGCACGGCCAGCAGGTCGACGTGCCCGACCTCGGGGTCCTTCGACGAGACGGACGTCATCACCACCCCGCCGTCGGTCGCCAGCGCCGTCCAGCGGCGCTCGGCCGGTGGCTCGGCCAGGCGCCGGACCAGGTCGGGAGCCTCGGGGGCGTCCAGCGTCAGCGCGGCCTCGGCCACCCGGGCGGCCTCGGCCAGGTCCGCGTCGCGGACGGTGGGCGACATCACACCTCGCTCATCGGGCGCGCGATCACGTCGCGCCGCTCGGGGTAGAAGCACGCGTGCTGTTGCGGCACGCCCTCGGTGATCTGCAGCAGCGGCCGCTCGCCCGCGCACCGCTCGCCGCGGAAGGGGCAGCGGCGGGCGAACAGGCAGCCCTCGTCGGTCTTGCTCTCGTCCAGCGACTCCAGCGGCGACACCGGCTGCGCGCCGGGCTCCTCCAGGCCGTGCAGCACGGGGATGGCCGACAGCAGCGACTGCGTGTACGGGTGCACCGGGTCGGCGATGACCGTGTCCACCGGGCCGCGCTCGACGACCTGGCCGCGGTAGATGACGTAGAGCTCGCCGTCGTCGCCGATGTAGCGGGCGGTGGCGACGTCGTGGGTGATGAACAGCACGCTCACGCCCAGCCGCTCGCGCAGGTCCTTCAGCAGCGCCAGGATGCCCAGCCGGAGCGAGACGTCGATCATCGAGACGGCCTCGTCGGCGACCAGCATCTCCGGGTCGACGGTCAGCGCGCGGGCGATGACCACCCGCTGCCGCATGCCGCCCGAGAGCTGGTGCGGGTAGCGGGCCAGCACCGAGCCCGGGTCGAGGCCCACCATCGACAGCACCTCGGCGGCCCGCTCCTCGATCCACTCCTTCGACCGTCCGGTCTGCCCGGCCCGCAGGCTGAGCGGCGCGTACAGCGTCTGGTGGATGGTCCGGGTCGGGTTGAGCGCCGAGTACGGGTCCTGGTGGATCATCTGGATCTTGCGGAAGTACGGCTGGCGCTTCTTCTGCTTGAGCCCCGACATGGACACGTCGCCGATGACGATCTCGCCCTCGTCGTAGGTCTCCAGCCCGGCGATGATCCGGCCCAGCGTGGTCTTGCCGCAACCGGATTCGCCGATGAAGGAGGCCGCGCCGCCCTTGGGGATGGTGAAGTCCACCCCGCGCAGCGCCCGCACCTCCCGCCCGGCCAGCACGTTGCCGCGCTGCTTGTACGTCTTGACGATGCCGGTCCCGGTGATCACGCGTGCTCCTTCACGGTCACGGCGTGGCAGGCCACGACCCTCGATCCATGTGCCGCGGCCTGCGGGTCGACGGTGTCGCACACGTCCATGCGCAGCGCGCAGCGCTCCCTGAACACGCAGCCCTCCTTCGGCACCGTGGCCAGCGTCGGCGGCCGGCCGGGCAGCGCCTGAGCCTCGGCGATGTCGCCCACGAGGCGCGGGATGGCCCTGATCAGCCCCTTGGTGTAGGGGTGGCTGGGGGCGCCGAGCACCTCGCGGGTCGGGCCCTGCTCGACCAGGCGGCCGCCGTACATGACGACCAGGCGGTCGGCGACCTCGGCCACGACGCCGATGTCGTGCGTGATGACCAGCGTGGTCAGGCCGCGCTCGGCGTGCACCTCGCGGACGATCTTCAGGATGTTCGCCTGGGTGATCATGTCCAGGGCGGTCGTCGGCTCGTCGAGCACCACCAGGTGGGCGTTGAGCACCAGCGCCAGCATGATGCCGACCCGCTGCCGCATGCCGCCCGACAGCTCGTGCTGGTGCGAGTCGAGCACGCGCGCGCCGTCCAGGCCCATCCGGCCCAGCAGCTCCTTGGCCTCGCGGACCAGGCCGGGCAGGTCCTCCACACCGTGCGAACGGCCCAGGTCGAGGAGCTGCTTGCCGACCGTCTTGAGCGGGTTGAGCGAGTTCTGGGCCGCCTGGAAGACGTACCCGATGTGCCGGCCGCGGGCCTTGCGCAGCTCCTCGCCGGCGAAACCGGTGACGTCGCCGAGGCCGTCGATCTCGACGCTGCCCGCGGCGATCCTGCCCGGCGGCTGCACCGCGTTGAGCAGCGACAGCGCCAGCGTGGACTTGCCCGAGCCGGACTCGCCGACGATGCCGGTGATCGTGCCGGGCTCCAGCGTCAGCGTGACGTCCCGGACGGCGGGCAACTCGCCCGCGGGGGTCTTGTAGACGACCGTCAGGCCGTCGATGCGCACTCCCGGCGCTTGTTCGGCCACTTGTTACTCCTCGCGCAGCCGGGGGTTGAAGATCTCGTCCATGGCGTCCACCACGAGCACGATGCCGAGCGTGAGCAGCAGGATCGCCAGCAGTGGCGCCAGCAGGTAGCCCAGCGCGTTCGGCGTGATCATCGCGCCCGCCTGGAACACGGCGAGGTTGAGCATCACGCCCCAGTTGTCGGACTCGTACGGCAGCACGCCCAGGAAGAACAGGCCCACCTGCGAGTAGACCGCGCCGGTGACCGCGATGAGCATGTTCATCGCGATGTAGGGCGCCATGCTCGGCAGCAGTTCCCTGCCGATGATGTGCGTGGTGGACAGCCCCAGCCCGCGGGCCGCCTCGATGAACCCGCGCTCGCGCAGCGACAACGTCTGCGAGCGCACCGCGCGCGCCACGCCGCCCCAGCCGAGCAGGCCGAGCACCAGGCCCATCTGGAAGGGGTTGCCGAACTTCCACACGGTCGCCAGCACCAGCAGCAGCGGCAGGCCGGGGATGGTGAGCTTCATGTCGGTCAGCCGCATGAGCACGGTGTCCCAGCGGCCCCGCTTGAAGCCGGAGAACAGGCCGATCGCGGTGCCGGCGACGACCGTGATGATCGCGGTGACCAGGGCGGTGAGCAGGACGTAACGCGAGCCCTTGATCACCAGCGAGGTCACGTCCCGGCCCTGCGGGTCGGTGCCGAACCAGTGGTCCCAGCTCGGCGGCTGGGTGATCGCGCTCGCGTTGCCCGGCAGGTGCTCGGGCAGCAGGATCGGCCCGATCACCGCCATGACGATGAAGCCGGCGATGATGACGACCCCGGCCATGCGGCTGGGCTTGCGCTTCATCACCCGCCACACGCCGTTCCAGAAGTTGCGGCGCATGGCCGACGCGGCCGGCGCGGCCTCAGGGATGAGCGTGGCGCTCACGAGCCCTCCTCTCCGCTGCGCACCCGCGGGTCGATGACCGTGTAGAACAGGTCCGCCACGATGTTGGCGATGATCGTGCCGACCGTGATCAGCAGGAACGCCCCGCCCATCAGGCCGTAGTCGCGGTCCTGCACGCCGCTGATCAGCAGCCAGCCGAGCCCCGGGTAGTTGAAGATCTTCTCGATGAAGACCGCGCCGCCCAGCAGCAGGCCGAGCGAGAGCGCGAGCATGGTGAACAGCGGCAGGATCGCGTTGCGCGCGATGTAGCGGAACACGATCGAGCGCTTCATGCCGCGCAGCTCGGCGGCCAGGATGAAGTCGTCGCCCAGCACGGTGACCACGCTCGACTTCATGGCCAGGATCCAGCCGCCGTAGGCCGACAGCGCGTACGTGGCCACCGGCAGCACCGCGTGCTCGACCAGCGAGCCGAGGTAGCCGGCGTTGAAGCCGGGCTCGAACAGGATGTCCACCGAGCCGTCGGCCGGCAGGATCGGGAGCAGCGTCGCGAAGATCACCACGAGCAGCATCGCCAGCACGTACTGCGGGATGCCGTGCAGCAGCGAGCCGGAGATGGCCAGGGCGTCGCCCAGCTTTCCGGTGCGCTTGATGGCGGCGTACACGCCGAGCAGGATCCCGACGAGGAAGCTCAGCAGCGTGCCGGCCAGCACCGGTAGAACGGTCCACTTGGCCGCGTCGGTGAGCACGTCGACCACGGAGGTGCCGGGCCGGCTGACCGACATGCCGAGGTCGAGGTGGAGCAGGCCGGTCATGTAGTCGGTGTACTGCTGCCACAGCGTGCCGTCGGGCAGGAAGCCGTACAGGACCTTGACGGCCTGGGCGGCGGCCTCGGGCGACATGCCCTGCTCGACCAGCTTCTCGTAGCGGGCGGCCATCGGGTCGCCGGGGATGTTGTTGATGATGAAGAAGCTGATCGTCGCGACTACGAGGATCATGACGAACCCGCGGGCCAGGTGGCCCGCGAGTCGTCGTGCGATGAGCGCCATGAACTACGACTTCGCCTTGATCATGCCGAGCTGGATCCAGACGCCCGAAGGCAGGACGCCGGCGCCCATGCGCAGGATCTCGTCGTCGTGCGGCCAGCCGGTGAAGCGGCTGTTGTTGACGAACTGGGTGTTGACGTAGTCCCAGAGCTGGATGACCGGGAGGTCCTGGTTGGCCGCCTTGGCGAGCTGGGCCATGATCGGCTTGGCCTCGTCCTCGGTGGCCGAGTTCAGCTTGCCGGTCAGCTCACCGGGGTTGATCTTGGTGCCGTCGACCTCGATCTCCTCGGGGCCGCCCATCCAGTTGCCGGCCTTGCCGGGCTCGGAGTGCTTGACCTTGCCCGCGACGTTGGTCCAGCCGTTGGAGGCGCCGTACAGGCGCTGGTAGATGTCGTACGGCGCGGGGCCGAGCGCCATCAGCCAGAAGCCCACGTCGTACTTGCCGGCCGCCAGCTCCTCCAGGTAGAGGGGGTAGTCGGCGGTCGTGACGACCTCGGCGTCCACGCCGCCCTTGACGAGCTGGCTCTTGATGTTCTCCTGCGCCGACAGCCAGTCGGAGAAGCCGGCGGGCGCGTGCATGGAGACCTTCCACGCCGAGCCGTCGGCCAGCGTCCACTTGCCGTCCTTCTTGGTGAGGCCGGCCTGCTTGAACTCCTCCTCGGCCTTGGCCACGTCGGGCGCGTACGGCTCCAGCTTGGGCAGCTCGTCGGGGATCCACGCCTGCGCGGCCTTCTGGTGGATGCCGCTGGTGGTGACCGCCGCGGTGCCGCCCTCGGGGGAGGCGACCTTGGTGACCTCCTCGCGGTTGATCAGGTAGGCCAGGCCGCGGCGCACGTGCACGTTGTCGTACGGCTTCTTGGACTGGTTGAAGGCCATGCTGACCGCGACCGGCGAGTAGCCCTTGATGACCTCGTTGCCGGCGGCCGCCTTGATCCGGTTCATCACGTCGGACGGCGCGGCGGTGAAGCCGGCGTGGTCGAGCTTGCCCGCGGTGAGGTAGTTCCAGATCTGCTCGTTGCCGGTGTAGTTGAGGAACTTCACCTGAGCCGGCGCCACGTTCGCGGCGTTGTAGAAGTACTTGTTCTTGACCAGCAGCGCCTCGGACGGGTTCACCCGCTCCAGCACGAACGGGCCGGCCGAGGTGTCCTTCGGCGGGGCGAAGGTGAGCACCTTCTCACCGAGGCCGGTGATCGTCTCGCGCGCCTTGTCGGCGTCGGCGCCCTCGCCCCTGGAGGCCTTGAGCTGGTCCCAGAAGTCCGCGGGGAGCACACTGCTCCACACGTGGGAGGGCAGGACGAACGTGTCGAGCACGCCGCGGGCGAACTTCGGGCTCGGGTTCGCCATGTCCTGGGTGATCTTCAGGGTGTGGGGGTCGACCACGGTCACGTCCGCCGCCGCGCCCGCGGCGCCCGGCGTGATGGAGAACGCCGTGCTGCCCTGGGTGTAGGCGATGCCGATGGACATCTTGACGTCGTCGGCGGTGACCGGCTTGCCGTCGGACCACTTGGCGTTCGGCTGGAGCTTGAGGGTGATCGCCGAGTTGTCCGGCGCGATCTCCCAGCTCTCCGCGATGCCGGGGAGGGCCTGGTTGGGGTCGGTCAGGTGGTTCTTCACCCAGCCCAGCTTCATCGCCGTGTAGCCGGGGAAGGAGTTGCCCTTGGGGTTGTACGGGTTGGCCGGGGCCGTGGCCTCCAGGCCCGGCCTGTTGACGTCGATCGTGGTGAAGAGCCCGCCACCACCACCGCTCGAGCCGCCGGACTTGTTGTTAGTACCACCGCTGCACGCCGCTGTGGCGGTGGCGAGGCCCAGCAACGCCACTACCGCTGCCAGTCGCTTCATCTGCCGCTCCGGGGGATGTCGGACCTGTTGAGGATCTGTAGGGAATTGACCGGACCCTACGGTCGCCAGCAGGCAGCGTCAATAATCTCCAGATGTTGTGAGTGTAATGTAACTTTCCTTCATAGAGGTCCGGCATGGCGCCAATCTCCATCGCGCGACCTCGGGCGACGGGCCCAGGGGCCTCAGTCCACGACCAGCACGGCGGCGCCGCTGAGCCGGTCGGCGGCCAGATCGGCCAGCGCCCGATCGGCCGCGGCCAGCGGGTAGAGCGTGGTCGCCACCCGCGGCGGATGGGCCAGCGCCAGCTCCAGGTAGGCCCGCCCGTCGGCCCTGGTGTTGGCGGTCACGCTGCGCAGCGTGCGCTCCTGGAACAGGTGCCGCTCGTAGTTCAGCGGGGGCACGTCGGTCAGGTGGATGCCGGCGATCGCCAGCGTCCCGCCGCGGTCGAGGGCCTCCAGCGCGGGCGGCACCAGGTCGCCGACCGGCGCGAACAGGATCGCCGCGTCCAGCGGCTCGGGCGGCCGGTCGCCCGCCGAGGCCGCGCCCAGCTCCAGCGCCAGCGCCCTGGAGGCGGCCGACCTGGTCACGGCGTGCACCGTGGCGCCCTGCGCGACGGCCGCCTGCGCGGTGAGGTGGGCCGACGAGCCGAAGCCGTAGATGCCGAGCCGGCCGCCCGGCGGCAGGTCGCAGCGCGCCAGCGCCCGGTAGCCGATGATGCCCGCGCACAGCAGCGGCGCCAGCCGCTCGGCCGGCACGTCGCCGGGCAGCGGATAGACGTAGGCGGCGGGGGCCACGACGTACTCGGCGTAGCCGCCGTCGGCGTCCCAGCCCGTATATGTGGAGTCCGGGCAGAGGTTCTCCGTGCCGCGCAGGCAGTAGCGGCACCGGCCGCACGTCGAGCGCAGCCAGGCCACCCCCACCCGCTCGCCGGAGCCCTCGACCCGGCCCACCACCTGGTGCCCCGGGGTGGTCCGCGGCCGCCGCGGCGCGAGGTCGCCCTCGGCCAGGTGCAGGTCGGTCCGGCACACGCCGCACGCCTCCACCTTGACCAGCACCTCGCCGGGGCCGGGCTCGGGGACGTCCCGCTCGACCGGTACGAGCGGGCCGGACGCCATCGGCCCCGGCCGGTCCACCACCCAGGCGCGCATCACGAACCCGACAGGCGCTCGTAGGCCAGCGAGGCGTACAGCGCGGCGCCGTCGGACAGCACGGAGTCGTCGAAGAGGGCGTCCGGCGAGTGGTTGTAGGGCGCCGTGGCCGGGTCGCGGTCGGGCGGGCAGGCCCCCAGGAAGACGAACGCGCCCGGCACCTCCTCCAGCACGTACGAGAAGTCCTCCGACCCCATCACCGGCTGCGGCGCCACGAAATAGCGGCCGGGGCCGAACAGCTCGTCGGCGGTCGCCGAGACGAACCCGGCCTCGCCCTGGTCGTTGACCGTCACCGGGTAGCCCATGCCGAACGACGTCTCGACCCGGAGCCCGTGGGCGGCCGCGATGCCCTCGACCACCTCCACCAGCCGCCGCTTGACCAGCACCCGGTGCTCCTTGCTGAACGTGCGCACGGTCGCCTCGAAGCGCGCCTCGTCGGGGATCACGTTGTCGGCCGAGCCGCCGTGGAAGGTGCCCACGGTGATCACCACGGGGTCGAACACGTCGAACGTGCGGGTCACCATCGTCTGCAGCGCCGTCACCATCTCGCAGCCGGCCGCGATCGGGTCCTTGGCGCGGTGGGGGCTCGACCCGTGCCCGCCGCTGCCCTTCACCGTCACGCAGAACACGTCGGCCGCCGCCATCATCGGGCCCGGCCGGGAGGCGAACAGCCCCGGCGGCAGCATGGCCGACACCACGTGCATCCCGTACGCCGCCACCGGCCGCGTGCCGGCCGCGTCGAGCACGCCCTCGCCGATCATGTGCTTGGCGCCCTCGTGCCCCTCCTCGCCCGGCTGGAACATGAAGATCACGTCACCGGCGACGTCCTCGCGCCGCGCGCTGAGCAGCCGGGCCGCGCCGACCAGCATGGCGGTGTGCAGGTCGTGGCCGCAGGCGTGCATCTGGCCCGGCGTCTGGGAGATGTAGGGCAGGTCGTTGCGCTCGGCGACCGGCAGGGCGTCCATGTCCCCGCGCAGCAGCACCGCGGGACCGGGACGGCCGCCGCGCAGCACCGCGGTGACCGAGCTGAGCGTCTTGCCGGTCGTGATCTCCAGGGGGAGCCCGTCGAGCGCGGCCAGCACCTTCTCCTGCGTCCTCGGCAGATGCAGTCCGAGCTCGGGGGTGGTGTGCAGGGAGTGGCGGAGCTGGATGAGTTCGTCCCGCATGTCCAGGGCGGATTCAGTGAACGACATGATGAACATTGTTCATGTGTGCGGCGAGAAGTCGACAAGGCTCGCTCGATACCATGAACGGGTGACTCAGCGTAAGCGGATCGACTCCTGGTTGTCCGACATGGACGGCGTCCTCGTCCACGAGGGGCGGCCGATCCCCGGTGCGGACGAATTCATCAAACGGCTCAAGGAGTCCGACAAGAAATTCCGGGTCCTGACCAACAACTCCATCTACACCCAGCGCGACCTGTCCGTACGGCTGGCCGGCGCCGGGCTCGACGTGCCCGCCGAGTCCATCTGGACCTCCGCCCTGGCCACCGCCCAGTTCCTCGACGACCAGCGCCCCGGCGGCTCGGCGTACGTGATGGGCGAGGCCGGCCTGACCACGGCCCTGCACGAGGTCGGCTACGTCCTGACCGACCTCGACCCCGACTACGTCGTGCTCGGCGAGACCCGCACCTACAGCTTCACCCAGATCACCCGCGCGATCCGCCTCATCGAGGCCGGCGCCCGCTTCATCGCCACCAACCCCGACCCGATCGGCCCCTCCACCGAGGGCTCGCTGCCGGCCTGCGGCGCGGTGGCCGCGATGATCACCAAGGCGACCGGCGTCGAGCCCTACTTCGTGGGCAAGCCCAACCCCCGCATGATGCGCAGCGCGCTCAACGCCATCGAGGGCCACAGCGAGACCACCGCCATGATCGGCGACCGGATGGACACCGACATCGTCTCCGGCATGGAGGCGGGGCTGTTCACGATCCTGGTGCTGACCGGCGTCACCCAGCGCGACCAGATCGACCGCTTCCCCTACCGTCCCTCCCTGGTCGTGGAGTCGGTCGCCGACCTCGTCGACCTGATCTGAGCCCGGCGGGGAGCGCGAGCAGGGTGACAACTCTTCTCCCGGGGCGCGAAGGATCGCGGCGCGGGAGAAGAAAACCACTCCCGGCGTCCGCCGTCCGGCGACGCGGTGCCCGTCCGGCTGAGATCCTTGGTAGCGGAAGGTGACTTACCGATTTCGGGGAGGCAGCGATGTGGCGTGACGAGCCCGGGGAGAAGGACGCGCAGGCCGCGCAGGAGCTGGCGACACTGCGCATCGAGGTGACCGAGGAGCTCAGGTTCGTCCGGACGGCGATGGCCGAGGAGTTCAACTCGCTGCGCTCGGAGATCCTCGATCTGAACATCAAGCTGGACCGCTTGTTGCAACGCGTTGGCATTTAGGACAACCAGGTAGACACCGCATCACATGTCCTTCGGGTAGCCTAACCTACGGTCCCGTAACCTGAAGGAGAAGATCTTTATGGCGATGTCTCAGACGGAACTGCTGCACGAGCTTGAGCCTGTTGTCGGCGTGGAGCTCGATCGCCACAACTCCATGGCCAAGGAGTGGTTCCCGCACGAGTACATCCCGTGGAGCGAAGGACGCGACTTCGACGGCATCTACGGCGGCAAGGCGTGGGAGGAGGGCGACTCGAAGATCCCCGAGGCCGCCCGCATCTCGCTCATCGTCAACCTGCTCACCGAGGACAACCTGCCCAGCTACCACCACGAGATCGCCACCACGTTCGGCCGCGACGGCGCGTGGGGCACCTGGGTGCACCGCTGGACCGCCGAGGAGGACCGCCACGGCACCGCTCTGCGCGACTACCTCACCGTCACCCGGGCGGTCGACCCGGTCGCGCTGGAGCGGGCCCGCATGCACCACATGGAGCAGGGCTTCACCACCGCGTACGGCACCATGCTCCAGCAGCTCGCCTACGTCTCCTTCCAGGAGCTGGCCACCCGCATCTCCCACCGCAACACCGGCAGGGCCTCCGGCGACGAGGGCTGCGAGCGCCTGCTCGCCCGCATCGCCGCCGACGAGAACCTGCACATGCTCTTCTACCGCAACCTGCTCAAGGCGGCCTTCGAGCTCGACCCCAACCAGACCATGCGCGCGGTGACCGAGGTCGTCACCACCTTCCAGATGCCCGGCACGGGCATGGAGGGCTTCGCCCGCAAGGCCATGATCATCGCCAATGAGGGCATCTACGACCTGCGCCTGCACCTCGACGACGTGCTCATGCCCGTGCTGCGGCAGTGGGCGGTCTTCGACAAGACCGGGCTCGACGCCGAGGGCGAGCAGGCCCGCGAGGAGCTGTCGGCGTTCCTGGCCAAGACCGAGGTGACCGCGGCCCGCTTCGTCGAGCGCCGCGACGAGCGCCGCGCCCGCGCCGCCGCCAAGGGCTGACGCCAGGGGCCGGCACCGGGGCCGGCGCGCCGCCGCCACCCACGCGGCGTGGCATGATCCCTCCTCATGGAGCTCCTGGGCACGCTGTTCGTCTCGCTCGCCATCCTGGTGATGATCCTGCTGCTGGCGACGGCGGCCCAACGCCTGCTCGGGGTCAGGTTCGGCGCGTTACGCACCTTCCTGGCCGCGATGGTGGCCTGGGGCCTGGCCCAGCCGATGCTGACGCCGGTGATCGCCTCGTTCGGGCCGGTCGACCCGCAGACCACGCCCGACGCGGGCGCGCTCGGGATGCTGCTCCTGGTCGCCATGTGCATGGTGCTCATCCCGATGGTGATCCTGGTGCTCGCCGAGGCGCTGGTGCCGCCCGGCTCGGTGCCGGGGCCGCTGGAGGTGCTGCGCTCGCTGCGCGGACGGATCCGCCGGGCCAGGCGCTACTCGCAGATCACCAGGATCGCGTTCCGGCACGGCCTCGGCCCCTACCTGCGGGGCCGCGGCGACAGCCTGGACGACAGGTCGGGCAAGGTGCGCCTGGCCAGGTCGCTGCGCCAGGCGCTCGACGACGGCGGCGTCACCTTCGTCAAGCTCGGCCAGGTCCTGTCCACCCGGCGCGACCTGCTGCCGGCCGAGTTCATCGACGAGCTGGGCCGCCTTCAGGACCACGTCGCCCCCGCGCCGTGGGAGCGGATCGAGCCGGTGCTCGCCGCCGAGCTGGGCGGGCCGGTCGAGGAGGTGTTCGCCGCCTTCGACCGTACGCCGCTGGCCGCCGCCTCCATCGGCCAGGCCCACACCGCGCGCCTGCACACCGGCGAGAGCGTCGTGGTCAAGGTCCGCAGGCCGGGCATCGAGCGCGTGGTGGCCCAGGACCTCGACATCGTCCGCCGGCTGGCCGCCACGCTGGAGTCCAGGACGCGGTGGGGGCGTTCGCTGGGGCTGCGCGACCTGGCCGAGGGGTTCGCCACCGCCATCCGCGAGGAGCTGGACTTCCGCGTCGAGGCCGCCAACATGGCCGCCGTGGCCGCCTCCGGCAGCGGCGGCGTCACCTACCCCGAGCCGTTCCCCGCGCTCTGCACCGAACAGGTGCTGGTCATGCGGCGCCTGTCAGGCGGCCCGGTCACCGCCGCCGCCCCCGAGCAGGGCCCCGCGCTGGCCCGCGACCTGCTCGACTGCCTGCTCAGGCAGATCCTCGTCGAGGGCGTCTTCCACGCCGACCCCCACCCCGGCAACCTCATGCTGCTCGACGACGGCACGCTCGGCCTGCTCGACTTCGGCTCGGTCGGCCGCCTGGACGCCTCCGTCCGCTCGGCCCTGCAACGTTTCCTGTTCGCGATGAACCGGCAGGACCCGCTCGGCGTCACCGACGCGCTGCTGGAGGTGGTGCCGCGGCCGGAGGAGATCGACGAGGCCGCGCTGGAGAGGGCGCTCGGCCAGTTCATGGCCCGGCACCTCGGGCCCGGCATGGACAGCGCGCAGATGTTCACCGACCTGTTCAGGATCGTCTCGGAGTACGGGCTGTCCATCCCGCCCGAGGTGGCCGCCGTCTTCCGCGCCCTGGCCACGCTGGAAGGCACGCTCGTGCGCCTGTCGCCCGGCTTCAACCTGATCGGCGAGGCCCGCGCGTTCGCCGGCCGTTACCTGGCCGAGCGGGCCGGGCCCGAGTCGGTCAAGGAGGCCGTCGGGCAGGAGCTGGCCGCGCTGCTGCCGATGTTGCGCCGCCTGCCCCGCCGGGTCGAGCGCATCGCCAGCGCCGCCGAGCACGGCAGGTTCAGCCTGAACGTCCGGCTGCTGGCCGACGACCGCGATCGCCGCTACGTCACCGGGCTGGTCCACCAGGTGCTGCTCACCGTGCTCGGCGCCACGGCCGGGCTCATGGCGGTGCTGCTGCTCGGCATCGAGGGCGGCCCCGTCGTGATCGGCACCACGAGCCTGTACCAGCTCCTCGGCTACAACCTGCTGGTGATCGCGGCGATCATGGTGCTGCGGGTGCTCGCGTTGATCTTCCGGCGCCCGCCTGACCAGGAGCGTCACCGGCGCTGAGCCGAAGACAGAGCCGCTTTTGACCTTGAGCTGGTCTTGGACATCCCAGGCATCGGGAAGTTTCCAGGTGACACCGGAACGCCTGGGGAGCATAGGTGAAAATCATCGGGATCGCCGCCAGTCTCCACGCGGGGTCATTCATCAACAGATTGCTGGACGCAGCGGGCGGCGAACTGCCGGAGGGCGTCCGGTTCGAGATCTGGACGGGGATGGGCGACGTCCCGCCGTACCAGCCGGGCAAGGTGCCGGTGGCGGCCAGGGAACTGCTCGGGCTGGTCGCCGGGGCCGACGCGGTGCTGCTGACGGCTCCCGAGCACAGCCTGCTGCCGATGGAGCTGACGTACACGCTGGAGTGGTTGTCGGCCGGGGACGTGCTGTCCGGCAAGCACGTGGCGGTGATGAGCGCGAGCGCGCGGGCGTGCGGCGCGATGTGGGCGCAGGCGGAGCTCTACAAGCGGCTCCAGGGCGCGGACGCGGTCGTGATGGGCGCCGAGCTGGTCATCTCGCCGGCCTGCCCGCACTTCGACGACGACGGCCACCTCACCGACCCCGTGCTGCGCGGCCAGGTGCGCGCGGTGATCGGGCAGCTCTGCCCGGCGGGCGTCAGGGAGCCGGCGTTCTCCCTCTGAGCCCGCGCGGGTTCAGTGCGGGTCGCGGCGCAGGCGCTTGACGTCGGAACGGAGCTTCTTGCCCGCGATGCGGCGTTCGACGGAGCCGCGGCTGGGCTTGGTCGGACGGCGGCGCTTGGGCGGCGGCGCGACGGCCTCCCTGAGGCGCTGGGCCAGCCGGTGACCGGCGGCCTCCCTGTTGCGCAACTGGGAACGGTACTCCGAGGCCACGACGGTGATCGTGCCGGCGCCCAGGCGGTCGAGCGCGCGGGCCTTGAGCGCGGGCGGGATCGCGGTGCTCGCGGCCACGTCGAAGACCAGCTCCACACGGCTGTCGGTGGTGTTGACACCCTGGCCGCCCGGACCTGAGGAACGGGAGAAACGCCAGACGAGCTCGGCGTCGGGGATGACGATCGAGTCGTTGACGATCAGCGGGCCGGGCATGGGTGGGGCTCCTGTTCCAGGTGGATGCGCCTTGTCGAGGTCATTGTCACCGTATATGAGCGACGTATACCGTACGCAACGGCATTTTCAATGTTTGCCCTCACTGCGAATATGGAGAGAACATTCCGCGGGAGGGGCTAATTCCATGGACCCGAAGTGGGTCGCCCAGGCGGCGCTCACCGTTGGACTCGCGGTGGTCTCCGCCGTCGTCTTCCTGCTGCTGCGGTGCCAGGGGAAGGGGCGGCCGTTCGGGCCCGCCGGGCGGCGGCTCGCGGTCGCCATCAGCCTGCTCACCGGCGGCCTGTCGGCCACCGTCGCGCTGGCCGGGCACGCGCTGCTGAACGACTCCCTCGCCACCGTCCTGGGCGCGGTCGCGCCGAGCGGCCTGTGGCTCAGCCAGATGCGGGCCAGGCAGGACGAGCGGCGCTCGCTGGCCCGGGAGGCGGCCACGTTCTGGCTGGTGTCGCTGCTGGCCCGGCTCGACCAGGCGATGGCCGAGGACGAGCGCGTCTGGTGCGAGAAGCGGGTGGACCCGTCGTGGAACGTCTACGAGCTGAGCCTGGCCGCGGCGCGCTACCACGAGCGCATGCGCGACCGCCTGTCGGCCGACGACCGGCGGCGCGAACGGGTGCACGCCCGGCTGGACGCCGTCGAGCGCAGGCTGGACGTGGCCGCCCTGATCGAGGACGGCGCCGCCCGCTCGAAGGTGGCCACCGCGCTCACCCTCTCCCGCCACACCAGGACCCCCAGGTACGAGCGCTATCTCGGCAACCTCAACCGCCTGCACGGCGTGCTGCGGCACGACGCCGAGAACGACGTGCTGCGCCTGCTGGCCGCGGCCTACCGGGCCGGCTACCGCTCCCTGCCGGGGTACGTGCCGCCGTCACGGGCCCGCGCCGGCGAGCACATCATGCGAGCACGCTGAACGGGCGCGCTGAACGGGCTCAGGTGAGTGCCGTGGGGGAGCCTTCGGCGTCGCCGAGCGTGAGCTCCAGGCGGGCGCCGAGCGCGTCGACGACCGCGCCGAGCGTGCGCAACGTGAGGTTCTCGTCGCCGGAGAGTATCTGGCTCACCCGGCCGGGCGAGACGCCCAGCGACGCGGCGAGATCGGCCCGGGTGATCTTGTGCTCCCGCATGTACCAGGTGATCTCGTCGACGACCTCCTGGGCGAGACCGCCCACCTCGTCACGGGAGTTCCGGCGGAAGGCCATCTCGGTCTCGCTCTCGACGCTGTCCGTCCTCGTGACTCCACTTTAGCTCTACCTAAACCTTTAGGCAAGCCTAAACCCCGACCGCTCTTGACGCGCGTGGACGAGCGGCGTATGCCAATATCCGCGGAAGATCGAGCGGTCAGGGGTGGGGGAGGCGCTGTGACGGCCATCGTGGGCGTGCACGGGATCGGCAAGTACAACTATTTCCTGGAGGCCGGCGGGTCGGCCGCCGGGGCCGCCGAGGCCATGCGCCTCAAATGGGACCGCTACCTGCACGCGGCGCTCGGCGGCGGGACCGGCGCCTACTTCAGCGAGGTCGCCTACTTCTCCCACCTCCTGCGCGACCCCAAACCGGGGGAGAGCTCCCCGCAGGCGGCCGCGCGGGTGGAGGCCGCCACGCAGCAGGTGCTCGTCGAATGGGCCAAGGACCTCGGGCTCGGCGAGCACGTCACCGGCGCGCTCAAGTCGTTCACCGGGTGGCTGCTCGGCAGGCTCGACACCAGGTCCGCGGCGTTCGCCAAGCTGTTCGCGCCCGAGGTCGCGGTCTACCTCACCGACCAGGAGAGGCGCGAGCGGTGCCGGCGGGCCGTGGCCGACGCCATCCGCAGAAACCGGCCCAGGGTGGTGATCGCCCACTCGCTCGGCAGCGTCGTGGCGTACGAGGCCCTGTGGGCCAACCCCGACCTGCCCGTGGACCTGCTCCTGACGCTCGGCAGCCCGCTCGGCATGCGCAACGTCGTCTTCGAGCGCCTCCTGCCCGCCCCCGTCAACGGCCTCGGCGAGCGCCCGAAGAACGTCGCCCGCTGGGTGAACATCGCCGACAAGGACGACATCGCCGCCATCCCGCCCGCGCTGCGCGCGAGTTTCACCGGCGTGGACGTGGAAGAGCTGGTCAACCTGGACTGGATCGACTTCCACACGGCCGAGAAGTACCTGGGTTGCCCGGCGCTCGACCCGCATCTGCGACCATTCCTTGCATGACGTGGATTGTGTTCGACTACGGCAGCGTCCTGTCCCTTCCCCAGTCCGAGTCCGACAACGAGGCCATGGCGCGGGCCGTCGGGGCCGAGCCGGAAGGGTTCGCACGCGGCTACTGGGAGCACCGCCTGGAGTTCGACCGGGCGAGCCTGAGCCCCGTCGCCTACTGGTCGGCCGTGCTGGGCCGGGCCGCCACCCCGTCCGAGGTCGCCCGCCTGGTGGCCATGGACGTCGCGAGCTGGGCCTACCCCGACGAGGGCACGGTCGCCGTCCTCGGGGAGATCCTCGACGCGGGCGGCGGCGTGGCGTTGCTGTCCAACATGCCCGTCTGCATGGCCGACGGCCTGGACGAGCTGCCCTGGATCGCCGCCATCGGCCACCGCTTCTACAGCGGCAGGATGGGCCTGGTGAAACCCGACCGGGAGATCTTCGACGAGGTCGCCCGCGAGCTGGCCGCCGACCCGTCCGAGATCGTCTTCGTCGACGACCGCGCAGAGAACGTCGAGGGCGCCGAGCGCGCGGGCATGACCGGCGTGCTGTTCACCGGCGCCGCCGCGCTCCGCAAGTCCCTGCGCGAGCTGCCCCGCTGACCGCCCGCCGGGACGACCGCCGCTGTTCACCCACGCTTGACTCGCCTGTCACGACGGGGTCAGCGCGGGCGGACATACCTGGAGCGTGGACCGCAGAACGTTCCTGACAGCGGCGGCGGCCGGCCTCCTCGCGCCCGGCGCCGTCACCCCGCCCGCCTCCGCCACGACACTCAAGTCCGACCCGTTCACCCTCGGCGTGGCCTCCGGCGACCCCTCCGCCGACGGCTTCGTCCTGTGGACCCGGCTGGCCGTCGACCCGCTGAGCGGCGACGGCCGCGGCGGCATGCCCACGCGCGACGTGGAGGTCGACTGGCAGGTCGCCACCGACGAGCGCTTCTCCACGGTCGTGCGGTCGGGCACCGCGACCGCCCGGCCGCGCGACGCCCACAGCGTGCACGTCGAGCTGGAGGGCCTGGAGCCCGGCCGCGACTACTTCTACCGGTTCAGGAGCCAGGGCCGGCTCTCGCCCGCCGCCCGCACCAGGACGACGCCCGCCGGGGAGAGCCCGCTCACCTTCGCCGTGGCCGCCTGCGCGCACTACGAGCACGGCTACTACACCGCCTACCGCCGCCTGGCCGAGCAGGAGCCCGACCTGGTCGTCTTCCTCGGCGACTACATGTACGAGTACGGCCCCAGCGGCTACACCGCCCTGGCCGGACGGGTGCGCACGCACACGCCGGGCAAGTGCGCCACGCTCGCCGACTACCGGCTGCGGCACGCCCAGTACAAGAGCGACCACGACCTCCAGGCCGCCCACGCGGTCGCGCCCTGGCTGGTGGCCTTCGACGACCACGAGGTGGAGAACAACTGGGCCGGCCCCGTCTCCAGCACCGGCGCGCCCGGCTTCGCCCGCCGCCGCGCCGACGCCTTCCGCGCGTACTACGAGAACATGCCGCTGCGCCGGGCCAGCCTCCAGGGAGCCGTGCTGCGCATCAACCGGCGCGTCTCCTGGGGGACGCTGGCCCGCTTCCACCTGCTGGACACCCGCCAGTTCCGCGACGACCAGGCATGCCTGGACGGGGTGCGGGCCGGTTGTGACGAACGGCTGTCCGACCGGCGCACGCTGCTCGGCTCGGCCCAGTGGCGGTGGCTGGAGGAGGGGCTGAGCGGGTCCGGAACCCGGTGGAACCTGCTGGGGCAGCAGATCCTGATGGCCCAGCGCGACTACAAGATCGGGCCCGGCCGCGAGGTGAACCTCGACTCCTGGGACGGCTACGCCGCCGAGCGCACCCGCCTGCTCGGGTCGCTGTCCACCACCTCCAACCCCGTCGTGCTGACCGGGGACGCCCACATGCACCACCTGGCCGACCTCAAGGCCGACTTCGACGACCCGGACTCGCCGGTGGTGGCGAGGGAACTGGTGACGTCGTCGATCGCCAGCGACGGCGACGGCTACCGGGACCGGACGTGGATCGCCGAGGCCCTCCAGGAGAACCCGCACATCTCCTTCATCGACCAGCGGCGGGGATACCTCATGGCCCGGCTGACCCGGGACGAGCTGTCGGTGGACTTCCGCACGCTCGACCACATCTCCCGCCGCGGCGCGCAGGCCCGCACCGCGCACCGGCTCACCGTCCCGGCCGAACCGGCCCGCTCGGCGGCGGGGCGGGCCGCCGTCCGTCGCGTGCCGCGCCACGGCTGAGGGACGGCGGGGGCTTCGTGAGGGGCGGCTGAAGGTTTGCTGGGAGCGGGCTGGGGATCGGCTGGGAACCGCCGGTGCCGGATGGTCGGACGGTCGCTCAGGCGCCCGGCCAGGTGGCGTCGGGGAACTCGCCGGTGGCGGTGCCGGACATGACGACCTGGTCGCGCTCGTCGAGACCTGAGGTGATCTCGACGTACTGGTCGCCGCGGACGCCGGTGGCGACGACCTTCGCGGCGTCCTGCCCGCCCGAGCGTACGGTGACGACCTGGGCGCCGTCGGAACGGCTGCGGACGGCGGCGGCCGGGACGTAGATCGCGTCCTTGGTCTCGGCCGTCGTCACCGAGACCGTGGCGGTCTGGCCGAGCATGAGGCCCGTGGGCGGCTCGTCGAAGGCCAGGGTGACGGAGTAGCGGACGAGCCGGTCCTCGACGGTGGCGGTCGGGGCGATGGCGGTGACCGTCCCGCTGTGGTGCTCGCCGGGGCGGGTGGCCAGGGTGACGGTGGCCTTCTGGCCGAGTTTGAGGCGGTTGACGTCCGATTCGGTGACCATGGCCTGGACCTGGAGTTCGTTCAGGTTGCCGAGGCTGATGAAGGCGCCCGTGCCGGCCGTGTCGCCGACCGCGCCCGCCACCGACAGGACGGTGCCCGAGGCGGGGGCCACGATGCGGGTCGCGCGTACGGCGTCGGCGGCCTGCTCCAGGGCGGCTTCGGCGCGGTCCACGTTCGCGGCGGCCTGGTCCTCGGTGATCCCGCCCTTGGCGCCGGTGCCGGGGTTCGTGCCGGTGCCGGGGTTCGTGCCGGTGGTGGCGGTTCGGGCGGTGGTGCCCCGGGAGGTCGTGGCCCGGGAGGTCGTGCCGGGGGAGCAGGAGCCGGTGGGGCGGGGGGAGGACGTCCTGGGGGTGGCCTTCGCCGTGGGTCTGGCGCTCTGGTACGGGGTCTGGGTGGTCGTCGGCCTGGTCGTGGCGGGGGGTGTGGGGGTGGACGGCGTGCCGGGGGAGGAGGTGTGGCCGCCTCCCGGGGTGCCGTCGCCGGGCGGGGTCGCCGTCACGGTCACGGTGGCCGTCACGGTGGCGGTCACCGTGGCGGTCACGGTGGCCGTCGCCGTGGGATGGGGCTCGGGGGTGTTCTCGGTGGGGGTGGGCGTCGGCGTCCTGCCGGGGGTGGGGGACGTGGTGGGGGTCCTGGTGTTGGCGAGAGGCCCGCCGGGGGTGGGGGTCGCGGCGGTGTTGTGAGCAGTGGCCTCGCCGGGGCTGGTGGGGGTGGCCGGGGTGGCGGGAGGGGTGGTCGGGCCGAGGACGCCCTCGCCCTTGAAGCTTCCGCTGCTCGGGGTGGGCTTCTGGGAGGCCGACGGGGTGGGGCAGGCGGCGGAGTTCGGCGACCCAGGGGTCCCGGGGGTGCCGGTGGCGGCCGGGTTCGGTGAGCCGGGGGTGGCGGCGGTGCGGGGGGACGGGGTGGACGGGGTGCCGGTGGTGGTGGACGTGTCGAGGGCTTCCTGGGCGGCGGCCAGGTCGGCCTTGGCGGCCGCGTACGCCTCCCGCGCCGCCCGCCCGTCGATCCTGGCCAGCACCTGCCCCTTGGACACCTTGGCCCCGACCTTGACGTACACCTTGGTCAGCGGGCCGGACGAACCGAACGCCAGGTCCCGGCGGGCCCCGTCCACGGTGTTGCCGGCGGCGCTGACCAGGGCCGTGACCTGGCCCCGCTGAGCGGCGGCGAGCCGTACCCGCACGGCGGGAGGGGCGTCGTCGCGGAGTGCCAGCGCCAGGCCCGACCCGGCGACGAGCACGGCCAGGGCGAGCCCGCCCAGCGCGATAGTCGGTCTCATGACCGCCCATCCTGGCCGACCAGGTTCGCGGCAGCCTGCGAGCAGCCTGAGAGTTCCCTGTGTGGCCCGGCGCGGGCCCAGGTTGTCAGCGAACGTTCAGCTCCGTCACGGCTGCGGCGCAGGCTGGTGTGCAAGGGTCACCGGCTGTGAAGGTGTCGACAACGCGCAGAGCGCTGATGACCAACGGAGCACTGGGCGTGCTCCTGCTGGGCGGTGCCGCGCTCGCCTACGTCCAGCTCGGCACGGACCGTGCGGCGGGCGAGACGGTCGTGCGCACGGTGAGCGCGAGCCGCGGCTCGGTGACCGCGTCGGTGTCCGCGTCGGGCGCGGTGGCCAGTTCCAAGACCAGGGCCCTGTCGTTCGGCACGAGCGGCACGGTCGAGCGGATCTACGTCAAGGCCGGGGACAAGGTCGACAAGGGCGACATCCTGGCCAGGCTCGACGACTCCGCGGCCCAGGAGAGCCTGTCGGCGGCCAAGGCCACGTACCAGAGCGCGATCGACGAGGGCACCGGCACGGCCGCCCTGTACGCCTCCTACGTCAAGGCGCGCAACGCCTACCGCGAGGCCGAGCGCACGGTCGCGGCCACCGTCCTGCGGGCGCCGTTCAAGGGCACGGTCACGGCGGTGAACGGATCCGTCGGAGGCACCGCCTCCGGCTCGGGCGGAAGCGGAAGCGGGAGTGGGAGTGGGAGTACGAGCGGCCAGAGCCAGTCGCAGGGCCAGTCGCAGAGCGGCGGCACGGGGACGGGCGGGTTCGTCGACCTGGCCGACACCGGACGCCTCCAGCTCGTGGGCACCTTCACCGAGTCCGACGTCGGCAAGCTCAAGCTGAGCCAGAAGGCCACCGTCACCTTCGACGCCCTGCCGGGGGTGACCGCGGACGGCAAGGTCACACAGATCCAGCCGGTCGCCACCACCAGCAACAACGTCGTCCAGTACCCGGTCACGGTCACCTTCACCAAGGTGCCGTCCCAGGTCAGGCTGGGCCAGACCGCCACCGTCGAGGTGGTCGTCGGCCAGGCGGACGACGTCGTCACCGTCCCCTCCACCGCGGTCTCCACCAGCGGCGGCCAGACCACGGTCACCCTGCTCAGGAACGGCCGCCAGGTCAGGACCGCGGTCGAGGTCGGCGTCCAGGGCACGGCGCTCACCGAGATCAGGTCGGGGGTGTCGGAGGGCGACCAGCTCGTGCCTCCGGCGACCGGCACGCAGAGCGGCACCAACCAGCGCGGCGGGTTCGGCGGCGGGTTCCCCGGCGGCGGCATGCCGGGAGGCGGGCGATGACGGCCCCGGCCACCGCGACGGCGGCCCCCGTCCTGCGGGTGAAGGACCTCGTCAAGGAGTACGGCGAGGGCGACGCCAAGGTGCGCGCCCTGCGCGGCATCAGCCTGGACGTCGAGCGCGGCGACTACCTCGCCATCATGGGCGCCTCCGGCTCCGGCAAGTCCACCCTGATGAACATCCTCGGCTGCCTCGACGTGCCCACCTCGGGCACGTACCAGATCGACGGCTCGGACGTGGGGCGGCTGGCCGAGCACCAGCTCGCGATCCTGCGCAACCGCAGGGTGGGGTTCGTCTTCCAGTCCTTCAACCTGATCCCGCGCATGAGCGCGCTGGCCAACGTCGAGCTGCCGCTCGTGTACGGCGGCGTCGCCCCGGCCGAGCGGCGCTCCCGCGCCCTGGCCGCGCTGGAGCAGGTCGGGCTGACCGACCGGGTGCGGCACGAGCCGAACCAGCTCTCCGGCGGCCAGCAGCAGCGCGTGGCCGTGGCCAGGGCGCTGGTCACCGCGCCCGCGCTGCTGCTCGCCGACGAGCCCACCGGCAACCTGGACACCGCCTCCACCCGCGACGTGCTGCAGATCCTCGACCGGCTCAGCCAGTCGGGACGCACGATCGTGCTCATCACCCACGAGGACGACGTGGCCGCGCACGCCAAACGGGTGATCCGGCTGGTGGACGGCGAGATCGTGGAGGACCGCCGCCAGGCGCCGGTCGACGGACAGCCCCCGAGGACGGCGGCCAGTGAACCAGCTTGAGATCCTCCGCTTCGCGCTGCGCGGCCTGCTGGCCAACAAGATGCGCAGCGCCCTGACCACGCTGGGCATCCTCATCGGCGTCGCCGCGGTCATCCTGCTGGTGGCGGTCGGCGAGGGCTCCTCGCAGAGCATCCAGAAGAACATCCAGCGCCTCGGCGCCAACACGCTGACGATCTCCCCGTCCTTCTCCGGCGGAGGCGGCGGAGGGGGCTTCGGCGGGCGCGGGCCGGGCGGTGGCGCCGGCAACACCGGGCCGCGCACCCAGGCCAGGCAGCTCAGCCTGGCCGACGCCAAGGCGCTGACCGACCGGACGCTCGCGCCGTCGGTCAGGTCCGTCTCGCCGGTGGTCGACGCCTCCTCCTCCACCGCCGCGTACGGCGCCGCCAGCCACACGATCGCGCAGTTCGTCGGCACCTACCCCAGCTACTTCGAGGCCATGAACAAGCCGGTGGCCAAGGGCACGTACTTCTTCAACGACGACGTGCTGGCCGCCAGGAAGGTCGTGGTGCTCGGGCAGACGGTGGTGGAGGAGCTGTTCGGCACGGTGGACCCGATCGGCCGGCAGGTCAGCGTGTCCGGGGTGCCGTTCACGGTGGTGGGGGTGCTCAAGGAGAGCGGCTCCACCGGCATGCAGGACGCCGACGACGTGGCCGTCGCGCCGCTGCCGGCCGTGCAGCAGAGCCTGAGCGGGTTCGGCTCGCTCGGCTCGATCGTCGTGCAGGCCACCGGCGCGGAGGCCACCACGGCGGCGCAGTCGGAGGTGACCGCCATCCTCAACCAGCGGCACGGCATCACCGACGGCAACGCCGACTACCGCATACTCAACCAGGCCACGCTGCAGGAGACGGTGAGCGAGGCGACCGGCACGTTCACCGTGCTGCTCGGGGCCGTGGCGGCGATCTCGCTGCTGGTGGGCGGCATCGGCATCACCAACATCATGCTGGTCACCGTGACCGAGCGGACCCGCGAGATCGGCATCCGCAAGGCGATCGGCGCGCCGCGCGGCGCGATCCTCGGCCAGTTCCTGATGGAGGCCACGCTGCTCAGCCTGGTCGGCGGGCTGCTGGGGGTGCTGGTGGCCTTCCTCGGCACCAGGTTCACCGTGGCCGGCATCGAACCGGTCCTCGTGCCCTCGTCCGTCGCGCTGGCGCTGGGCGTGTCGGTGGGGATCGGGCTGTTCTTCGGCAGTTATCCCGCCAACAGGGCGGCCAAGCTCCGGCCGATCCAGGCCCTGCGGCATGAGTAAGGAGAATGACATGGACAGGCTCGACTCCTCGCCCTTCCCCGACGACCTGGGGGAGGAGCTCGCCGTCCAGCCGCGCAAGGGCGTCTCGAAGCTGACGCTCGGGCTGGCCGCCGGGGTCCTGCTGGTGGCGGGCGTCCTCATCGGGATCCAGGCGGGCAAGCTGTTCGGCACGTCCACCGGGACGCCGGCCGCCGCGCAGCTCCAACGTCAGAACGGCCAGTTCCCCGGCGGCGGCTACGGCCAGCGCGGCTACGGCGGCCAGCCCGGCGGAGGACAGCCGGGCGGCGGCCAGAACGGCGGCTTCGGGCAGCGCGTGGGCGGCGGCACGATCGGCACCGTCGAGAAGGTCGACGGCGACAAGCTCTACGTCAAGACCATGGACGGCTCCACGGTGACGGTCACCACCAGCGACCAGACCACGGTCCAGATCTCCAAGCCCGGCAAGGTCGCCGACCTGGCCGCAGGCACCACGATCGTGGTGCGCGGCCAGCAGTCCGGCGACGGCTCGGTCACCGCGACCACGATCACGCAGGGCACGCAGGGAGGGGGCCCGCGATGAGCGGACCCGAGGCCAGGCTGCTGGTGGTCGACGACGAACCCAACATCAGGGAGCTGTTCTCGGCCAGCCTGCGCATGGCCGGGTTCGAGGTGCTGACCGCCGCCGACGGGCGGGAGGCGCTGCGGGTGGCCGAGGAGAGCACGCCCGATCTGGTGATGCTCGACGTGATGCTGCCCGACATCGACGGCCTGGCGGTCGCGGGAAGGCTGCGGTCCCGCGGCCGCCGGGTCCCGGTGCTGTTCGTCACCGCCAAGGACACGCCGGAGGACCGGATCGCGGGCCTCGGCCTCGGCGAGGACTACGTGACCAAGCCGTTCAGCCTGGAGGAGGTCATCGCCCGGATCCGGGCCGTGCTGCGCAGGACCCGCAGGGGCGCGCCGCCGCCCAACCGGCTGAGCGTCGCCGACCTGGAACTGGACGAGGAGAGCCACGAAGTCTGGCGCGACGGCGTCCCGGTGCGGCTGTCGCCGACGGAGTTCCGGCTGCTGCGGTACTTCATGCTGAACGTGGGCCGGGTGCTGTCCAAGACGCAGATCCTCGACCACGTCTGGAACGGCGACTGGCGCACCGACGTGGGCCTGGTCGAGTCGTACGTGTCCTACCTGCGCCGCAAGATCGACAACGGCGACCGCAAGTACCTGCACACGCTGCGCGGGGTCGGCTACATCCTGCGTCCGCCCCGCATATGAGGAAGCACCTCGCCCGCGCCCCGCTCTGGCTGCGCCTGGTCTCGGCCACGTTGCTGCTGGTCACCCTCGCCATCACGCTGACCGGCCTGTTCGCCGTGCGACTGCTGCGCGGGTACCTGGTCGAGCGGGTGGACCGGCAACTGGTGGCGGCCGGCGCGCCGCGCGACATGCCGCCGCCGCCCGAGGCCTGGCCGGTCGGACGGCAGCCGCAGCGCTTCTTCGGGCTGTTCCACTCGGTGCTGGTGGACGCGGGCGGCGCCACCGTACGGGTGATGAGCGAGTCCACCGAGGAGCACACGCCCAGGCTGCCCCGGCTGACCGGCGCGGACGTCGCCGCGCGCGGCGGGCGGCCGTTCACCGTCGAGTCGACGGCGCCCGGCGGGCCGGACTGGCGGGTGGTCGCCGTGCCCGGCCGCGACGGCGGCAGCCGGATCATCGCCATCAGCCTCGGCGACGTCGAGGGCACGGTACGCCGGCTCGCCCTCATCGTGGCCTTCGCCGGCGGCGGCACGCTGGTCGTGCTCGGCGTCGCCTGCTACTGGCTGGTCCGGCGGAGCCTGCGCCCGCTGCGCGAGATCGGCAGCACCGCCAGGGACATCGCGGGCGGCGACCTGTCGCGCCGGGTGCCGATGTGGGCGAGCACCACCGAGGTCGGCAAGCTCGGCCGTTCGCTCAACGGCATGCTGGCCCAGATCGAGGCGGCGGTGCGCGAGCGGGAGGCGGCGGCGGAGTCGGCGCGCGAGTCGGCCACGGCGGCGCGGCGTTCGGAGGAGGTCATGCGCCGGTTCATGGCCGACGCCTCGCACGAGCTGCGCACGCCGCTGACCTCGATCAGGGGGTTCGCCGAGCTGTTCCGGCTGGGCCAGGAGAAGGACCTGGCCGAGGCCGTGCGGCTGCTGAGCAGGATCGAGGGACAGGCCGCGCGCATGGGGCTGCTGGTGGAGGACATGCTGCTGCTGGCCAGGCTGGACCAGCGGCGGGAGCTGGCCCGGCGGCCGGTGGACCTGCTCAGCCTGGCCGCGACCGCGGTGATCGACGCCCAGACGCTCGCCCCGGACCGGCGGATCGAGCTGGTCCGCCTGGACGGCGGCGAGGGCGAGGTGCTGGTGACCGGCGACGAGTCGCGGCTCGGCCAGGTGCTCGGGAACCTGGTGAGCAACGCGTTGCAGCACACGCCGCCGGGGACGCCGTTCGAGGTGCGCGTCGGCGTGGACGGTGAGCGGGCCGTGGTGGAGGTGGCCGACGAGGGGCCGGGGTTCCCGCCGGAGGTGGCCGAGCGGGTGTTCGAGCGGTTCTACCGGGCCGACCCGGCGCGCGGGGTGGGCGGGGCCGGGCTGGGGCTGTCGATCGCGGCGACGCTGGTGGAGGCGCACGGCGGCGTCGTCATGGCGGAGGGGGAGCCGGGCAAGGGCGCCCTGTTCCGCGTGCTCCTGCCGTCCGAGCCGCCGCCGGGGCGGGCCGCCGCGGGGTCCGGGGGTCAGCCGAAGGCGTAGCCGTACAGGCCGGTGCCCTGGGAGACCTGGCGCAGCGGGCCCAGGCGCAGGCCGGGCTCGCGGACGCCGGGGGCGTACATGACCAGGCCCTGGTCGGGGGCGGCGACCAGCACCCCGTCCAAGGGGCGTCCGGCTGCCAGCGCGCGGAAGCGGCCGCCGCGCCCGCCGGGGAGCGTGGCCAGCGAGGCGCCGAAGTCGCGGCCCCTGCCCTTGATCAGCAGGTTCCCCACCCGGGTCAGGCCGCCCGACGCGCGCCCCTGGAGCACCTGGACGGCGTGCTCGCCCGGCACGCCGACGGCCAGCTCGTCCCTGCCGTCGCCGGTGAAGTCCCCGGCGGCCAGCGCCGCGCCGAACCGGTCGTAGTAGCGCGGCTCGCCCTTCAGCGAGCGTTGCGACCACGCCTCGCTCCCGTGGGTGCGCAGGCCGGCGCGCGAGCCGTACAGGACGTCCACGGTGCCGTCGCCGTAGTCCATGGCCCGCTGGTTCGCGCTGAGGCCCTCGCCGGGGACGCCGATCGCCAGGTCGTCGCGGCCGTCGCCGTCGAAGTCGCCGGTGGCCAGGGCCGCGCCGAAGGCGTCCCACTTCTCCGCGGCGCCGGCGATGCCGGGCGAGCTCTGCGTGAGCAGCCGGGCCCGGCGGGCGCGCGGGTCGAGCACGGTCACCGAGCCCTGGCCGTCCAGGCGCACGCTGTCGGCGGGCGCGCCGACGGCCAGCTCGTCCCGGCCGTCGCCGTCGAAATCGCCGGCCGCCAGCGCCGCCCCCCACTGGTCGGTGACGTTCGCCGTCTGCCGCACCCACGACGTCTGCTGGGTGACCCGGTACGTCCCGCGCCCCTTCGTCCAGTAGACGGTGACCGCGCCGCCCGAGGAGTGGCTGGGGGAGCCCACGGCCAGCTCGTCGCGGCCGTCGCCGTCGAAGTCGCCGGCCGCCAGCGCCGCGCCGAACCGGTCGCTGCCCCGCCCGGCCGGCGCCAGCTCCTCGCCGGCGACCAGGCCGCCGGGGGAGCCGTCGAAGATCTGCACGACGCCGTTGCCGTCCGCGCCGGGCACCCGTGCCCCGTCGAACTCCTCCGACACCCCGACCGCCAGGTCGGCGCAGCGGTCGCCGTTGAAGTCGCCGACGGCCAGCGCCGAGCCGAAGGCGTCCCCGGGTTCCGCGCCGGGCTGGGTGAGCTTGACGGTCCGGCCCGAGCCGTACATGACGGTGACCGAACCGGCCCTGGAGTCGTCGTAGGGGGCGGCGACGGCGATGTCGGCGCGGCCGTCGCCGTCGAAGTCGAGGGGGTGCCCACCGCACGCGCGGGCGGCGGCGGGGCCGGTGCCGGAGACGAGGGGGACGACCAGGCAGGCGGCGAGCAACGCGTTCATACGGACAGTCATCTCCGTTGTGGTCGAACCCGGACTTAACGCCACGAGAACGGGCCAGGAGGGCACGATGCACATCCGCTTCGGAAGGGACTTTCGGCCCGTCCGGCCGGGGGTGGGAGCGTGCCAGGATAGACGGGTGGACATCGACCTCGCTGATCTGGACTTCTGGCGCAAACCGCTTAAAGAGCGGAATGAGGCATTCGCCCGGCTCCGGCAACTGGAGCACCCGGTGTTCTTCCCGGAGAAGAAGGTGCCCCTCCTCCGCTCCGGCAAGGGCTTCTACGCCCTCGTCCGGCACGCCGACGTGGTCGAGGCCAGCCGCAACGCCAAGATCTTCTCCAGCGAGCCCGCGGTGACCAACCCCGAGCCGCCCGGCTGGGTCAAGCAGGTGTTCGGCGAGTCCATGGTCAACATGGACGACCCCCGCCATGCCCGTCTGCGCCGCATCGTGACGCGCTCGTTCAGCCCGAAGATGCTGGCCGGGCTCCAGAGCGACATCGAGGCCGCCTGCGCCCGCATCGTCGACGACGTCGTCGCCGACGGCCCGCGTGACTTCGTCACGCAGGTGGCCGCCAAGCTCCCCATCCACGTCATCTGCGACATGCTCGACATCCCGCAGGAGCTGCGCGCCAAGGTCCACCAGCACGTCGACGTCTCCACCGCCTACACCGGCGTGCGTCCCAGCCTGGCCCGCAGCGTCCAGATGGCCGGCCAGAACATGCTGGCCCTGCTGGCCCTGCAGCGCATGGTCATCAAGCTCGGCCACGAGCGCGTCGCCGAGCCCAAGGGCGACCTGGTCTCGCTGCTGGTCAACGCCAACCCCGACGGCGAGAAGCTGACCGACAAGGAGCTCGGCTCGTTCTTCTCGCTGCTGCTGGTGGCGGGCAACGAGACCGCCCGCAACACGATGGCCCACGGCATCCGGCTGCTGACCGAGAACCCGGCCCAGCGCGAGCTGCTGACCTCCGACTTCGACGCCCACATCAACGGCGCCATCGAGGAGATGGTCCGCTACGTCTCGCCCATCATGCAGTTCCGCCGCACGGTCACCGAGGACTACACGCTGCGCGGGCTGGAGCTGAAGCAGGGCGACAAGGTCGTGCTGTTCTACGGCTCGGCCAACCGCGACGAGTCGGTCTTCCCCGACCCCGACACCTTCGACATCACCCGCGACACCAAGCCCCACGTCGGGTTCGGCGGGCCGGGCCCGCACTTCTGCCTCGGCGCCAACCTGGCCAGGCAGGAGATGCGCACGATGTTCAGGGAGCTGCTGACCAGGCTGCCCGGCATCCGCTCGGTCGGCGAGCCCGACCTGCTGCTGTCGAACTTCGACAACAGCGTGCGCGGTCAGGCGTTCACGTACTGACGGCCTCGGGCTCCCCGGCCAGCACGTTCGTCCTGATGGTGAAGAAGGTGATGGCCGCGGCGACCGCCATCATGCCGCCACTGATCAGCATGGCCGTCCGGAACCCGGCGTTGAACACCGGCGGGTTCTGGAACGCGTCGCCCACCAGGCCGACCAGCGGCGGCACGGCGGCCACCGCCAGCAGGCTCCCGGTGCGGGCCACCGCGTTGTTGACGCCGCTGGCCGTGCCGGCGTAGCGCTCGTCGGCCGTGGCCAGCACCGTCGCCGTCAGCGGCGCGACCGCCGCCGACAGGCCGAGCCCGAAGACGGTCACCGCGGGCAGCACCAGCAGCGGGTAGGAGGCGTGCGGGCCGATCATGCTCATCAGCACGAACCCGGCCCCCGCCAGCAGGATGCCGATCGTCATCGGCCAGCGCGGCCCGAACCGCCGGGCCGTCTCCCCGGCCCGCGACGACAGCAGCATCATGAGGATCGTGGTCGGCAACATCGCCAGCCCCGCCGCGATCGGCGAGAACCCGGACACCACCTGAAGCTGGATCACCAGCAGGAAGAACACCACGCCCATGGCGGCGTACATGATCAGCGTGACGACGTTGACCGCCGTGAAGACGTGGTTCCTGAAGATGGCGACCGGCACCAGCGCCTGGGGCGACCGGCGCCGCTCGGTCACCACGAACGCCGCTCCGAGCAGCACCCCCGCGATCAGCGGCACCGGCGCGCCCTTCTCGATCAGCCCGTACGTGATCCCGGCCAGCGCCAGCGCCGCCAGCAGCGACCCCAGGACGTCGAAGCGCCCGGCCGCCTCCTCGTCGCGGCTCTCCGGCACGTGGCGCAGCGTCACCAGCACCACGACCAGCGCGAACGGCAGGTTGATCAGGAACGCCCACCGCCAGCCCGCCGTCTGCACCAGCCAGCCGCCGAGCAGCGGCCCGATCGCGCTGGCCACGCCGCCCAGCCCGGACCAGACGCCGACGGCCCGCGGCCGGTCCTGCTTGACGAACGACGCCTGGATGATGGCCAGCGACCCCGGGGTGAGCAGCGCGCCGCCGACGCCCTGCAACGCCCGGGCCCCCACCAGGAACTCGATGTTCGGCGACAGGCCGCACAGCGCCGAGGCCACGGCGAACCACACCGTGCCGATGAGGAAGATCTTGCGCCGCCCGTAGCGGTCACCCAGCGAGCCGCCCAGCAGGATCAGGCCCGCCAGGGTGAGGGTGTAGGCGTTGACGGTCCACTGCAGGCCGTCCATGGCCGCGTGCAGCTCCTTGCCGAGGAACGGCAGCGCGACGTTGACGACGGTGCTGTCGAGCAGGGCCAGCCCGGAGCCGAGCACGGTCGCGCCGAGGATCCACCGCCCCCGCGCCGACCTGACCTGGACGTGCCCGTTCTGTCCCATCTGACAATCTTGTCACCGGCTCCGGCGGCCCGCGACGGCCACCCCGGTGTCGCGGTCCTACGGGCGCGCCCCGAGGGCCCGGAGCACGAAGCCCGCCACCGCCTGCTCGGCCGTTTCGACCGTGACCTCGCCGCTGATCAGCGGCACCCGCTCGGCCCCGATGACGGCCAGCACCATGCGTGCCGTCGCCCCCACCTCCGGCACCTGGAAGTCGCCGGACCGCACGCCGTCGTCGAGGATCTCCACCAGCACCCGCTGCATGGGCGCGACGTGCTCGGCGAGCTGCTGGTAGGCGTCGGGCCCGAGCGCCGCGCCGAGGTCGGCCGCGCCCGGGTGGGGGTGGGCGAGCAGCCCCGCGAGCTGGAGCCGGACGAAGGCCCGCAACCGGTCGGCGGGCGAGGCCTCCTCGGGCAGCTCCCGCTCGTAGCTCTCGATGAAGTAGCTGGTCACGCGCTCGGTGAAGGCCAGCAGCAGCGCGGCCTTGTCGGGGAAGTAGTTGTACAGGACCGTGCGGGTGATGCCGGCCTCGTGGGCCACGTCCGTCAGGGAGATGGCGTCGATGCCCTGGGCCCTGGACAGGCGTGAGACGGCCTGCAGGATGCGGTCGCGCGTCTGGGCGCGATGCTCGCCGATCGTGGCGGCCGAGATGCGGGGCATAGGCCCATGGTAGGCCGGATCGCCCCCGGCGCACCCGGGACGGTCCCTGGGGGCCGGGTCAGCCCCCTTCTCGGGACCGGCTCAGGGTTTGCGGCGGTCCGGGGCCGGGTCGCCGGTGACGGCGCGCCGGGCCAGGTCCCACAGGCGTTCCAGGGTGGCCAGGACGGGCGGCGACTCCGGGCCGAGCAGCCTCGCCCAGGCGCCCGCCCCGTTGGGCAGCGTGCTGGCCCCGCCCGCCAGCCCGCTGCCCGTCGCCGTCTCGTGCAGCGCCCCGGCCAGCTGGTCCGCGGGCACGGCGGAGGTGATCACGTACAGGGTGGACAGGACGCCGTGGTCGCCGAACATCGCCGGGCCGGTGACCGGCGCGCGGCCGGGCACGAGCCTGATCGGGTCGGCGAACAGCAGCCGCCCGCCGGCGTCGTGGACGTCCAGGTCGTTGCAGTACGCGGTGTAGGCGTGCCGCTCGCCCCGGGCCAGCCGCCCGGCCAGCACGGTCTCGCCGAGGATCACCGTGGCGCCGGGCCCGGCGTTCACCAGGGTGCGCTGGTAGAAGCGGGACCCGGCGAAGGGGATCACCGGGTCCGGCAGGTACTCCAGGTAGCCGTCCGGCCCCACGGTGAGCGTGAGGAGCTGGGTGGCGTAGTCCTGCTCCATCCGGTAGATCTTGGTGGCCGCCTGCGTGGTGACGTGCACGGACGCGCCCGCGCCGCAGGTCACGTCGATTCGGTGGCGGTCCCCCTGGAGCACGCCGCCGCCGGTGGACATCACCATCAGGTACGGCAGGTCCGGCCGGGCCGGGTCGTAGTAGTGCGGTCGCATGATCTGCAGCGGCGCCTTCTGGTAGTGGCCGGTCAGCTCGGTACGCCCGCCGCGCCGCTCGAACGCCAGGTCCAGCACGCCGACCTTGCCGGGGCTGCCGACGGGCAGGGTGTCGGGCACGTCGGCGTACCGGGCCACGTCCGCCGGGACCGAGTCGATCGTGTAGTGGCCGGCGGCCAGCCGGTCTACCGGGCCGGCGAGCATGCCGTCGCGCCGCTGAGGACGAAGTCGGCCACCTCGGCCACGCCGGTGCCGCGCAGGGCGTCGGTGAGCACGACCGGCCGCCCGTCGCGGACCCGGTCGGCGTCGCGGGACATGACCTCCAGGTCGGCCCGCACGTACGGCGCGATGTCGATCTTGTTGATGACCAGCAGGTCCGAGTCGGTGATGCCGGGCCCCCGCTTGCGCGGCATCTTGTCCCCCTCGCCGGTGTCCAGGACGAAGACGTAGACGTCGGCCAGGACGGGACTGAAAGTGAGGGTCAGGTTGTCGCCGCCGCTCTCGAACAGCAGCGTGTCGATGTCGGGGAAGCGCTCCAGCAGCTCGGCCCCGGCGGCCAGGTTCATCGTCGGGTCGTCGCGCACGGCGGTGTGCGGGCAGGAGCCGGTCTCGACGCCCACCACCCGCGCGGGGTCCAGCACGCCGTCGAGGGTGCGCCGGACGTGCTGGGCGTCCTCCTGGGTGTAGATGTCGTTGGTGACGACGGCCACGTTGCGTCCCCGTTCGAGCAGGACGGGCACCAGCGCCTCGATGAGGGCGGTCTTGCCGGAGCCGACCGGCCCGCCGATCCCGATCTTGAAGACGTGGTCCATGGCGGTGCCCGAGGGCACCTCGACGGCGGGGTGCGGGTGGTGGTGATGCATGTGCGCGGCCTCTTTCTCAGGTGGCTGTCATCAGTGGCGCTCCGGCGGCTCTCCGCCGGTTCTGGGCGTGGGGCTCTCGGCCGGGCCTGTCAGGTGGCGAAGAGGCGGGCCTCGGCGCGTTCGTGGGCGGCGCTCATCGTGTCCGCGAGCGGGGTGGCGGCGTGCAGGTCGAGCGGGCCGCGGGCGGCCAGGGCGTGCGCGGCGGCCCGCCCGATCGCGCCGGCCGCGCCGTACAGGACGGCCTGGGCCTGCCGGAAGTCCAGCCGGCGCAGCCGTACGGCGGCGCCGACCCAGCTCGCGGCGAAGGCGTACAGGTCGCCGGTCACCGCGTCGGCCTCCCGGACGCCGAGCCCGGCGTAGGCCGTGCCCAGCACCACGGCGTGGTTGCCCGGTGTGACCCTGGCGTCGGCCAGCCCCGACAGGCGGGCCAGCTCCGGCGTCGCGAAGACCAGCGCCGCCGTGCGCAGGACCTGGTTGCCGGTCCTGGTGGCGGCGGCCCGGATCTCCCGGCCGAGCTTGACGGCGTGCAGCCGCCGGTCGATCTCGACCACCGCGTCCCAGTCGCCCGCCGTCACCGCCCGGTGGGTGAGAACCAGCGCGGTGGCGTCGCCCGGCCCCGCCGCGTGCAGCAGCAGGTCCTCCAGCAGGGCGGCGACGTCCACCGGCCCGGCCTGCGCGTACGCCTCCAGCCCGTGCGAGAGCGTGTACAGGCCGCCGGGGAAGGCCGAGTCGGTGAGCTGGAGCTGGGCGAGCAGGCTCATGCCAGGAAGAACAGGTGGTTCAGCGGCAGCTCCTGCGCCGGCGCGATCGTCGCGTGCTCGCCGTCCACGGTGACCTTGAACGTCTCCGGGTCCACGGTGATCTTCGGCAGCGCGTTGTTGCGGATCATGTGCCGTTTGTCCACCGTCCGGGTGTGGCGCACCTTGGCGATCAGCCGTTGCAGGCCGAGCCGCTCGGGCACCCCGGCGGCGATGGCGGCGTCCGGCAGGAACGTCACGTTGCTCTTGCGCTGCGCCATCCCCATCGCGCCGTACATCGGCCGGTAGTAGACGGGCTGCGGCGTGGGCAGCGAGGCGTTCGGGTCGCCCATCTGCGCCCAGTTGATCAGGCCGCCCTTGACCACCAGCGCGGGCTTGGCCCCGAACGACGTGAACGGCCACAGCACGATGTCGGCCAGCTTGCCGTCCTCCAGCGAGCCGACGGTCTCGGCGATGCCGGTCGTACGGGCCGGGTTGATGGTCAGCTTGGCCAGGTAGCGCAGCACCCGGGCGTTGTCGTTGCGCTCGGAGTCCTCCGGCAGCCGGCCGCGCTGGTCCTTGCAGTGGTGGGCGGTCTGGAAGGCGCGGGTGAAGGTCTCCCCGACCCGGCCCATCGCCTGGGAGTCGGAGGAGAACATGCTGATCACGCCCATGTCCTGCAACACGGTCTCGGCGGCGATGGTCTCCACCCGCACCCGGCTGTCGGCGAAGGAGACGTCCTCGGGGATGTCGTGGTTGAGGTGGTGGCAGACCATCACCATGTCCAGCAGCTCGTCCGCCGAGTTGATCGTGTACGGCAGCGTCGGGTTCGTCGAGGACGGCAGCGCGTTCGGCTCGCCGGCGATGCGGATCATGTCCGGCGCGTGCCCGCCGCCCGCGCCCTCGGTGTGGAAGGTGTGGATCGCGCGGCCGTTGATGGCGCTGATCGTGTCCTCCAGGTAGCCGGCCTCGTTGAGGCTGTCGGCGTGCAGCGCCACCTGGACGTCGTACTCGTCGGCCATCCGCAGCGCGCAGTCCACCACCGCCGGGGTGGAGCCCCAGTCCTCGTGCACCTTCAGCGCGCACGCCCCGGCCTCGATCTGCTCGGCGAGCGCGGCGGGCAGGCTGCCGTTGCCCTTGGCCATGATGCCGATGTTGACCGGCAGCGCCTCGACGGCCTGCAACATGCGGCCGATGTTCCACGGGCCGGGCGTGCAGGTGGTGCCGCGGGTGCCGTCGGTGGGGCCGGTGCCGCCGCCGATCAGCGTCGTGATGCCGTTGGTGAGCGCGGTCTGGGCCTGCTGCGGCGCGATCAGGTGCACGTGCGGGTCGATGGCCCCCGGAGTGGCGATCATGTTCTCGCCCGCCAGCACCTCGGTCCCGGCGCCGATGACCAGCCGGCGGTCCACGCCGTTCTGGGTGTGCGGGTTGCCCGCCTTGCCGATCCCGACGATCCGGCCGTCCTTGATGCCGATGTCGCCCTTGACGACGCCGAGCACCGGGTCCAGGACGACCGCGTTGGTGATCACCAGGTCGAGCGCGATCGTGGCGTTCTGGGAGCCGGGGTCGGACGCCATGCCGTCGCGGGCGGTCTTGCCGCCGCCGTAGACGGCCTCGTCGCCGTAGTAGCCGGCCGTGTGGTCCTTCTCGATCTCGATCACCAGGTTGGTGTCGGCCAGCCGGACCCGGTCGCCCACGGTGGGGCCGAACATGGAGACGTACTGCTTGCGGTTCATGGTGCTCATCGGCTCAGGCCTTCTTCTTCCCGGCGGCCGGCTTCTTGGCGGCGGCCTTCCTGGCGGGCGCCTTCCGCGCCGGCTTCTCCTCGCCCGCCGCCTTCCGCGCCGGCTTCTCCTCGCCCGCCGCGCGGACGGTGGCCCCGGGCTCCGGCTGGTCGGCGTACCCCAGCTCGGCCAGGCGGCGCAGGGCGTGCGTGCGGCTGTCCCTGGCCCGCAGTCCGCCGTCCACCAGGCCCGCGAAGCCGACGACGCGCATGCCGCCGGCGAACTCGACCAGCGTGACCTGGTGGGTGTCACCCGGCTCGATGCGGACGGCGGTCCCGGCCGGGATGTCGAGATGCATGCCGTACGCCTTCTCGCGGTCGAAGCTGAGCGCCCGGTTGGCCTCGAAGAAGTGGAAGTGCGAGCCGACCTGGATGGCCCGGTCGCCCGTGTTGCGCACGGTCAGGGTGACCGAGGCGCGACCGGCGTTGATCTCGATCGGGTCGTCCCCGTACATGATCCGGTCCGTGTCCGTCATGGCGAACCGCTCCTTTCTGGTCGCGGCGGGTGTCAGCCGCCGATGGGGTCGTGGCAGGAAACGAGCTTGGAACCGTCCTTGAACGACGCCTCGACCTGCATCAGCTTGAGCATTTCGCGCACCCCGGGCATGACGTCCCCGGCGCCGAGCACCTGCTTGCCGAGCTCCATGCACTCGGCCACGGTCCTGCCGTCCCGCGCGGCCTCCAGGACCGCGACGCTGATCAGCGCCACCGCCTCGCTGTAGTTCAGCTTCACGCCGCGGTCGCGGCGCCTGGTGGCCAGGTCGGCGACCACGTAGATCAGCAGCTTGTCGATTTCGCGCGGTGCGAGGTTCATGAGCTCTCCTTAGGTGGAAGCGCGCCGGACGCCGGAGAACGCCGGGACCGCCGCCAGGAAGATCCAGGTGACCAGGACGAACGGCCAGGTCAGGGTGTGCCCGCCGACCGGCGCGAACAGGTGGCCGACGAACGCCGTCAGCACGGTCGCCGACACCACGCCGGCCAGGGCGTACAGCAGGCCGAGCACGGTCGGCACGACGAACGCGCAGCACAGCGCGATGCCGGTGAGCACCGCGTTGTAGCCGTACAGGCCGGCGCCGATGTCGGCCGCGGGCGCGCCGAGCAGCACGGCCACCACGATCCCGACGGCGCTGGCGGCCAGCGCGGCCACCGCGACCCGCCATCCGGCGAGCGCCAGGCCGATCAGGAAGATCAGCCCGACGTACCACTTGCCCTGGAAGAACACCTGGCCGACGCCGTTGAGCAGGCCCTGCCACAGGTCCGCGAACGTCACCGTGGTCCCCGGGGACGTGGCCGACGGCGGCGCCGCGAGAGTGTGCCTGCGCCAGACCCGCTCGTAGGACGGGCCGCCGACCACCATGATCGTGGCGACCACGCAGAACGGCGCGGTGAGCCCCGGCAGGCCATGCGGCCCGAGCAGTGTCTTGAGCGCCGCCGTCAGGACGCTGCCCATGATCGCCCCGACGACGACCAGCAGCAGCGTGATCCACCGGGCCTGGAAGTAAAGCACCAGCGCGACGCCGATCAGCGTGCCGTTGAAGCCTTCGAGCCCCGCGGTCACGCTCTCCCGCGCCGCGCCGAGGAACCAGGCGGTGAGCGTGCCCACGGCGGCGCCGATCAGGCCGAAGAGCGCGAACCGCCATCCGGCGGCGAGCAACGCTACGACGAAGCAGATCGCGGTCGCCAGGTTGTTCTGCAGGTCCACCTGGCTGAAGCCGCGGAGCGTGGCGAGCGGCAGGTCGGGCATCTCGGCACGCATGTACGCCTGCCTCTCTCGCCACTCGCCGGAACCGGGTCAACGAGCGGCAACATTCCCCGGCGTCCGGCGGGCCACGCGGCGGCGGTGATTCGATGGACATTCTTTGCAAAGGCCGTCGAAAACGAGTCGAGACCTAAGAGCACCTCAACAATGGACAGGCCCGGCAAAGGCCCTTGACCAGGGCGTTTTACGTCTACTCCGGCCGATCATCCTGTCTGGGGACAGGAAGCGAGGTCGAGCGATGCCGCCAGGGCTCAACACCGGGGATTCGGCCTGGGTGCTCGTGAGCGCCGCCATGGTGCTGCTCATGACGCCCGGCCTGGCCTTCTTCTACGGCGGCATGGTCCGCGCCCAGAACGTGCTCAGCATGCTCTTCATGAGCTTCGTCTCGATAGCCCTGGTCACGATCCTGTGGTTCGGCTACGGGTACGGCCTCGTCTTCGGCCCCGACGTGGGCGGCGCCGGAGTGATCGGCTTCGGCGACCTGCGTTTCGCCGACATCACGCCCACCATGCTGCACGGCCGCGTCCCCACCTACGCCTTCGCGCTGTTCCAGCTCACCTTCGCCATCATCACGGTGGCCCTGATCAGCGGATCGGTCGCCGGCCGGACCCGGCTCGGGCCGTGGATCGTCTTCTCGATCGTCTGGGTGACGCTGGTGTACTTCCCGATCGCGCACTGGGTGTTCGACCGGCAGGGCTGGATCAGCCGGTGGGGCGTGCTCGACTTCGCCGGCGGCCTGGTCGTCGAGCTGAACTCCGGCATGGCCGGCCTGGCCCTGGCCCTCGCGCTCGGTCCAGGCGTGCGTTTCCGCAGGAAGGAGCCGCCCCGGCCGAGCAACATCCCGTTCGTCATGCTCGGCCTGGGCCTGCTGTGGTTCGGCTGGTTCGGCTTCAACGCCGGCTCGGCCATGGCCGACGGGAGCATCGCCGTCAACGCCTTCCTGACCACCATGATCGCCGGTTCGGCCGGGATGCTCACGTGGCTCGTCATCGAATGGTTCCGGTACCGGCACTTCACCCGGCTCGGCTCGGCCACCGGCGCGCTGGCCGGACTGGTGGCCATCACGCCGTCCTGCGCGTACGTCAACTCCGAGGGCGCCCTGATCATCGGCATCGTGGCCGCCGTCGTGGTGTCGTTCGCCGTGACCTGGAAGCTCGTCCTCGGCTACGACGACACCCTGGACGTCGTCGGTGTGCACGGCGCGGGCGGCATCGTCGGCACGGCCCTCATCGGCCTGCTCGCCACCGGCGTCGGCGCCAGCACGACCAAGGGCCTGTTCTACGGCGGCTCGATCCAGGTGCTGCTCAAGCAGCTCGCCGCGATCATCGTGGTCGCGCTCTACTCCTTCATCGTCACTTACCTGATCGGCCGGGTCGTGGACCGGGTCTGCCGGATGCGCGAGACCGAGGCCGAACAGCTCGCCGGCACCGACGCGCAACTCGGGACGGAGGACTGATGGCCGCCACCCGGCATCCGGCCCGCGCCCTCGCCCTGGTGGCGGTGGGCGGCGGCGTCGGCGCGGTCGTCCGCCACCTGCTCACCCAGACGCTGATGGGCGCCGACCATCCGCTGCCCTGGCCCACGCTGGTGGTCAACGTCGTCGGCTGCCTGCTGATGGGCCTGCTCACCGGCGAGCTGACCCGGCACCCGCTGCACCGCATGCCGGTCAAGGCGCTGCTCGGCACGGGCTTCCTGGGCGGCTTCACCACCTTCTCGCACCTGGTGGACGGCGTCCGCGAGCTGACCGTGGACGGCGCGGCCGGCTGGGCGGCGGTCTACCTCGTGCTCAGCGTCGTCCTGGGCCTGGTGGCCGTCTGGGCGGGCCTGAAGCTGGGCGGCCGGCGGTGATCCTCGTCCTGGTGGTCTTCGTCGGCGGCCTGATCGGCGCGCCCGCCCGATACCTCGTGGACGCCGGGGTCACCAAGGCGGCCGGCAAGGCGATGCCCTGGGGCACGCTGGCCGTCAACGTCATCGGCTCGGCCGTGCTCGGCGTCCTGATGGGCATCGCCTCGCGCGACTCCCTGCCGCCGGCCGTGCTGTCGCTGGTCGGCACCGGGTTCTGCGGCGCGCTCACCACGTTCAGCACCTTCAGCACCGACACCTGGAAGCTGCTGGCCGCCGGGTCCACCGGCCGGGCGCTGGCCAACATCGCCATGAACGTGGTGCTCGGCCTGGCCGTCGTCAGCCTCGGCTACCTGCTCGGCAGGGCGCTGGCCGGCTGACCGGAAGGAGGCGGGAACGCCCATGACCGTCCCGTCCCCGTGGGAGCGGGCCAAACGGGCCCTGGTCGGCCGCCCGCTGCGGACCAAGCACCTGGAGCGGCAGCTCCTGCCCAAGCGGCTGGCGCTGCCCGTCTTCTGCAGCGACCCGATCTCGTCGGTGGCGTACGCGACCGAGCAGATCATCATGGCCCTCACCCTGGGCGGCCTCGTCCTGCTGCACCTGACCGGCTGGATCGCGGCGGCCATCGTGGCCATGCTGGTGATCATCATCGTGTCCTACCGGCAGACCTGCTACGCCTACCCGGGCGGCGGCGGCGCGTACGTCGTCAGCCGGGAGAACCTGGGCGTCAACGCCAGCCTGGTCGCCGCCAGCGCGCTGCTGGTCGACTACGTGCTGACCGTGGCCGTCTCCGTCGCCGCGGGGGTGGACGCCATCACCTCCTACGCGCCCGGCCTGAACCGCTGGTCGGCGCCCCTGAGCGTGGCCTGCGTCGCGCTGCTCACCCTGGTCAACCTGCGCGGCACCCGCGAGTCCGGCCGCGGGTTCGCGGTGCCCACCTACGCCTTCATCGCCACGGTCTACCTGATGTTCCTGGTCGCCGCCTGGCGGCTGCTGACCGGCGAGCATCCCCGCGCGGTCAGCGCCGACTTCACCATCGAACCGCTCTACCAGCCTGTCGGCTTCGTCGCGGTCTTCCTGGTGCTGCGCGCGTTCGCCTCCGGCTGCACGGCGCTGACCGGGGTGGAGGCGGTCAGCAACGGCGTGCCCGCCTTCCGCCGGCCCAAGAGCAGGAACGCGGCGAACACCCTGGCGATCATGGGCGTGCTGTCGGTCACCATGTTCACCGGCATCACCGTGCTGGCCCTGCTCACCCACGTGCGGATGACCGACCCCGACCACCCCGGAAGGCTCGCCGGGATGCCCGCCGGGTACGTCGAGCCCACCGCCCTGGCCCAGATCGGCGACGCCGTCCTCGGCCGCGGCGTCCTGTACGCCCTCCTCCAGGCCAGCACCGCGGCGATCCTGATCATGGCCGCCAACACCGCCTACAACGGCTTCCCCATGCTGGCCTCGATCCTGTCCGCCGACTCCTACCTGTCCAGGCAGCTCCACAAGCGCGGCGACCGGCTGGTGTTCAGCAACGGCATCCTGCTGCTCGCGACGGCCGCGGCCGTGCTGCTCGTCGTCTTCGACGCCAACAGCTCCCGGCTCATCCAGCTCTACATCATCGGCGTCTTCATCTCCTTCACGCTGAGCCAGGCCGGCATGGTCCGGCACTGGCGGCGCACCGGCTCGGGTCTGCCCGGCGTACGCCGGCGGCAGGCCGTCAACGCGACCGGCGCGACGGTGACCGCCGCCGTCCTGGTGATCGTCCTGGTGACCAAGTTCATGAACGGCGCCTGGCTCGTCTGCCTGGCCATCCCCGGGCTGTTCGCGCTCATGAAGGGCATCAGGCGGCACTACGACCAGGTACAGGCGGCCACCACGCCCGACACGCCCGTCGAGCTGCCCGCCGGCGCCCACGCCATGGTGCTGGTCTCCCGGCTGGGCAGCCCCGCGCTCCAGGCGGTCGCCTACGCCGCGGCCACCCGTCCGGCCGGGCTGGAGGCCGTGCACGTGTGCACCGACGAGGAGACGACCCGCGAGCTGCGCGAAGGATGGGAGCGGTACGCCCCCTCCTCCGTGCCGCTGACGATGATCGACGCGCCCTACCGGACGACTGTGGGCCCGATCCTGCGGCACGTGCGCGACCGGCTGGCCCTGCACCCCGGCCACATCGTGACCGTCTACATCGTGGACTACGTGACCGGCCACTGGTGGGAGCCGGCCCTGCACAACCGGCTGACCGCCCGGCTGCGCGACCAGCTGCTGCTGGTCCCCGGGGTGATGGTCACGCTGGTGCCCTACCGGCTGGCCTCGGGCGAACGCCGCGCCGAGCGCCGCCCGCGCCTGCCCACGCGCCTGGCCGTCCTGGCCATGCAGCCGGCCGACGACGCCTCCGCCTCCGCCTCCGACGCCGACGACGGTTAGGCGGCGGCCCTGACGACGTGCATGAGCTCGGCCAGGACCTCGGTGTTGAGCTGGTAGGCCAGCCGCACCTCGCCGATGATCCGCCGCTGCTCGCGCTCGTCGAGCTCCGCGCCGAGGGCGTCGAGCCGCGCCCGGTACTCGGTCTTGAACCGCGGCAGGCTGCCCACCTCGTCGAAGATGTAGAAGTCGACGCCTCCGCCGGCCTGGTAGCCGAAGATCTTCTGCAGTTCCATGCGGATGAACTGGCCGCCCGACAGGTCGCCGAGGTAGCGGGTGTAGTGGTGGGCGACGTACCCGCCGGGCCAGTCGGCCATCTGCTCGATGCGGGCCTGGAGGGTGCGGGTGGCCTTGGAGGGGGTGACGCGCTCGCGCCAGGCGGGGCCGTAGATCGTGGCCAGGTCGCGTTCCAGGGCGGGCTCGCGGTAGAGCTCGGGGAAGACGAAGCGGCCGGCGACCGGGTGGTCGGCCAGCTCCTTCGAGACGCCGTCCAGGGCGAGGTAGGCGAAGTAGTGCTGGGCGACCATCTCGCCGTACTCGTGCTCGCTCAACCGGCCGCCCATCAGCTCGGCGAGGTAGCCCTCGGACTCGGCCGACTCGTGGTCGCCCCAGGTGGCGGCCCTCAAGATCTCGGAGAACGACGTCGTCACAGCACTTCCTCAACTCGCGCGACTGTTTCTGACACAGTGTCACAAACCCTCGGAGGCTCCGTCAAGGCGATGACGACAGCATGTCAGCAAAACTCGCCTCGCCGTTCCTCTACCCAGGAAGAACGAGCTCAAGAGGGCACACCCCGCAAGGCCCCCGTCGCGTACAGTGGTGGACGCCAAACGGTCCGCTACCTGGAAAAATCGCTCTAACATACGGTGACACCGTCAGCCGCCAGCCGACCCAGGAGTGATCTTGACCGTCCAAGCCGATGTCGCCAGGCGACGCATTGAGGACCTGCTCCGGCAGCACGAGGAGCAGATCCTCGCCCGCTGGGCGCAGCTCGCCAAGGCCCCGTCGGACGAGCTCCTCGACATATACCGGGCCCTGCGGTCCGCGCTCGACCAGGGCAAGGGAGACCTCGCCGACGTCCGCGGCCTGCTCGCGGAGCTCTCCCGCACCCGCGCCCGCGCGGGCCACGCGCCGGCCGACACCGCCCGCGCCGTCTTCGGCCTCAAGGAGGCCCTGTACGAGGTCGTCGAGGCCGACGGCGAGGCCGAGGCCCTGCGCGGCTTCATCTGGTTCTCCCGGCTCATCGACGACCTGGGCCTGCTCACCTTCGAGACCTTCTCCGACGCCCGCGAGAAGATCATCCTGGACCAGGCCGAGCAGCTGCTCGAACTGTCCACCCCGGTGGTCAAGCTCTGGGAGGGCATCGTCGCCGTCCCGCTGATCGGCACCCTCGACTCCGCCAGGACCCAGGTCGTGATGGAGAAGCTGCTGCAGACCCTGGTCGACACCGGGGCCGAGCACGCTGTGATCGACATCACCGGCGTGCCCGCCGTGGACACCCAGGTGGCCCAGCACCTGCTCAAGACCGTGGTGGCCGCCAGGCTGATGGGCGCCGAGTGCGTCATCTCCGGCATCCGCCCGCAGATCGCGCACACCATCGTCACGCTCGGCATCGAGTTCGGCGACATCGTCACCAAGGCGTCGCTGGCCGACGCGCTCGCCCACGCCTTCAGGCGCAGCGGCGTGCAGGTGATCCGGTCGCACAACGCCCGGATCGCCGTGCGGGCGGAGGACGCCTGATGCAGCGGGTGCCCGTACTCAAGCTCGGCGACATCCTGATCGTCTCCATCCAGATCGACCTGGAGGACCAGAGCGTGCTGGCCCTCCAGGAGGACCTGGCCGATCGGGTCGTCGCCACCGGGGCCAGAGGCGTGATCATCGACATCACCGCGGTGGAGATCGTCGACTCCTTCATCGGCCGCATGCTGGCCACCATCGCCACCATGTGCCGCATGCTGGACGCCCAGACGGTCGTCGTCGGCATGCGTCCCGCGGTGGCGATCACCCTGGTCGAGCTGGGCCTGTCGCTGGGCGGTGTGCGTACGGCGCTGAACCTGGAGAAGGGAGTGGCGCTCCTTGACCACGTCAGGGGCGCCGACAGGTGACCGAGACGATGACGATCGCGGGCAGCGCGGACGTCGTGATGGTCCGGCAGGTCGTACGGACCCTCGCGATCGAGGCGGGGTTGTCCCTCGTCGACCAGACCAAGATCGTCACTGCGGCCAGTGAGCTGGCCCGCAACGCGCTCGTCTACGCCGGCGGCGGCGACGTGCGCATCGACCTCGTCGAGAACGGCAGGAAACGCGGCCTCAAGCTGATCTTCAGCGACGAGGGCCCCGGCATCCCCGACCTCGACAAGGCGCTCACCGACGGTTTCACCACCGGCGGCGGGATGGGCCTCGGCCTCGGCGGCTCGCGCCGGCTGGTCGACGAGTTCGACCTGATCTCCGCCCCCGGCGAGGGCACGACCGTGACGGTGACCAAGTGGGCCAGGTGACCCCGGCCTGGGTGCGCGCCGAGGACCCGAGCGCCGTCGGCGCCGTCCGGCGGCAGGCGGTCGCGCTGGCCGAGGTGGCCGGCTTCGACACCACCCGCACCGGGCAGATCGCCGTGGCCGTCAGCGAGGCCGTGTCCAACCTGGTCAAGCACGCCGTGGAGGGCGTCGTCCTGGTCCGGCCGCACCCCGAGGCCCCGCTCGGGGTGGAACTCGTCGCGGTGGACAAGGGCCCCGGCATGGCCGACGTGGCCCGCGCCCTGCGCGACGGCTACTCCACCTCCGGCACGCTCGGCATCGGCATGGGCGCGATCGCCCGCATCGCCACCGGATACGACGTTCACTCGGTGCCCGGTATGGGCACTGTGCTCGTCATGCATTTCACCGCTGAGGGCACGCCCGGCCCGCCGTTGCGCGCCAGCGGCCTGACCCGGCCGATCGGCGACGAGGTGAGCTGCGGGGACGGCTACGCCATCGCCGAGAACGGAGAGACGACGACGGTGCTGCTGTGCGACGGGCTGGGCCACGGCCACATCGCCGCCGTCGCCGCGGAGACCGCCGTCGAGCTGTTCGCGCAGGTCAACGACCAGGAGCCGCTGTCGATCCTGGAACACCTGCACCGCGGGCTGCACGGGACCCGCGGCGGCGCCGTCGCGGTGGCGAGGGTCGGGCCGGACACCGTCACCTACGCCGGGCTCGGCAACGTCTCCGGCTGGGTGGCCGACGCGACCGGCCGGCAGGGCATGATCTCGCTGCCCGGCATCGCCGGCCACCAGGGACGCACCCTGCGCCAGTACGAGTACCGCATCGCCCCGTACGCCACCGTCGTCATGCACTCCGACGGCCTGACCGACCGATGGGACCCCGGGAACGTGCCGGGGCTGTTCGCGCGCACCCCCGCGGTCATCGCGGCGGGCCTGCTGCGCGAGGCCGGCAGCAGGCGTGACGACGCCTGCGTGGTGACGGTGAGGCCCGGCAATGGCGGGAACTGAGCTCGTCAGGATCGGCCTCGACACCGACCAGGACGTCTTCGTCCTGCGCCGGCTCGGCCGGGCCGCCGCCGAGCTGGTCGGGCTGGAGTCGCAGGACCAGACCAGGGTCGCCACCGCCCTCAGCGAGGTGGGCAGGGAGGCGTTCGGCAAGGGCGCCGCCGCCGTGATCACGCTCGGCCGCGACGTGCTGCTGATCACCATCCGGCACACCAGGCCATCCGGTTTGGACCGCTCCGAAGGCGTGACACTGGCCGGTCGGCTCGTGGACGACATCACCCTCGGCGACGGCCACGTCACGATCACCAAGCGGCTGCGGCCACGGGCGGCCGCCGTCCCGCTGGAGTCCATCCGCGCCGCCCTCGCCAAGCTGGCCCCGGTCAGCGCGCTGGAGGAGCTGCGCGAGCAGAACAGGGAGCTCGCCGAGACCCTGGAGGACGTGCTGCGGCTCAACTCCGAGCTGCAGGAGACCAACACCGGCGTGCTGGCCATGTACAACCAGCTCTCGGCCGAGCTGGAGGAGACCAACAGGGGAGTCGTCGCCCTGTACGCCGAGCTGGACGAGAAGTCCACCCAGCTCCGCGAGACGATCGAGGCGCGCAACCGCTTCTGGGCCACCGTCAGCCACGAGCTGCGCACCCCCCTGAACTCCGTCATCGGCCTGGTCCGGCTGCTGACCGGCCAGGGGGGCGAGCCGCTGACCGAGGAGCAGACCCACCAGATCGGGCTGATCGGCGACTCGGCGCAGACGCTGCTCGAACTCGTCAGCGAGCTGCTCGACATGGCCAAGGCCGAGTCCGGCCGCCTGGATCCCCAGCCCACGCTGGTCAACCTGTCCCGGATGGCCGGGCAGCTGCACGTCACCATGCGTCCCACCAGCGAGCGCGCCGGGGTGACGCTGAGTCACGAGATCGCTCCGGAGGCCACCGAGCTGTACGCCGACGAGAGCATGTTGATCAGAATTCTGCGTAATTTGCTCTCGAACGCGCTCAAATTCACGCAAAGCGGGCAGATAGTGCTGGCCGCGCATGCCGACGAAGCCAATGGCGAGATCGTCATCACGGTCACCGACAGCGGCATCGGCATCTCGGAGGAACATTTGAGGCGCGTGTTCGAGGACTTCTACCAGGTTCCCGGATCGCTGCAGGTCAGGGCGAGGGGCACCGGCCTCGGCCTCCCGTACGCGCGCAGGCTCGCCGAGGCGCTGGGCGGCACGCTGGAGCTCACCAGCACCCAGGGCGAGGGCACCGTCGCCACCCTGCGGCTGCCGCACCAGATCGGCACGCCCGAGCTGGAACGCGTGCTGATCGCCGACGACGACGAGGTGTTCCGCGCCAGTGCCCGCCGCATGCTCTACGGCTTCACCGTCCACGTGGACGAGGCCGCCGACGGCGCCGCCGCGCTCGACGTCATGGCCGCCTCCCCGCCCGACGTGATCCTCGTCGACCTGCTCATGCCCCGCGTCGACGGCAACGTCCTGCTGCACCAGATGGCCGAGGACGAGCGGCTGAGCGGCATCCCCGTCGTCATCGTGACCATCGCTCCGCAGCACGCCCCCGGCAATCGGCCGGTACTGTCCAAGCACGGGCTGCGCAGGGAACACCTCCTGCAGGCCATCCGCAGCGCCCGCCAGGGCGAGAACGGCGGTGCTGGAGAGGACCAGGATGTCTGAGTCCGCACGCGTGCTGGTGGTGGACGACACGCCCACCAAGCGCTACATCCTGTCGAGCTGGCTGCGCCGCTCCGGGCACCAGGTGCTGGAGGCGAGAGGCGGCGAGGAGGCACTCGGCATGCTCGCCGCCAACCAGATCGACCTGGTCGTCCTCGACGTCCGCCTGCCCGACATCGGCGGCTACGAGGTCTGCGAGCTGATCAAGGCCAACCCGGCCACCGCCTCCATCCCCGTCATCCAGGTGTCGGCCAACGCGATCACCCCCGCCGACCGCACCGAGGGCCTGGAACGCGGCGCCGACGCCTACCTGAGCGAGCCCATCGAGCCCACCGAGTTCGCCGCCACCGTCGAGGCCATGCTGCGTTACTACCGGGCGCGCTGGCGGGCCGAGCTGATGGCCGAACGCCTGGCCAAGCTGGCCGAGGTGACCCTGCGGATGAACGAGGCCGAGACGTTCGACGAGCTGCTGACCGTGGCCGTGGAGGGCACGGCCGAGGTGCTCGGCCGCTACTGCGGCACGCTCGCCGTGCTGCCCGACGGGCGGCTGCGGCGCTACCGTGCCCGGCCCGGCGAGCCCGCCGCCGCCCAGGCCGCCGCCCCCGACGTGCTGGACCGCCTGTCGAAGCTGGCGCTCAAGGACGCCGCCAGGGCCCGGGTGTTCACCCTGGACAGCACCGAGTGGCAGGGCCTGCTGCCCGACGTGCGCGCCGAGGGCTCCACCACCGGCGTGCTCTGCCGTACCAAGAACTCCCCGTCGCCGGTCTACCTCGGGGTCGAGGCCGTCTCGCCGCTCGACGCCGACGAGGTCAACCTGCTGCGCCAGCTCGGCCAGGAGCTGGCGCTGGCCCTGGGCGCGCTGCGCGCCTACACCGAGGAGCACGACATCGCGCTGACCCTGCAGCGCAGCCTGCTGCCCAGCCGCATCCCCGAGGTGCCGGGCCTGCAGGTCGCGCTGCGCTACCAGCCCGCCGTGGACAACGTCGAGGTCGGCGGCGACTTCTACGAGGTGCTGCAGGTCGACGGACGCGTGCTGGTCGCCGTCGGCGACGTGGAGGGCCACTCCCTGCACGCCGCGACCGTCATGGCCGAGGTGCGCCACGCCCTGCGCGCCTCGCTCATCGCCCAGGTGGACCTGAGCGCCTCCCTCGACCTGCTCAACCAGATGATGCGGCGCTACCACCGGGGCCTGACCGCCACCGTGTGCCTGATGCTCATCGACCCGGCCACCGGCGAGATCGAGCTGGCCAACGCCGGGCACATGCCGCCGCTGTTCGCCGGGCCCGGCAGCTCCTACCACACCCTGGGGAACCTGCTGCTCGGCGCGGTGCCCGAGCGGTACCAGGTGGACCGGCTCAAACTGCCGCCCGGCGGCACGATGATGTTGTTCACCGACGGGCTGCTGGAGGACCGGCACGTCCTGCTCGACGACAGCATGGAGAAGGCCAGGCAGCTCGCCGAGACCGTCGAGGACGACCTGGAGGACTTCGCCGAGCGCATGCTGGCGGCGTTCGGGGCGCGCGAGGACGACGTGGCGCTGGTCGTCGTCCGCCGCACGCCCGACGCGGACTCCGCCGGAACCTGACCGCGCAGTCCCGGCGGCCTCTTGGGGGCCTCCTGGGGGCGCGTCAGCGGGTGTAGCGGTGCTTGGCTCCCGGCGGGAAGTACTCGGCGTCCCCGGCCTCGCGCAATCGGATGAACGGCATCTGCTGCGCCACCGGCACGTAGTTCGCGAACTCGCTGTTCAGCCGCAAAAGCTGGGCCAGGATCGAGGCGCCCACCGCCTGGGCGACCTCGTCGGAGGGCTTCTCGCCGGGCATCAGCTCCACCGTGACCGTCAGATGCCGGTCGTGGTCGGCGTCCTCCGCCACCTCCATCACGAACTTGCCCGTCACCGACCCGCTGACCTCGGGCTGCTCCAGCCCCACCGCGATGTTCTCGGGGTAGACGTTCGCGCCGTAGTAGGACAGCGTGAAGTGGCTGCGGCCGAACACGTAGACGAACGGGTGGCGCGGGCCGGAGGCGGCGGCCCTGAAACCGTGCCGCTCGGCGAACTCCAGCATGCGCTCGTACGGGATCACCCCGCCCTCGTCGGCGATGTGGTACCGGATCAGGGGGACGCCGTTGTCGCCGGAGAACAGCAGCGTGCCCTCGTGCTCCTCGAAGAAGCGCACCCGAGGGTCGTACTGCACCAGGGTCGGCAGGCGGGACTCCCCGAACAACTTCCTGGCCGTGTCCGGACGTCCGGCCAGGAATCGGCGCAGCTCGACCGAGAGCGGGGTCTCGTTGCCGAGCACCCCGGCGTCGGCGGTGCCGTACAGGGAGGCGATCCCGCGCACGGGGTCGGCGATCCCGGCCCGTTCGGCCACCAGCGTGCGCCACTCCTCGCTGAACACCTCGCCCGCCGTGACCAGCTTGACGTTCCAGTCGGCCCAGGGGAGCGGCTCGGTGTCGATGACGTTCTTCAGGAACGGCGGATAGCCCAGCAGGACCACCTGGTCGAAGTGCGGCGCCAGCTCCGGCAGCACCCGGGCGATCTCCCTGCGGTCGGTGCCCGGCGCGACGACGGTGATCGGGTAGCCGCGCTCGGCCAGGTGACGGCAGCACTCGATGGTGAACAGGCCGCCCACCCAGGTGCCGAGGGCGAAGCAGACCACGGCCAGCGTACGGCGTTCGCGGGCGTCGAAGGAGTCCCGGAAGACCTCCTCGAAACGGGCGGCGATCACTCGCTCGTCGGCGACCGAACGCGGCCAGAACGACGGCGTACCCGTCGAACCGGACGACACGGCGATCATGTCCCCGATCACGCCGTCCCGGCAGAGGTCGGGGAGGGGGTGACGGCGGATGTAGGCGTCCTTGGACGTCATCGGCAGCCGCCTGAAGTGCTCCGGAGCGGTCACGCTCGCGGGCTCGACCCCGTGCTCGGCCAGGAACGAGCGATAGGCCGGCACGGTCGCGGCCACCTGATGAAAGAGCTCAAGGGGATCCATGGGGTACGCGCGGCCGTCCGCCCAGAACCCCGGCCCTGAACGCCCACCACGCCTCCTCCCTCCACTGATTGATCGTCTCCACCCCCATGGTGACACCACCCTCTACGCCCCACACCCCTCCACCCCCCGCCCCCTCCGCGCTCGGCACTGCCGGTTGCAGCTGAAGCTGTCGGTGTTCAGGGTGAGCTGTCGGATTCCGCCTTCGGCTCCGATCTTGGTGAGGGAATGCTCAGCCATGACGGCGCGGGGACAGAGAGTTCACGGAATTCCTGCGCGCGGCGTTCGACTTCGCCGGCGACGTGGCGCACGACCTCGCCCACAGCGTGATCAACATGCTGGAGGGCGCGGAGCTGTCGGCGCAGGTGTCCCAGAGCGAGGCGCCGCTGGAGATCGCCGGCAGGCACCTCGCACGGCTCATCGACGCCTACCGATGAGCTGAGCCGGCTTACGGCTGTCGCGCCGGCTTCCTGAGCACCTCGGTGAGGGCCGAGATGTTCTGATCGCCGTAGCCCGCCTCGACCGCCCGCCTCACCAGGTCATGGAGCGGGGCGAGCCAGGTCGTGTCGACGTTCGTCTCCCTGGCCAGGTCCTCGTTGTGGGCCGCCGCCGCCAGGAACAGGTTCACCGAGGAGGCGGCGTCGGTGTAGTCGCCGCTGTCGATCTCCTTGGCGTAGATCGGCAGCAGGGACTTGATCATGTCCAGCCACTTGCCGGCGAAGCGCACCATCGTGTTCACCTCCAGCCCGCGCGCCTGGACCGCGGCGGCGCCCTGGAAGAAGCCGACGAGTGCCGGCAGCAGCATGGCGCCCACCGCCATCTCGTACAGCGCGGCCAGGTCGGCCTCGTCGCCGAGGTGGACGGTGTCGCCACCCAGCACCTTCAGGGTCGTCTCGAACTCCTCGAAGACCGCCTTGGCGCCGCTGTAGTACAGCAGGGTGTCCGGCGCTCCCACGGCCGAGGGCACGTTCTTGACCGCGCCGGCCAGGACCCGGGCGCCATGGCCGATGGCCCAGGCGGCCGTCTCTCGGGCGCCGGCCGGGGAACCGCTGTTGAGGGTGACCAGGGCTCGTCCGCGCAGCGACGCGCCGGCGGGCCGCAGTGCCACCCGGGTGTCCTCGAAGGTGGTCAGGCAGGTGATGACCAAGGGACTTGCCGCCACCGCGTCCTCAATGGCCTCCGCATGTCTGGCGCCCATGGCGATGAGGGGCGCGGCTTTGGCGGCGGTCCTGTTCCAGACGGTGGTCGGGTGTCCGGCCTTGACGAAGGCCTCGGCCAGTGCTGTGCCCATGGAGCCCAGTCCGATGACGGTCACAGGTGTCAGGTTCTTCGCGGTCATTTGCATGCTCCAGCCACAGAGATGAGGAGATGGGCGCGCTGTAGTGGAGACCGTTGTGGTCTGGCGCGGGCCTGTTTCCATGCTGGCTGGAGCGCCTGCATTCTCTCAAGTACCTACATTTTTGCCGGGTACTGACATAAATGTAAGCATAGGTCGGTGAAGGAGACGAAGAAGCGGACGTTCACCTGCGGTCTCGACGCCGCCATCGCTGTCATGGGAGGCAAGTGGAAGGGACTGATCCTTTTCGCGCTCCAGGATGGTCCCCTGCGCTTCGGGGAGTTGCGGCGCGCGGTGCCTGGCATCAGCGAGCGGGTGCTGATCCTGCAGTTGCGGGAGATGCAGACCGCCGGGCTGCTGCATCGCGAGGTCTATCACCAGGTCCCGCCGAAGGTGGAGTACTCGCTCACCGAGTTCGGTCATTCACTGAACACCGCGATGGCGCCGCTCGGGGAGTGGGGCGAGGAGCACGTCGAGCGCATCGAGGCCATTCCGTGGGACCAGGTGGGGTGAACGTGAGCGGATGGATCGGCAGGCCTCATCACCCCCTGCTTCACACTCCCGCCGCCCGCCCCTCTCCCCTCCGCGCCCGCGTGCGCCCACTTCCGCGCCATGGACCTTCGCGTTCGCGCACACCTGTCTTCGCGCAGCTCCGCCTCGACGTGCGCATGCGTTGGCATCCCGCGTCAGCGCCCGCTCGCGGGGCCTGCCGTACCCTGTGCCCGCCGTACCCCCGCCCGTGGGGCGCTGTACGGCCGGTGTCGCTCGGCGGCTTCCGTCCGCAAGGGGCGGTGGGGTTACTCGCCTGGGCGGACGAGGCCGGTCTCGTAGGCGAAGACGATGGCCTGGGCGCGGTCGCGCAGCCCGAGTTTCGTCAGCACCCGCCCCACATGCGTCTTGACCGTCTGCTCGGCCACGAACAGCTTCTGGGCGATCTCCTGGTTGGACATGGCCTGGGCGACCAGGATGAGCACCTCGGTCTCGCGCTCGGTCAGCTCCTCCGGCCGCCGGCCCGACGGCGGACGGGGACCGCCCAGCCGGGCGAACTCGTGGATCAGCCGCTTGGTGATGGCCGGCGCGATGAGCGCGTCGCCGGCCGCGACCACGCGGACGGCCTCCGCGAGCTGGGCCGCCGACGCGTCCTTGAGGAGGAAGCCGCTGGCGCCCGCCCGCAGCGCCTCGTAGACGTAGTCGTCGAGGTCGAACGTGGTCAGGATGAGCACCTTCGACGCCGGGCACGCCGCCAGCAACTCCCGGGTCGCCTCCAGTCCGTTCATGACCGGCATGCGCACGTCCATCAGCACCACGTCGGGGCTCAGCGCGACGGCCCGCGTCACCGCCTCGCGGCCGTCGGCGGCCTCGCCCACGACCTCGATGTCCGGCTGGCCGCTCAGGAACACGGTGAACCCCGTGCGGACCATCCCCTGGTCGTCGGCGATCAGCACGCGGATCACGCGGCACCCTCCCTCTTCCCGATCGGCGACCCGATCGCTGACTTGATCGGCGACTCGGTCGGCGGTTCGATCGGCAGCTCGGCGCTCACCTGGTAGCCGCCGCCCCGCGCGGGCCCGGCGTCGAGCGTGCCGCCGAGCAGCGCCGCGCGTTCGCGCATGCCGGCCAGCCCCTGCCCGGCTCCGGGAGCGGCGGCGGGGGACCGGCCGGGGCCGTTGGCGACGCGCAGGCGCAGCGTGCCGTCGTCGTGGGTGATCTCCACGGTGACGCTCGACCCCGGCGCGTGCCGCATCGCGTTGCTGAGCGACTCCTGGACGATCCGGTACGCCGACAACCCCACCGCCTGCGGCAGCGGCCCGATCGGCCGCCGCAGGCCGACCTCCACGGTCAGCCCCGCGTTGCGGGCGTTGCCCACCAGCTCCTCCAGCCGGTCGAGGCCGGGTTGCGGCGCGGTGTCGGTGCGGCCGTCGGGGTCGCGCAGCACGCCGAGGACCTGGCGCAGCTCGGTGATGGCCTCCAGGGACAGCGCGCGGATCTCGGCCAGCCCGGCCTCCAGCTGCGACGGGTCGCCCGCGGCCCTCAGCGGCACGGCCTCCGCCTGGATGGCGATCACCGACATGTGGTGGGCCACCACGTCGTGCAGCTCGCGGGCGATGCGGGCGCGCTCCTCCAGCACCGCGTGCGCGCCCTCGGCCTGCCGGGTGCGCCGCTCCTCCTCGATGAGCCTGGCCGTGGCGTTGCGCCGGGCGCGGACGTTGTAGCCGAACAGCAGGACGATCCCGGCCGCGCCCGCCACCACGGGCGCCGAGTCGGCGTCGACGGCCAGGCACAGCAGGACCGTGATGATCCCGGCCCCCAGCGTGATGCGCCGCTCGCAGCGCACGCCCACGGAGTAGAGCGCCAGCAGGTACGCCAGCCCCACCGTCATCGGGTAGGGGGCGTAGCCTTCGTCCCGCCCGATCGTGACCTGGGCGCAGACGGCGACGGGGGTCAGCACGACCGCCGCCCGCCAGGCCGCCAGCGGCCACCGGTTGCGCAACGCCACGGGCAGGCCGGCGGCCAGGGCCGCGAGCACGACGACGCCGCCCCAGAGCGGCAGGGGAGCGCCCGGCGTGGCGGCGGCCTGCTCGTTCCAGTCCGTGACCGTGGACAGCGTGACGCCGAACAGCTCAACGGCGATCAGCAGCTCGGCCACCTGCAGCAGGCTGAACGTCTGGACCGGGACCAGCGGCGCCAGCCACCGCGGCACCGGCATCCGCAGCCACCGGGAACGGGGCCGCGGCGGAGGATCGGCGCTGCCCGTGAGCAGCGCGAGCGTGAACGGCCGCAGCACGGCCGCCGACACCCGGCCCAGCGCGATCACGAACCGCACGGCCGCCCCTCCGGACGATGCCGCGGGCTCACCGGGCGGGCCGCCGGGAGCCGGGGACGCGCCGGCGCGCGCGTCGCCCGGGAGGGCGGGAGGCGCGGAGCGGCGGTCACGGTGATTCACCTGGTCAAGGATACGGACGGCCGGGCGGCACGGCATCAGACCCAGGTTTGATAGCGGTGTCACTCTCAGGTATCGCTTACATCATTACGATCGCCGTGAGCGAACATCGGCAAGGTTGGGAACAACAGCGCGCTCTGATGAATTGAGTCGGTATAACTCAACCCTTTGGAGTTCGTATGAGTGAGAGCTTGATCCTCCCGGTGCTGCCGCTCGACGACGAGGTCGTCCTGCCGGGCATGGTGGTTCCGCTGGACCTGTCCGACTCCGAGGTGCGTGCTGCGATCGACGCGGCCCGCGCGTCCGGTGGTAACAAGCCGCGGGTCCTCCTCGTTCCCCGGATCGACGGCCGTTACGGCGCCGTCGGCGTCCAGGCCGTGGTCGAGCAGGTCGGGAGGCTGCCCGGCGGTGAGCCCGCCGCCGTGGTCCGCGGTGTCGACCGCGTCCGCGTGGGCACCGGCACCACCGGCCCCGGCGCCGCACTCTGGGTCGAGGCGGACACGGTCGACACGGTTCCGGCCGGCGAGCGCGCCCAGGAGCTGGCCAAGGAGTACAAGGCCCTGGCCACCACCATCCTGCAGAAGCGCGGCGCCTGGCAGGTCGTCGACCAGGTCAACCAGATCGACGACCCCTCCGTGCTGGCCGACAGCTCCGGCTACACCCCGTGGCTGACCACCGCCCAGAAGGTCGAGCTGCTGGAGGCCGCCGACCCGGCCGACCGCCTGGCCAGGCTGATCGAGTGGTCCCGCGAGCACCTCGCCGAGCTCGACGTCGCCGAGACGATCCGCAAGGACGTCCAGGAGGGCATGGAGAAGCAGCAGCGCGAGTTCCTGCTGCGCCAGCAGCTCGCCGCCGTCCGCAAGGAGCTGAAGGAGCTCAACGGCGACACGGCCGAGAGCGAGGAAGAGGACTACCGGGCCCGCGTCGAGGCCGCCGACCTGCCGGAGAAGGTGCGCGAGGCCGCGCTCAAGGAGGTCGACAAGCTGGAGCGGACCTCCGACCAGTCGCCGGAGGGCGGCTGGATCCGCACCTGGCTCGACACGGTGCTCGACATCCCGTGGAACGAGCGTACCGAGGACAACTACGACATCGCGGGCGCGCGGGCCGTGCTCGACGCCGACCACACGGGCCTCGACGACGTCAAGGACCGCATCATCGAGCACCTGGCCGTGCGCAAGCGCCGCCAGGACAAGGGCGTCGGCGTGGTGGGCGGCCGGCGCAGCGGCGCCGTCCTGGCCCTCGCCGGCCCTCCCGGGGTCGGCAAGACGTCGCTGGGCGAGTCGGTGGCCCGCGCCATGGGCCGCAAGTTCGTCCGGGTCGCCCTCGGCGGCGTGCGCGACGAGGCCGAGATCCGCGGACACCGGCGCACCTACGTCGGCGCCCTGCCGGGCCGCGTCGTCCGGGCCATCCGCGAGGCCGGCTCGATGAACCCGGTCGTCCTGCTCGACGAGGTCGACAAGGTCGGCGCCGACTACCGCGGCGACCCCACGGCGGCGCTGCTGGAGGTGCTCGACCCGGCCCAGAACCACACCTTCCGCGACCACTACCTGGAGGTCGAGCTCGACCTGTCCGACGTGCTGTTCCTGGCCACGGCCAACGTGCTGGAGGCCATCCCCGGCCCGCTCCTCGACCGCATGGAGGTCGTCACCCTCGACGGCTACACCGAGGACGAGAAGGTCTCGATCGCCCGCGACCACCTGCTGCCCCGGCAGCTGGAGCTCGCCGGGCTGACCCCCGAGGAGGTCAAGGTCGACGACGCCGCGCTGCGGCGGCTGGCCGGCGAGTACACCCGCGAGGCCGGGGTCCGCTCGCTGGAGCGGGCGGTCGCCCGGATCCTGCGCAAGGTGGCGGCCAAGGACGAGCTGCCCGTCACGGTCGGCGCCGACGACCTGGTCGGCTACATCGGCCGGCCGCGGTTCGTGCCGGAGTCGTCGCTGCCCGAGTCCACCCAGCGCACCTCGGTGCCGGGCGTGGCCACGGGCCTGGCGGTGACCGGGGCCGGCGGCGACGTGCTCTACGTGGAGGCGTCGCTGGCCGACCCGGAGACCGGCGAGACCGGCCTGACCCTGACCGGCCAGCTCGGCGACGTGATGAAGGAGTCGGCCCGGATCGCGCTGTCCTACCTGCGCTCGCACGGCGCGGAGCTGGAGCTGCCGGTCACCGCGCTGAAGGACCGGTCGGTGCACGTGCACTTCCCGGCGGGCGCCGTCCCCAAGGACGGTCCCTCGGCGGGCGTGACGCTGACGACCGCGCTGGCCTCGCTGCTGTCCGGCCGCCAGGTCCGCTCCGACGTGGCCATGACCGGTGAGATCTCGCTGACCGGGCGGGTCCTGCCGATCGGCGGCGTCAAGCAGAAGCTGCTGGCCGCCCACCGGGCGGGCATCACCACGGTGCTCATTCCGGCGCGCAACGAGCCCGACCTGGACGACGTGCCCGAGGAGGTCCGCAACGAGCTGACCATCCACGCGGTCAGCGACGTGCGCGAGGTGCTCGACATCGCGCTCACCCCGGCCGAGGTCGCCACCACGGTCGCGGCCTGACCCCGGCCCGCTCCCTCCGACACCGCCCCGCCGCACCCGGTTCCTTCCGGGGGCGGCGGGGCGGTCCCATGTGCGGGAGGTGGAGCGGCGCCTCAGTCTGCGACCAGCAGCGTCTCCAGCTCCTCCAGCAGCGCCACGACCCGGGCGGCCCGCTCGGGGTCGTCGCCCACCGCCGCCCGCACCGCCTCCGCCACCGGCCTGGCCGCCCGGCGGTGGACCGCGTTCAGCGCCGGCTCCGTGACCGTGACCTGGGTGCGCCGCCCGTCGTCCGGGTCGGGCGCGGTCCGGACGAGGCCCCGCTCGCGCATCCTGGCCACCGACGCCGACACGTGGCTCTGGACGAAGCCCGTCCTGGCCTGGATCTCGCCGACGGTGCTGCCCGGGTGGCGCAGCGCGTCCTCGAAGACGGCCTCCTCGCCGGGGGTGAGGGGCGGGCCCTTGGTCTCGCCGGCCGCCGTCTTCGACAGCTCCACGAGCCGCCGTCCGAGCCTTCGCATCCGTGCCACGTTCATGGTCGCCGATTGTATCGCTGGAGATGTATCGTCAGCGATATGAATGGGGTGGCGAGGACGGCGGTGGGCGCGGCGTGGTTGCGGGCGCGCGAGAGCGAGCGGCCCGACCGGCTGTTCGACGACCCGTACGCGGCGGCCTTCGTGGCGGCGGCCGAGACCGAGCGGGCGAATGCGGGGCGGAGGAGCGGGGCCGCTGACTTCTTCGGTGACCACCTGGTGTTCAGGACCAGGTTCTTCGACGACTACCTGACCGAGTCCGGCTGCGGCCAGGTCGTGCTGGTGGCCGCCGGGCTCGACAGCCGCGCCTGCCGGCTCGACTGGCCGCCCGGCGTGCGGCTGTTCGAGCTCGACCTGCCCGAACTGCTGGCGTTCAAGGACGGCGTGCTGCGCGGGCTGGGCGCGACGGCGCGGTGCGAGCGCGTCCCGGTGCCGGTGGACCTGCGCGAGGACTGGCAGGGAAGCCTGCGCGCGGCCGGGTTCGACCCGGCGCGGCCGACGGCCTGGCTGGCCGAGGGCCTGCTGATCTACCTGAGCCCGGCCGAGGCCGCACGGCTGCTCGACGGCATCGGCGCGCTGTCGGCGGCGGGCAGCGGGCTGGCCTTCGAGCACGACCCGGCCGCCTCCGCCGCACTGGCCGAACGGGCGCGGACGATGCCCGAGCTGCGCCGGATCGCCACGCTGTGGAAGGGCGGCCTGGGCGAGGACGCCGTCGCCCGGCTGAACGCCCGCGGCTGGCGGGCGCGTACCGTCGACGCGTCCGCCCTGGCCGTCCGCTACGGCCGCCGCGCCCCGGGCGGCGCCTTCCTCACCGCCACCCGCAGTGACGCAGATCACCACAATTCCCCGGAATAGGAGTATGTAAAAGCGGTGTTAGCAACGGCGTGAACGAGGCATACGCGAACGACCACCGCGCCCACCGGGACGCCATGTGTTGTCGCCTGCGTATGGGGCGAATGCCGGCCCGTTAGAGACCAGATCCCGCCCGTTCTCCTCGAAGGTCACCATGATCCACACCTTTTGCTTCGTGCTGCGCAGGCTGAGTCACCTGCCGTTCCCTCCGGGCAGCCACTAGATCCCACCGTTTCGACGGTGATGTTCGTGTCAGGAAGCGGCCCGCCACCGGCCGCTCTCAGTCGTGGGGAATTTTTCGTGATCCAGGCTTCCGGCCTGCGCAAGCAGTACGGCCAGACCGTCGCGCTCGACGGCGTCGACCTGCATGTGCGCGAGGGCGAGATCTACGGCGTGCTCGGCCAGAGCGGCGCCGGCAAGAGCACGCTGCTGCGCTGCGTCAACCTGCTCGAACGCCCCACCGCGGGCACGGTCACCGTCGCCGGGCAGGACCTGACCGCGCTGCCCGGCCGCGAGCTCAACCGCGCCAGGCAGCGCATCGGCATGATCCACCAGCATTTCGCGCTGCTGTCCTCGCGCACGGTGGCCGGCAACGTCGCCTTCCCGCTGGAGGTCATGGGCGTGCCCAGGGCCGAACGGCAGCGGCGCGTGGCCGAGCTGCTCGAACTCGTCGGCCTCCAGGGACGCGGCGGCGACCGCCCCCACCAGCTCTCCGGCGGCCAGAAGCAGCGCGTCGGCATCGCCAGGGCGCTGGCGGGCAACCCGTCGGTGCTGCTGTCGGACGAGGCCACCTCCGCGCTCGACCCGGCCACCACCCAGTCGATCCTCGCCCTGCTCAAGCGGCTCAACGCCGAGCTCGGCCTGACGATCCTGCTCATCACCCACGAGATGAACGTGGTCAAGAGCGTCTGCGACTCGGTCGCCATCATGTCCGGCGGACGCGTCGAGGAGTCGGGCGCGATCGCCGACCTCATCAGGACCCCCGGATCCCGTCTGACCAAGGAGATCTTCCCGCTGCCCGAGCCCGCCCCGGCCGGCGCGGTCACGCTCACCTTCACCGGCGACCCGGGCCGCCCGCTGGTCTCGGAGATGGTGCGCAAGTTCGACGTGGACGTCAACATCCTCGGCGGCTCGATCGAGGACCTGGCCGGCGGCTCGGTCGGGCGCCTGCGGGTGTCGCTGACCGGCGCGGAGTCGTCCTCGGCGCTGTCGTTCCTGCGGGCTTCCGGGCTGATCGTCGAAGTCGCGGGGGAGGCCGCATGACCTGGGAAGAGATCGTTCCGCTGCTGTGGCCGGCCACCTGGGAGACCGCCCAGATGGTGGGGTGGGCCACGCTGTTCACCGTGCTGTTCGGGCTGCCGCTCGGCGTGGCACTGGTGGCCTTCGACCGGGACGGGCTGCGTCCGCTGCCCGCGTTGAAGTCCGCGCTGGGGATCGTCGTCAACGTCGGGCGGTCGCTGCCGTTCATCGTGCTGATGATCGCGATCATCCCGTTCACCCGGTTCGTCATCGGCACCACGATCGGCACCGCGGCCGTGGTGGTGCCGCTGACCGTGGGGGCCGTGCCGTTCTTCGCCCGGCTGGTCGAGACGGCGTTGCGCGAGGTCGGCACCGACGTCGTGCAGGCGGCGCAGGCCATGGGCGCGAGCCGGACCGCCGTCGTGCGCAAGGTCCTGCTGCCCGAGGCGCTGCCGGGCCTGGTGTCGGGGCTGACCGTCACGATCGTCGCGCTCATCGGGTACTCGGCCATGGCCGGCACCGTCGGCGGCGGCGGGCTCGGGGACCTGGCCGTGCGCTACGGCTACCAGCGGTTCGAGACGCTCGTGATGATCGTGACCGTCGTCCTGCTCATCGTCATCGTGCAAATTCTGCAGAGTCTGGGCGACTGGGTCGCTCGGCGCATTTCACATAAGTAAGGAAAAAACATGAAGATCCGTTCGATCTTGGGTGCTGCCGCGCTGTCCCTGTTGCTCGCCGCATGCGGTACGTCGCAGTCCGCGACCAGCACCCCCGCCGCCGAGTCGGCCGACACGGTGCTGAAGGTGGGCGCGAGCCCCGTCCCGCACGGCGAGATCCTGAAGTTCGTCAAGGACAACCTGGCCCCGGCCGCCGGGCTGAAGCTGGAGATCGTCGAGTTCACCGACTACGTCCAGCCGAACGTGCAGCTCGACGAGGGCCAGCTGAACGCCAACTTCTTCCAGCACAAGCCCTACCTGGACGACTTCAACGCCTCCAAGGGCACCAAGCTGAGCTTCGTCACCCCGGTGCACCTGGAGCCGCTCGGCCTGTACTCCAAGAAGATCACCTCGCTGTCGGCGCTGGCCGACGGGGCCACCGTGGCCGTCCCCAACGACGCCACCAACCTCGGCCGCTCGCTCAAGCTGCTCGCCGACAACGGCCTGGTCAAGCTCAAGGACGGCGCGGGCACCGCGGCCACCGAGCGCGACGTCACGGACAACCCGAAGAAGCTGCAGTTCAAGCCCCTTGAGGCGGCCCAGCTCCCGCGCGCGCTGGACGACGTGGACGCCGCGGTGATCAACGGCAACTACGCCATCGAGGCCGGGCTCAAGCCGGCGAGCCAGGCGCTCGTGCTGGAGAAGACCGAGGGCAACCCGTACGTCAACGGGCTGGTCGTGCAGGCCGGCCACGAGAAGGACGCCGGCATCGTCACCCTCGGCAAGCTGCTGCAGGACCCGAAGGTCAAGGACTTCATCAAGCAGAAGTACGAGGGCTCGGTGATCCCCGCCGAGTGACCTCCGGCGTCGATCGGCGCCGAAGCCGCGGCCCTCCACCGGGGAGCCGCGGCTTCGGCGTGCCCTAGCGCCGCCGCCGACGGACCGAATACTGTTCTAATATGTACCCGGGAGCCATCGCAGCCGTCACCCCCGACAAGCCCGCTGTGATCATGGCGGGCTCCGGGCAGGTCCTCACCTACCGCGAGCTCGAAGAGGAGTCCAACCGCCTGGCCCACGCCTTCCGCGAGGCCGGGCTCAAGCCCGGCGACCACGTCGCCTTCATGCTCGCCAACCACCCGCTCTTCCTGGCCGTCGCCTGGGCCGCGCACCGCGCGGGCCTGTACTACACGCCGATCAGCTCCCGCCTGCGGACCGACGAGCTCGCCTACATCGTGGACAACTGCGGCGCCCGGGTCTTCATCTCCAGCGCGGACCTGGCCGAGGTGGCCACCTCGATCACCGCCGCCACGCCGGGCGTGGAGCTGCGGCTCATGCTCGACGGCGTCGCCGAGGGTTTCGTCTCCTACGAGGAGACCGTGGCCGGCCGCCCGGTCACCCCGATCGCCGACGAGTGCCAGGGCGCCGACATGCTCTACTCCTCCGGCACGACCGGCCGTCCGAAGGGCGTCAAGGTGGCCGCCTCGCTGGCCCCGCTGACCGAGTCGAACACGCTGGTCCGGCTCATCCAGGGGCTGTTCGCGCCGTCGGCGGACAGCGTCTACCTCTCGCCCGCGCCGCTGTACCACGCCGCGCCGCTGCGCTACTGCCTGTCCTTCCAGCGGCTCGGCGCCACGGTGGTGGTGATGGAGCGCTTCGACCCCGAGGAGTACCTGCGGCTGGTCGAGCGGTACGGGGTGACGCACTCGCAGCTCGTGCCGACGATGTTCATCAAGATGCTCAAGCTGCCCGAAGAAACCCGGAAGAAGTACGACCTGTCGTCGCTGGTCTGTGCCATCCACGCCGCCGCGCCGTGTCCCGTGCCGGTCAAGGAGCAGATGATCGACTGGTGGGGCCCGGTGATCCACGAGTACTACGCGGGCACCGAGGGCAACGGCTTCCTCTACGTCGGCTCCCAGGACTGGCTGGCGCACAGGGGCACGGTCGGCCGTTCGCTGCTCGGCGTCGTGCACATCTGCGACGAGGAGGGCGAGGACCTGCCGCCCGGCGAGCACGGCACGGTCTACTTCGAGAACGGCGCCCGCTTCGAGTACCACGGCGACCCCGACAAGACCCGCTCGGCGCAGGACCCGAAGGGCCGCGGCTGGACCACCCTCGGCGACATCGGCTACCTCGACGCCGACGGCTTCCTGTACCTCACGGACCGCCGCTCGTACATGATCATCTCCGGTGGGGTGAACATCTACCCGCAGGAGGCCGAGAACGTGCTCGCGGTCCATCCCAAGGTGGCCGATGTGGCCGTGTTCGGCGTACCGGACGAGGAGATGGGGGAGCAGGTCAAGGCCGTGGTCCAGCCGATGACGGCGGCCGAGGCGGGACCGGCGCTGGAGGCGGAGCTGATCGCGTACTGCCGGGACCGCCTGGCGCACTACAAGTGCCCGAAGTCGGTCGACTTCCGCGACGAGCTCCCACGCCACCCGACCGGCAAACTCTACAAGCGCCTCCTGAGGGACGAATACTGGCCCGCCCGCACCTGACCACCCCCTGCGACGGGCCGATACGCACGTATTTCACCTTTTTTTGCCCGTTCTCGGCGCGGCGGCATGGCCTGCGAGCAGCGCAGATAAGGCGTGAGTGAGTCGTCTCACAGAGTTCCGATCAACGCCTTAACCAGCTCTTACGCCGTCCTTGGCACCCTTGAGCCATAGGGACTTGAGGGAGATGACAGATGGACGCGAACGAGCCTCGCGAGCAGGGCACCGGTGGTTGGAGCCAGTTCGGCGCCACGCCACCGGCCGCCGGGGGCTTCCCCCGGCGGGACACGATCGTCATGGAGCAGCCGCCTCCTCCTCCGCCGTCCGCCCTGGTCAAGGCGCGCTTCAGCGCCGGGCAGAAGGCCGTCGCGGGCCTGGCGCTGGCCGCGATGGCCATCGGCGGCGGGGTCGTGGGAGCGGCCGTCGCCACCGCCTTCCAGCCGCAGCCGCAGCAGGTGGTCAGCGCGCCCAGCCCGGTGCTGCGGTCGGCCTCCAACCAGCTCTCCACCGCTGAGGTGGCCGAGCGGGTGCAGCCGTCGGTGGTCATGATCCAGGGGCAGACGGGCGAGGGTTCGGGGGTCGTGCTCTCCGAGGACGGTCTCATCCTCACCAACAACCACGTGGTCGTCGGCGCCTCGCAGGGCGGGGGGCAGATGACGGTCAAGTTCAGCGACGGCAGGACGGCCAAGGCCAGCGTCGTGGGCACCGACCCGGCCACCGACCTCGCGGTCATCAAGGCCCAGGACGTCTCGGGGCTGACCAAGGTCACGCTGGGCGACAGCGACCAGCTCAAGGTCGGCGACGACGTGCTGGCCATCGGCAGCCCGCTCGGCCTGGACGGATCGGTCACCCGGGGCATCATCAGCGCCCTGAACCGTACCCTCAACCTGGGCGGCGAGCAGCGCCAGCAGCTTCCGCCCGGTTTCGGCGGCGAGCAGCAGCAGCAGAGCCAGGCGCCGAGCGCCACCATCGGCGACGTCATCCAGACCGACGCCGCCATCAACCCCGGCAACTCCGGCGGCGCGCTGGTGAACGCGGCCGGTGCCCTCGTCGGCATCAACACCGCCATCGCCTCCGACGCGGCCGGCGGCGGCGTCGGATTCGCGATCCCCGTCAACACCGCCAAGCAGGTCGCCGAGCAGCTCATCAAGAGCGGCAAGGTCAGCCACGCCTTCCTCGGCGTGAGCGTCACCGACGCCACCGGCGACGTGCCCGGCGCGCTTATCCGTCAGGTGACCGCGGAAAGCCCGGCTGCCAAGGCCGGGCTGAAGGAGGGGGACCTGATCACCAAGATTGGGGACACACCTGTTGACTCAGGCGATACCGTTGTTGGACAGGTCAGAGGTTTCAAACCGGGCCAACAGGTCAAGATCACATATATGAGGGGCGGACAGTCCGGCGAGGTCACCGTCACCCTCCAAGAGAAGAAGTAAACACCAGGACCCCCTCCCGGAGACGGGTGTGCCGTTGAGATCGCTGCGGACTCGGCGGCACACCCCCCCCATCAGGCGAAACGGCGGCCCTCGTCACGGCGGTAGGCCCACGTGGCGGCGGCCGCCGCGAGCACCGTCCAGACGCCCAGCATGATGAGCGCGATCCCGTCCGGCCGCGCCCCCGCGATGGCCGCCCAGATCAGCTCGGCCGCGCCCCTGGACGGCACGTACGGCGAGATGGTCTCCACGATGTCCGGCAGGATCTGCGGCGGCAGGATCAGCCCGCCCACGATCGCCACGGGGAAGAAGACGATCTGGGCCACCGCGAGCGCCGCCTTCGACGGCAGCGTCAGGCCGAGGAACAGCCCGATCAGCATGAACGGCACCCCCGCGCCGACCAGCGCCGCCAGCCCCAGGGCCAGCCGCACCGGCGTGATGACCGCCTCCGTCAGCAGCGCCGCCACCACCAGCACCGGGACCACCGACAGCAGCATGAGGACCACCGTCGACAACATCCGCCCGGCCAGGCGCGGGAACGGCCCGGCGGGCAGCGTGCGCGTGTAGGGGTCCCACGGCTGCTCGCGGTCCTGGGAGACCGAGGCGCTGAGCCCGATCACCGCCGAGGACATGGCGCCGAAGAACATCAGCGCCCCCGTCGCCGTCGTCGCCGCCGCCGGGTCACCGCCCGCGAACGGCACCACGAACGCCAGCATCGAGATGGCCGGGAACATGGAGCTGGCCAGGATCCCGATGGGCACCCTGAACTGCTCGACGAGCTGCAGCCGGGTGTGGGCCGCGATCAGGCTAGACATTCGCGTCCTCCTTGGAAGCGGTCGAGGGGTCCGAGGTGGCGGTGATGGTGAGGAAGGCCTCCTCCAGCGTGGTCGGCCTGACCTCCAGCCCCGAGAACGGCGTGCCGCTGCGCACCAGCTCGACCACCAGCCGGTCGGGATCGGTGGTCAGCAGGCTGATCCGGCCGTCCTGGCGTTCGGTGCTGAGCACGCCGGGCAGCTCGGGCAGGTCCTCGGCGTCGAGCGAGACGCGCCGCACCCCCACCATGTCGCGCACGGCCCGTACGGTGTCGTCGGCCAGCACCCGCCCCTGGCCGACCACGACCACGCGCTGGGCCAGCGCCTCGATCTCCTCCAGGTAGTGGCTGGTCAGGACGACCGTGCCGCCTTCGGCGTGGAAGGCCTGGATGCCGTCCCAGAGCGTGCGCCTGGCCTCGACGTCGAGGCCGGTCGTCGGCTCGTCCAGGAACACCAGGCGCGGCCGGCCGGCGAAGGCCAGCGCCACGGCCAGACGCCGCTTCTGCCCGCCGGACAGCCCGCCCACCTGGCGCTTGACCAGGTCGCTCAGGCCGAAGCGGTCGAGCAGCTCGTCCTTGCCGAGCGCGTCGGGGAAGTGGGCGCGCACGAAGTCGGTGATCTCGCCGACCCGCAGCGACTCCGGCAGGCCGGTCTCCTGCGGAGTCACGCCGATGCCGCGGCGCGTCACCGGGTCCTGGGGCGAGCCGCCGAACAGCTCGACCGTGCCGGAGGTCGGGCGGCGCAGCCCGACGAACAGGTTGATCAGGGTGGACTTGCCCGCCCCGTTCGGGCCGAGCAGGCCGACCAGCTCGCCCGCCCGGATGTCGAGTGAGACGCGGTCGAGCGCGAGCACGTCCCCGTAGCGGCGGGTGACCTCCACCGTTCTGGCGAGGGCCGTCATGGGGTTCCTCCAGCGTTGTCGAGCAAGGCGCGGATCGCCTTGGTGTAGTCCTCGAAGGCCAGCCGTCCGCGCTGGGTGAGCGCGACGTACGTGACGGGGGTGCGGCCCTTGTGGGTCTTGGTGATGCGGACGTAACCGGCGTCCTCCAGCTTGGTCAGATGCACCGAGAGGTTGCCGGCCGTCATCCCGAGCAGGTCCTTCAGCGAGGGGAAGGCGATCTCGTCGCGCCCGCCGAGGGTGTTGAGCGTGGCGACCACCCGCAGCCGGGCCTGCGCGTGGATGACCGGGTCGAGCTCGGGGACGCCCCCGCCCTGGCTCACGTCCGCCGCCGCAGCACGATCCCGGTCACGATGTAGCCGCCGCCGGTCAGCACGGCCGTCAGCAGCGCGTGCCAGCCGGCCCCGAGCATGACGCCCACCCCGTTGACGACCGCCGTCCACACGCCGACGAAGAACATCGGCCAGTACGTCCAGATCGCGCCGCCGGCCATGTAGAGCAGGGCGACGAGCATCATGAAGCCGCCGCCCCACAGCAGGCCGCTCTCGGTGGCGGAGAGCTGGGGGCTCAGGCGGACGGCGAGCACCGTCATGGAGATCATGCCGGCCATCCAGGCGTAGCCGTACATCATGCCCTTGGCCGAGGTCTCGCCGCGGACCTGCGCCCCCATCTTCACCATGCCGAAGACGGCGATCGCCCCGGCCAGCGACATGCCCGCGAACAGCACCGTGAGCGCCAGCGGGCGGGAGATCGGCGCGTAGGGCACGCCGTCGAGGCCGTAGTGCAGGAACAGCGCCGTGAAGCCGAGCAGCCAGGCCACGCCCCAGGGCACGTAGAGCAGCACGGGGTCGCCGTGCAGGCGCCTGACCGTGGCGGTCCGCTGCTGCTCGATCAGCCGCAGCGTCTCCTCCGGAGTACGCGCGTGATCGTCGTCCACCATGCCAGCCCCTCTTATCCGCAAACAGGTTTGTATCTTAAACCTGATGACGGCGCAAACTCTACAGCAGGGCGGGCGGGACGGCTACCGCCTGGTCAGGGCCTCGGACTCCCACAGGTCGCGGTAATAGCCGGGCACGGCCACCAGCTCGTCGTGCCGCCCGCGCTGGACGACGCGGCCCTCGTCGAGCACCACGACCTCGTCGACGGACTCCAGGCCCTTGAGCCGGTGGGTCACCAGCACGGTGGTGCGGTCCCGGATGACGTCCAGCAGGTCGGCCATCAGGCGGTCGGCGGTCTCCTCGTCGAGCGCCTCGGCGGGCTCGTCCAGCAGCAGGACGGGCGGGTCGTACAGCAGCGCCCTGGCCAGGGCCAGGCGCTGGAGCTGGCCGCCGGAGACGGTCCTGCCGTCCTCGCCGAGCTCGGCGTCCCAGCCGGTGCGCTCGACCCACGGGCCGAGCCTGGCCTCCCGTACGGCCGCCGCCAGCCGCTCGTCATCGGCGTCCGGCCCGGCCAGGCGCAGGTTGTCGCGCAGCGTGGTGCGGAAGATGTACGGGTCCTGGGTGAGCCCGGTCATCAGCGTGCGGACGTCGTCGCCGGACAGGTCGCGCAGGTCGGCCCCGTTGACGCGGACGCTTCCCGACTCGGGCTCGACCAGGCGCATCAGCGCGGCCAGCAACGTGCTCTTGCCCGCGCCGCTCGGGCCCACGATCGCCACCCGGCGGCCCGGCGTGAGGCGCAGGGAGACGCCGTCGAGGGCCGGCCTGGTGGCGCCGGGGTGGCGTACGACGAGGCCCTCGACCTCGACCGTCAGGGGAGCGGACGGCACGGGCGCGGGCGCGGCGGGCTCGGTGACGGCCGGGGCGGCGGCGCGGACCTCGCGCAGCCGCCGGATCGCGGCGGTGATCCCGGCCATGCGCTCACCCGCCGCGGCCAGCGGCAGCACCGGCTCGAACGACACCAGTGCGGTCAGCGCGAGCACCGCCGTGGCGACCGAGCCGGCGCCCGCGCCCTGGGCGAGCAGCACGATGGCCGCCACCGTCAGGCCCTGGGCCAGCGTGCCGACCGCCAGGGCGGCGGCGTGCACGCGCGACTGGCGGCGCTCCAGCGCGGCCAGCGACTCGTCGGCGACCAGCGCGCCGGACAGCGCCCGCTCACCCGCGCCGTAGGCGGCCAGGTCGGCCGAGCCGTGCACGAGGTCGGCCACGCGGGCCGCGAGCGCGGCCCTGGCCGGGGCGATCCGCGCCGACCAGCGGCGCGCGGCGGCGGCGGTCGCTGCGGGCAGCAGCACGCCCGCCACCACCAGCCCGGCCACCAGCACCAGCGCGGTCACCGGCAGCACGAACAGCCCGATGACGACCGCGGCCAGGCCGGTCAGGAGGGCGGCGGCGGCCGGGAGCAGCGCGCGGACCAGCAGGTCCTGGACGGCCTCGGTGTCGTCCACCATGCGGCTGAGCAGGTCGGCGCCGCCGTGGCGGGGGCGCTGGGGCGGGACGAGCGCCTCGTAGAGCCGCTCGCGGGTGCCGGCCTGGGCGCGCAGGGCCACGTCGTGGCCGGTGAGCCGTTCGGCGTAGCGGAAGACGCCCTTGCCGGTCGCGAACGCCCTGGTAGCCACGATGGCCACGCTCAACGCGGCCAGGGACGGCTGCTGCGCGGCCCGGGTGATCAGCCAGGCGGCGGCCGCGATCAGCCCCAGCCCGGCCAGGTCGGCGGCCGCCCCGGCCAGCACGGCCCAGGCCAGCCGGGTGCCCATGCGCCGGTTCATCGCGCGCTCCCCTCGGGAAGGGGGGCCACGCCCTGCGGCTCCCTGTGATCGTCGCCTCCTGGGCGGGCCGGACGGTCGCGGGTGGTGTCGGAGACGACGCGGCCCTCGTGCACCCGGACGATCCGGTCGGCCAGGTCGATCATCGCGGGCCGGTGCGCGACGATGACGGCGGTCCGCCCCCGCGCCAGCTCGGCCGTGGCGGCCACGACGGCGGCCTCGCTGCGGCCGTCGAGGCGGGCGGTGGGCTCGTCGAGCAGCAGCGCCGTGGCGCCGGGGCGGCAGAAGCCCCGGGCCAGCGCCACGCGCTGCCGCTGGCCCGCCGACAGGTTCGCGCCGCGCTCGCCGACGACGGTGTCGAACCCCTCGGGCAGGCCGTCCACGAAATCGGCGTGCGCGGCGGCCGCGGCCCGGCGGACCTCCTCCAGGGTGGCGCCGGGCGCGCCGAGCCGGATGTTGTCGGCCACGGAGGTGGTGAACAGGTGGGGGCGCTGCGGCACGTACGCCAGGGCCGCCCGCCAGCTGTCCAGGTCCAGCTCGGTCAGGTCGGCACCGTCGACCAGGACGCGCCCCTCGGACGGGCGCAGGAAGCCGAGGACCAGGTGCAGCAGCGTGCTCTTGCCGCCGCCGCTCTCGCCGACCAGCGCCACCCGCTCGCCGGACGCGATGGTGAGCGTCACGTTCTCCAGGGCGGCCTCGTCGCGGCCGGGGTAGCGGACGGTCACGTTCTCCAGGCGGATCTCCGGCGCGCCGTGCCCGGCGTACGGGCGGGTCGCGCCGGGCGGGTCGCCGGCGGCGTCGTCCAGGACGGCGAAGGCCGCGTCGGCGGCGGCCACCCCCTCCATGGAGGCGTGGAACCGGGTCCCCATGGCCCGCAGCGGCAGGTATGCCTCGGGCGCCAGCAGCAGCACCAGCAGCGCCGTCGTCAGGTCCAGCGACCCGCCGAGCAGCCGCAGCCCGATCGGCACCGCCACCAGCGCCAGCGACAACGACGCGCACAGCTCCAGCACCAGCGACGACAGGAACGCCACCCGCAACGTGCGCATGGTCGCGCTCCGGTGGGCGTCGGCGACCTGCCGGATGACCGTCGCCTGGTAGCGGGCCCGCCCGAAGGCGCGCAGCGTGGGCAGCCCGCGCACGACGTCGAGGAAGTGCCCGCCGAGCCGCGACAGGGCGTGGAACTGCCGCTCGGTGACGGCCTTGGTCGTCATGCCGACCAGCGCGCCGAAGACGGGGATCAGCGGCAGCGTGATCAGGACGATCACCGCGCTGCCCAGGTCGGCGGCGAACAACCGGACCAGCACGGCCACCGGCACCACGGCCGCCACCGCGATCGAGGGCAGGTAGCCGGTCAGGTAGGCGTCGAGGCCGTCCAGGCCCCGGCCGGTCAGCGTGACCAGCTCGCCCGACCGGTGACCGGTCAGCCTGGACGGGCCCAGCTCGCCCAGGCGGGCCAGCAGCCGGTGGCGCAACGCGGACTTCACCCCCGTCGCCGTGCGCCCGGCGAAGACGCCCTGCGTCCAGGCCAGCAGCGCCCGTACGCCCACGACGGCGGCCAGCGCGCCCAGCGCGGCGGCGGTGAACCGGCCGGACAGCACCCCGGCCAGCAACTCGGCCTGCGCGAGCACGAGCAGCCCGGCCAGCACGGCCGCGACCATGGTGACGGTCAGATGGCGGCGCACCGAGCGCTCGGCCCGCATGAGCCGCAGAAGATCCTTATGCACGTGGCCTTCAGAAGAACGAGGGGAGTGGGACGGCGCCCTTACCTGGCCGGAAAGTCCGCCATACCCATACTTGCGCGCCCAGCATAATCGGCGCGAACGGCAACGCCATGACACTGAGCACATTCAACGTAGCCGCCGGCGCGCTGTGCTCCAGCAAGAACGGCATCGCCCCCACGAGCAGGCCGATCACCGGCAGCGCCGAGACCAGCCCCGAGACCACCAGCGCCCGCCCCGACCGCACGCCCCCGAACGCGCCCGGCTCCCGCCAGGCCAGGAACGTCCACCCGTGGAAGGCGAACAGCAGGGTCGTCAGCACGCCCAGCAGCACCCCGACCGGATGCACCGGCGAGGAGGTGAACCCGGTGGCGGCGGCGTGCAGCGCCATGCCCCAGCCGAACGACAGCCCCAGCGACCCGAACGCGATCATCGCGTCCCAGAAGCCGCGCCACCGGGCGCCGTCCAGCCGCCGCCGGAACCACAGCCCGGCGTCGCGCAGGATCCAGCTCAGCAGCATGGCCACCACCAGCGGATACAGCCCGAACAGCACCTCGCCCTCCAGGCGCGGGTACACGCCGAACAGCGTCCCGGCCACCGCGACCAGCCACACCTCGTTGGCCAGCACGAACGGCGCCATGGCGGCCACCATGCGGTCGCGGTTGGCGCGCGTCCTGCCCAGCACCGGCAGCAGCAGGCCGACGCCGAGGTCGAAGCCCTCCAGTGCGAAGTACCCGGCCAGCAGCACCGCGAAGAACAGGAACCAGATCACTTCCATGTCAGCACTCCTAGAAGGTCATCGCCGGGGCGGGCCGGGCGTCGGCGGCGACCGCGCCGAGGTCGAGGTCGCGCGGACCCCGCCGGACGATCCGGGCGATGAGGACGTAGTCGACGACCGCCAGCAGCCCCAGCACCCCGGCGAACCCGATGAGCGAGGCCGTGACCATGCCCGAGGTCAGCCCCGGCGTCAGGGCGTCGGCGACGGTGAGCTTCTGCCACACCATCCACGGCTGGCGGCCGATCTCCCTGGCCATCCAGCCCAGGATCGCCAGCGCGAACGGCACCGGGGTCATGAGCATCAGCACCACGTGCGTCCACCGCCAGCGCGGCAGCCAGTAGATGAGCGGCAGGAGGATGAAGAGCAGCACGAACGCCAGGAGCTGGCCGATCTCGATCATGAACCCGAGCGGCACCGCGGCGCCCGTGTTCCCGTCGAACTTGCCCTCCTGGACGCCGCCGAACTGCGCGTAGCCGAACCCCAGGGCCAGGAAGGCGCCGACGGACGCCACGCCGACCCCCATGCGCAGGGACCTGCCGAAGAACACCGACTCCCGCGTGCGGCGCCGCAACTGGTACGCGCTCGCCCCGGCCAGCACCAGGCCGCCGGTCAGCAACCCCGCGCCGATGACGTGGGGGAAGGAGAACACCAGCGTCTTGTTCGTGAGCAGGGCGCCGAAGTCGACCAGCTCCAGCCGGCCGTCCCTGAGCACCGAGCCCGCCGGGTTCTGCAGGAAGGAGTTGGCGACCATGATGAAGAACGCGCTGGCGTACGCGGTCAGCGTCACCAGCCAGATGCAGGCCAGGTGCAGCCACTTGGGCAGCCGCCCCCAACCGAAGATCCACAGTCCGAGGAACGTGGACTCCAGGAAGAAAGCCACCAGGGTCTCCATGGCCAGCGGCGCGCCGAACACGCCTCCGGCGTAGTCGGACAGCCCGCTCCACGACAGCCCGAACTGGAACTCCATCACCAGGCCGGTGACGATGCCCAGGGCGTAGTTGACGACGTAGATCTGACCCCAGAACCGGGTCATGCCTCCGTGCAGCGCGCTGCCGGAGATCACGTGGCGGGTGTGCATGAGCGCCACGATCGGCGCCAGCCCGAGCGTGAGCACGACGAACAGGAAGTGCAGGCTTCCCGTCACCGCGAACTGCGTGCGGGCGAGTTCGAGTACGTCCATTCCCTCGACTCCGTTGTTGTGTCTACCTACATATAGGCAGCCTACATGTAGACTGCCTACATGCGAAACGGTTGTCTAGGATCTAGGACATGAATCCAGACGCGCTGCGCGGGCACATGGACGCGTTGCTGCTCTCGGTGCTGGAGCGGGAGCCGCTGCACGGCTACGCGATCATCGAGGCGCTCCAGGAGCGCAGCGGAGGCGCGCTCAGCGTGCCCACCGGCACCGTCTATCCGGCGCTGCGGCGGCTGGAGCGCATCGGCTACCTGGCCAGCGAATGGGCGACCGTGGGCGGGCGCAAGCGGCGCACGTACCGGCTGACCGACTCGGGCAGGAAGCAGCTCGAAGGGGAGCGGTCGGCCTGGCGGGAGTTCACCAGCGTGATCGGCAGCGTGCTCCAGGCCGACACGCGGGCCTCAGGCTGACGGTTCCGCGGTGGTCCGGCCGGCGCGGGTGACCCGCAGGCAGCGCGTCGCGCCGTAGATCTGCAGGCCCCAGAACGCGGTCGTGACCAGGTTCGCCAGGAACGCGGGCAGGTAGTCGGTCATCGTGCCCGGCCCGGAGGAACTGTAGGACAGCACGAGGCTCATGGCGCCCGCGACCGGCAGCATGCCCCACACGAGGATGCCCAGCGACCTGGTCACCAGGCGCGGGCGGCGGATCCAGCGGGCGCCCCGGCCCAGCGCCAGCAGGGCGAGGCCGCCGTACAGGCCGGTCGCGAGCTGGCAGATGTCCAGCAGCCGCGAGAGCAGGTGGTACCAGGCGGGCCTGCCCACCCACAGCGCCGGGTCGGCGGGATAGATCCGCCACACCAGCGACCACATGAGCGCGGTCAGCGGGACGCTGATGAACAGCAGCAGGCCCAGGCGCCGCCCGGCCACGGCGGTCAGCTCGCTCTGGTAGCCCGGGGCGATCTCGGTGACCGGGCCGAACTCCGCGACCGCCAGCCGCTCGGCCTCGGCGCGTTCGAGCCCGTCGGCCTCCAGAGCGTCGGCGGTGTCGGACAGGCTGTCGCGCGCCTCGACGACCAGGTCGCGCTTCGCGCCGGCGGGGCCGGACAGCACGCGATCGAGGTCGGCCACGTAGTCGTCGATCCGCATGATCCCAGTCTACGGAGTAGGTCGCCGTCGGCCTATCAGGGAAGTCCCCGATATTTCGCGCCCCTGCTTGATGTGTCGGAAAAATCCTACGTATAGTGGCCCACATGCTGATTTCCGGGATTCTGACCGTCACCGTGCCCGTCGCCGACCAGGCGCGGGCGCTCGACTTCTACACCGGCGTGCTCGACTTCGAGGTGCGCACCGACAATCCGTTCCCGATGGGCCGCTGGCTCACCGTCGCGCCCAAGGGCACGGCGACCACGCTCCTGCTGGCCTCCTGGTTCCCCGCCATGGCCCCCGTCGGCGGGCTCGTGCTGGCCGCACCCGACCTCGACGCGCTCGCCGCCCGGCTCGCCGCCCACGAGATCGCCTTCGAAGGACCGAGCGACGAGGCGTGGGGACGCCAGCTGCTCTTCGCCGACCCCTTCGGCAACGGGTTCGTGGTCAGCCAGGCATGACCGCCGACCACGTCTTCACCGCGCTGGCCAGCCCGGCCAGGCGCGAGCTGCTGCGCCTGCTGCTCCAGGAGGGGCCGCAGCCCGCCGGGCGGCTGGCCGAGCGGTTCGACCTGAGCCGGCCCAGCGTCTCGGAGCATCTCAAGGTGCTCAAGGACGCCGGGCTCGTCGCCGAGGCCCGCAAGGGGCGGGAACGGCACTACCAGCTGGAGCCGGAGCCGCTCATGGAGATCCGCGACTGGCTCACCCCGTACGAGAGGTTCTGGCGCGGGAAGCTGGCCGGACTCTCCGCACTGCTCGACGAGATGGAAGAAGAAGATGGCTGACGACCGGACCGCGATCCGGCTGGACGAGTTCCTCGCGCACCCGCCGCGCAAGGTGTGGCGGGCGCTGACCGACCCTGAGCTGATGGCCCGCTGGCTCATGCCCAACGACTTCCGGCTGGAGGTGGGCCACCGGTTCACCTTCACCACCCAGCCCAGGAAGGCGGTGGGGTTCGACGGCGTCGTCCACTGCGAGGTGCTGGAGTTCGAGGAGGAGAAGCTGCTGCGGATCAGCTGGAGCGACCGCAAGCAGGCCGACTGGACGGTCACCTGGCGGCTGGTGCCCGAGGGGCGGGGGACCCGGCTGTTCCTCGACCACGAGGGCTTCGACCCCGACGACCCCACCCAGCAGCTCTCCCGCCGGATCATGGGCGGCGGTTGGCCCCGGCACTTCACCACGATCGAGTCCCTCGCCGCCACCCTCTGATCCCGGCCGCCCGGCTCGGCGCCTCACCACGATCTCGCCCGGCTCCGTCACCGGAGCGGGCTCGGGCCCGGTGGTGGCAGGTGGGCCAGGGCCTGTGAGGCCAGCTCGTCCGGGGCGCGGCCGTCGGTGTCCAGGCGCACGTCACCCGCCCCGGCCCGCTCCAGGGCCGCGGCCTCCCGCGCCGCCCGCGCGGCCACGGCCCGCAGGGCGTCCGCGCCCAGCCCCCTCAGCTCGTCGCCGGGGATCGCCGGGCCGCCTCCCCGGCCGCGCAGCAGGACGCGTTCGAGCAGCGTGGCGGGGGAGGCGTGCAGCCGGAACACGGTCGGCGCCAGGCCGGGCAGCAGGCGGGTGCAGCCGCGGACGGTCTCGTCGGAGTCCGCCTCGCCGGAGACGACCAGGCAGGCGGCCCCGGCCGCCCGGTACCCGTCCCAGAGCGCGGCGAGGTTGTGCGCCTTGAGCCGGCGGCGTTCGTCCTCACTGGACGGGCGCAGCGCGGCGATCTGCCGGAGATCGACGTAGGCGGCCCGCACGCCCGACCGGTGCACCCGCCCGAAGACCTCGTAGCCGACCGTCGACTTCCCGGCCGCCGTCGCGCCCGAGAACCACAGCAGGGGAACCTCGCCGGAGGGCGCGGTCGGCGGACAACCAGCGGGTACGGTCGCCGGACAAGCAGCGGGCACGGTCGGCGGCCACCCGCCGAGCCGGTCGAGCACCAGCCGGGCCGTCTCCGGAGCCGTCAGCCCGCCGGTGTCCACCCACAGGTCGGCGTACCGGCTGCGGTCCTGTGCCACGGCCTCGGCCACGGCCTCCTCCACCAGGTCCGGACGCCAGCCCCGCCCCAGGAACCGCGCCCTCAGCTCCGCGTGGGGGACCCGCAGCCGGCACACGGTGAACGCCGCCCCAGGAAGCAGCGACGTGTACTGGCCGACCTCCTCGGACGTGTCCACGAAACCGGCCAGGACCAGGCAGTCCATCCCCTCGCGCCGGAACCCCGGCCACAGGGCCGCCAGGTTGCGCGCCCGCAGGCGATGCGTGCCGCCCTCCGGCGCCGGATGACAGAGGCTGATCTGGTCGGCGTCGAGGAAGGCCGCCTTGACGCCGACGCGGCCGAGCCGGGCGAAGATCTCCCACCCGGCCGACGACTTCCCGGCGCCCGTGGGGCCCGACAACCACAGCAGCGGCAGTGGATCGATGCTCACCGGCGCGACCCTAGCGAGCCCGATCCGCCGCCTGCCACCGCATTTCCGCCCGGCTACTGGTGGATGACCGGGTTGTGGTGGACCGCCTGGCGGGCCGCGTGCGAGGTGGAGCTCCACAACACCGCCGCCGCCGTCAGCGCCGCGAGCAGCGTGCACCAGGCCACCGCGCGGCCGAGGCGCATGCCGTACCCCCACAGCAGCCACGACAGCGACAGCCACCAGTGCTCGCCGGCCTGGCGGCGCATCTCCATGGCGGCGAAGGCGAAGTCCGCCGAGGTGTCGCGGTCCTCGACCCGGCCGCGGAGCTCGGCGTAGAGGGCGGCCAGCCGGTCGGGCGTGGTGGGCGAGCCGCCGGAGGCGTCCCAGCCGCGCAGGGCGTGCTCGTCGGCCAGCGCGCTGCGCCGCGAGAACCAGCGCAGCATCGGACGGCGCAGGCTGACCCGCACGCCGCGCGGCGTGAGCGCGAACGTGCAGTTCCTGACCCGCACCCCGGCCGGACGCATGAGCCCGGTGAAGCCGCACCCCGACAGGTCGAGGCCGGTCAGCGTGAGGCTGTCGGCGTCCACCTGGCGCAGCGAGCTGAGCATCGACAGGCCCTTGCCGGTCACCGAGGCGGGCCCGTGCAGCACGGCGCCCTCCAGGTCGGCGCTGGAGTCGGTCAGCCGTACGGTGGCGGCCCCCGAGACCTCGACCCGCCGCAGGTCCACCCCGCAGCGCGCGACCGTCACGTCGAGCAGGCCGTCGGCGCGGGCGCGGGCGGCCGACAGCCTGCCGGTGGCCGACAGGTACGCGTCGCCGGCGAAGTGCGCGTACTCGAACCCCGCCTGCCCGCGCACCTTGCGGAAGGAGAGGGTACGGCCGAACCTGGCGCCGCGGAACGTGCCGCCGGTGCCCAGGCGGGCATCGTCGAAGGTGGCGTACCCGTCGAACCGGGCGCCCTCGCAGGAGAGCCCGTGCTCGAAGACGGCCTGGCCGAACAGCGCGTCGCGGGACATCACGGCCCGGTCGAGCGAGACGTGCCCCCGGACGCGTACGCCGTGGAAGGACAGCTCGCGCGTGAACCTGGCCGCGGCCAGCGACACGTTCCCCTCGAAGCACGCCCCGAAGAAGGAGGCCAGCCTTTCGAACCTGGCCCCGTCGAGTGACACGTCACCGGCGAACGTCACGCCCGACAGCCTGACGTCGCCGGTGAACCTGGCCCGGTCGAGCCGGGCGCGGCCCGGTCTGCGACTCGTCGCCTCCAGGACCCGCGAGAGCAGGTCGGCGGTGACGGTGGTGCCGCGGAGGTCGAGCAGCCTGCCGGGGGACAGCCGGGCGAGGACGGCGGGCAGGTCCTCGGCCGGCAGATGCGCCAGGCACAGGCCGGACGGCTGGTGGGCGATTCCGGGGCAGGCAGCAGAAAACGCGCAGGTGACCCAGTCCATGCACTGGTCATACCCGCAGTGCGCCAATGTCAAGGTTCGATGATTTAATGTTCTATCCACTTTTGTGTGGAAATATGCGGACAATAATCCCTCTAAAGTGCCGGTCATGCGCGTTTTATCCCGAGCAGCACTCGCTGCCCTTGTGGCGGGCACCCTGACCGCCACCCCGGCCCTCGCCGAGACGGCGGCGGCGCCCTGCGACACCCCGGCCGACCGCCGCGTCGCCGAGGTGCAGGGCAGCGGCGACGCCAGTCCTCTGGCCGGCCAGACCGTACGGGTCGAAGGCGTCGTGACCGGCGACTTCCAGCGGACCGACCAGCTCAGCGGCTTCTTCCTGCAGGACCCGCAGCCCGACTCCGACCCGAGGACCTCCGAGGGCCTGTTCGTCTTCGCCCGCGAGTCCTTCAAGGACGTCAAGGTCGGCGACCGCGTCCTGGTCACCGGCAAGGCCACCGAGTACAACGGCTGGACCGAGCTGTCCCCGGTCACCGCCGTGGACGTCTGCGGCGCCGGCAACGTGGCGGCTCAGCCGTACACCCTGCCCCCGGCCACGGGTGGGGCGGGGCTGGAGTCCGTCGAGAACATGCTGCTCACCTTCCCGCAGCCGCTCACCGTGGACGACAACTACAACCTGGGCCGCTTCGGCGAGGTCACGGTGTCGGCGCACGGGCGCCTGTACCAGCCCACCGACCGGCGCGGCGTGGACCCCGCCCACGACCTGAGCCGCTCGCTGCTCGTCGACGACGGCTCCAACCGGGAGAACCCGGCGACCCTGCCGCCCGTCACGCGGGCGGGGACCGTGGCCGCGGGCATCACCGGCGTGCTCGGGTACGGGTTCGGCGAGTACCGCCTCCAGCCCACCAAGCCGATCGCCTACCTGGACGCCAATCCGCGCACGCCGCGCCCGTTCCCGGTGGTCGGCAACGTGAAGGTGGCCTCGTTCAACACCCTGAACTGGTTCACCACCATCGGCTCACGCGGCGCGAGCAACGCCAACGAGCAGCAGCGGCAGCTCGCCAAGCTGGTGGCCGCGCTGAAGGGCCTGGACGCCGACGCGGTCGCCCTCATGGAGGTCGAGAACAACGGCCAGACCGCGCTGCAGGCGCTCGTGGACGCCGTCAACGCCGAGGTCGGCGCCGGCACGTACGCGGCGCTCACCCACCCCTACCCCGGCACGGACCTCATCCAGGTCGGGCTCATCTACAAGCCGGGCAAGCTGACCCCGGTCGGCGAGACCAGGGCCTCCCAGGACCCCGTCTTCAGCCGCCCGCCGCTGATCCAGACCTTCCGCAGGAAGGGCGGCGGCCAGCCGTTCACCATGATCGTCAACCACCTCAAGTCGAAGGGCTCCTGCCCGGCCGACGGCCCCGACACCGACCAGGGCGACGGCCAGAGCTGCTGGAACCCCACCCGCGTCAAGCAGGCCCAGACGCTGCTGGGCATCATCGATGACCAGGACCTGCCCAACCCGCTCGTGCTCGGCGACCTCAACGCCTACGGCGAGGAGGACCCGATCGACACGCTGGAGGCCGGCGGCCTGACCAGCCTCACCAAGCGGTTCGTGCCCGAGCCGCAGCGCTACAGCTACCTGTTCGACGGCCTGGCCGGCGAGCTCGACCACGCCTTCGCCGGCAAGCAGCTGCTCAAGCGGGTGACCAGCACCACCATCTGGCACATCAACTCCGACGAGCCGCGCATCCGCGACTACAACACCGAGTTCAACCCGCCCGGCCTCTACCAGCCGGACGCCTACCGCTCCTCCGACCACGACCCGCTGGTCATCGGCCTGACCCTGCCCGGCGGCCACTGAACGCACGCGTCGCCCGAGCCGAAGGCGCGGCCCCGCGGGCCGCGCCTTCGGCGTTCCAGATCGCCCGCCGTATCGGGCTTGAGGGCCGCCGCGGCATGGAATGCTGGTGGGGGGTACGTGGTTGACACGGTTGCAATTTCACCGAAGAGCGAGGAGCCACTTGTGGCGACCATCGAAGTAACAGAGAAGAACTTCAACGACATCGCTGACAAGGGCATCGTGCTGCTCGACTTCTGGGCGACGTGGTGCCCGCCGTGCAAGAAGTTCGGGCCGATCTTCGAGGCGGCCTCCGACAAGCACGACGACATCACCTTCGGCAAGATCGACACCGACGCGGAGCAGGCGCTCGCCCAGGGCTTCGACATCACCTCGATCCCCACGCTGATGGCGATCCGCGACGGCATCGTGGTCTTCGCCCAGGCCGGCGCGATCCCGGCCCCGGCCCTCGAAGACCTCATCCGCCAGGTCCGGGCCCTCGACATGGACGCGATCAGGACCGAGCTCAGCGAGGAGCTGAAGAACGCCGAGCAGAACTGACTCCGGCGGGCCCCGCCTGCACGGCGGGGCCCTCGCGTCCCCCGGCCCGCGTCAGGGCGGCGGCCAGCGGGAACACCGCGAGCACCACGAGCGTGCCGGGCAGCCCGAGCACGCGTGACAGCGCCCCCGCCACGCCCAGCCCGATCCCGCCGCCGACGAAGAACGTCAGGTTCAGCAGGCCCATCGCGCCGCCGCGCCGCTCCAACGGGAAGCTCGCCGACATCCGGCCCGTGATCACCACCTGGGCCAGCGAGAACGCCGGGAACCCGAGCGAGGCGGCCACCACCACCAGCACCGCGCCCGTCCGTCCGCCGCCGAGCATCTCGGCGAGCCCGGCCGCGACCAGGCAGGCGGCGAAGGCGGCGGCCACGGCGGGCAGCAGCCAGGCCCGGCCGCCCGCGATCCTGGCCAGCACCACGCCCACCAGCGCGCCCGGCAGCAGCCAGGCCCCGATCGTCAGCACGTTCCACCCGTGCACGCCGGCCAGGAGCTGCGGGGCGGCCCACATGGTGGCGAACAGGCCGCCGTACACGCCGACGCCGATCAGCGCGGCCCGGCGGAAGACCCGGTCGGCGGGCAGGTCGGGCGGGACGAACCCGGCGGCGACCGTACGGGTGCGCCGGACCAGCGCGGCCCCCGCGAGCGCCGCCACCGCCCCGGCCAGCGCCGCCACCGGCCACGTCAGCCCCAGATTGGCCGACTGGACGAGCACGAGGAACGCCGACACCGCTGCCGCCAGCAGTCCGGCGCCCACGACGTCCACCCGTCCGCCCGACCCCGCCCGCCGCGCCAGTGGCAGGCAGAACGGCACCGCCACCAGCGCCAGCGCGGGCAAGGCGAGCGTGAGCCGCCACGACAACGCCTGGGTGACCAGCCCTCCGGCCAGCGTCGCGCCCGCCGAGAAGACCGCCATCGCGCTGCCGAACCAGGCCAGCACCGCATGACGCCGCTTCGGCTCGGTCGTGGCCGCCAGGTTCAGCGCGACCGCCGACAGCGCGCCCGATCCGGCCGCCAGCACCGCCCGCGCCGCCACGAGCGTGCCCAGCGACGGCGCCACCAGGCAGGCCAGCGCCCCCGATGCCAGCACCGCCGAGCCGAGCAGCAGCGTGCGGCGCACCCCCCACGCGTCCGACAGGCGTCCGAACAGCGCTGTCCCGATGCCCAGCGCCAGGGCGTGCGCGGTCAGCACCCACACCACCGCGCCCGGACGCGCCCCCAGCGCGGCGGCGACGTCCGGCAGGGCGACCCCGGCCGCCGTGACGCCGAACACGGCCGGGCCGAACAGCGCGCCCAGCCTGATCCCGATCAATCCACTCCCGTTCATGCGGGCCAGTCCATCGCGGGAAGAGCGGGCGAACCAGAAGACGTTCTCCTGGACAGCCATCACGGATCATGATGAATGGAGCCCCAGTGGAGCTGCGCCAGCTCGCCTACTTCGTCGCCGTCGCCGACGAGGGCGGCTTCGGCCGGGCGGCCGAGCGGCTGCACATCGTGCAGCCCGCCGTCAGCCAGCAGGTGAGCCGGCTCGAACGCGAACTGGGCGCGCGCCTGTTCGACCGCTCGACCCGGCACGTACGGCTGACGGAGGCGGGGGAGCGGCTGCTGCCCGAGGCCCGCGAAGTGCTCGCCGCGGCCGAACGCGCCCGCCGGGCGGTCACCGGCCACCTGGAGGGAGCCACCCTGCGGCTCGGCGTGTCGCGGGCGCCCGGCACCCGCCTGTACCCGATGCTCGACCGGCTCGACCCCGGCCTGCGGGTCCGGCTCAGCAAACAGGGGCTCGCCGAGCGGCTGGCGGCGGTCCGCTCGGGCGACCTGGACGCCGCCCTCGTCCGGCTGGTGGACAGCGCGCCCGGTCTGGAGTTCTTCCCCGCCTGGACCGAGCCGCTGGTCGTGGCGCTGCCCGCCGGCCACCCGCTGGCCACGGCCGGCACGCTCGGCCTCGCCCAGCTGGGCGACCTGCCCGTACGGCTCGCCCCTCGCGAGCGCAACCCGTCCTTCCATGACCTGGTCACCGGGGCGCTGGCCCGGGCGGGCGTGGACCCGCCGCGGGGCCCGGCCTTCACCGGGCTGCACGACACGCTCATCGACCTGGCCTCGGGGCCGCCGTCGTGGACGCTGTTCTACCCGGTCTTCGACGAGCTGCCGCCGATCCGCGGCGTCGCCTACGCCGGCCTGGACGAGCCCGAGGTGCTCACCCACCTCGCCGTGCCGTCCGGGCCGCCGACGGCCAAGGTGCGGCAGCTCCTGGCGGCCCTGCCCTGACCACGGAGGCCGCGACCCGGGCGGTCCGGTGGGTTCGTCAGAGTTTGCGGGCGACGCCGACGTAGCCGACGTCCGTGCCGCTCGTCAGGGCGGGCGGCTCGGTGGGCCGCCAGTCCTGGGGGAACACCAGGCCCGGGTCGACCAGCTCGTAACCGTCGAAGAAGCTCAGGATCTCCTTGTCGGTCCTGAGGCTCAGCGCGGCCGTGGCCTGGTTGTAGACCTGGTGGGCCTGCGGGGTGGTGTCGGGCCTGGCGTCGATGGCGTGGCTGATCACCAGGTGGCTGCCGGGGACACTGGCCTCGCGCAGCCCGGCCACGATCGGGTGGGCCTGCTCGTCGGGGATGAAGTGCAGGATCGCCAGCATGAGGAAGGCGACCGGCTGGTCGAAGTCCACCAGGGCGCCCAGCTTGTCCAGCAGGAGGTCGACCTCGCGGATGTCGGCCTGGAGGAAGTCGACGTTGTCCGTACGGGCCAGCAGCGCCCGGCCGTGGACGCACACGACCGAGTCGTAGTCGACGTAGACCACGCGCGCCTCGGGAGCGATCTCGTGGGTGTTGCCCTGCGTGGGCAGCCCGGCCCCGAGGTCGATGATCTGCCGCACGCCCGAGTCCACCAGGTGCCGGACGGCCCGCTGCAGGAACGCGCGATTGGCGCGGGCGGCCTCCTTGGTGTTGGGGAACACCTTGAGGATCTGCTCCGCCGCGGCGCGGTCGGCCGCGAAGTTGTCCTTGCCGTCGAGGTAGTAGTCGTACATCCGCGCGACGTTGGGGACGTTGGGGTCGACCCCCTCGGGGGCACTGTCCACGTTTTCTCCCGAAATTTCGGTCTTTCGCGTGATCATAGCCGTGTCGACCCCGCCCGCACCGGAATTCGGTTCGGTTGCCCGCGCGGCGCGCCCCGGAGAGACACGCCGCGCGGGACCCGGCAGGAGACCGCGGTCAGCCTCGGGAGGAGACCGCGGTCAGCCCCGGGAAGGCGTCGTGCTCAGCCCCGGTACAGCTCGGCCACGCGGAAGGCGAGGTCGAGCGACTGGCCGCGGTTGAGCCGCGGGTCGCAGGCGGTCTCGTAACGGGTGGCGAGGTCGCCCTCGACGATCTCGTGGCCGCCGCCCACGCACTCGGTGACGTCGTCGCCGGTGAACTCGATGTGGATGCCGCCCGGGTGCGTGCCGAGCTCGCGGTGGACCTCGAAGAACCCGGCCACCTCGTCGAGCACGTCGTCGAAGTGGCGCGTCTTGTGCCCGCTCGGCGCCTCGAACGTGTTGCCGTGCATCGGGTCGCAGATCCAGGCCACCTGGGCGCCGGCGGCCGTGACCTCCTTGACCAGCGCGGGCAGGTGCTCGCGGATCTTCGAGGCGCCCATCCGGGTGATGAACGTGAGCCGGCCCGGCTCGTTGTCCGGGTTGAGCTTCTCGATCAGCGCCAGCGCCTCTTTCGGCGAGGTCGTCGGGCCGAGCTTGACGCCGATCGGGTTGCGGATGCCGGCGAAGAAGTCGACGTGCGCGCCGTCGAGCTGGCGGGTGCGCTCGCCGATCCAGACCATGTGCGCCGAGACGTCGTAGGGCAGGCCCGTGCGCGAGTCGATGCGGGTGAGCGCCCGGTCGTAGTCGAGGATGAGGGCCTCGTGGGAGGCGTAGAACTCGACCGTGTGGAACTCCTCGGGCTCGGCCCCGCAGGCCCGCATGAAGGCCAGCGCCTGGTCGATCTCCCGGGCGAGCTGCTCGTAGCGGCGCCCGGCGGGCGACTCGCCCACGAAGTCCTGGTTCCAGGCGTGGACCTGGCGCAGGTCGGCGTAGCCGCCCTTGGTGAAGGCACGCGCCAGGTTGAGCGTCACGGCCGAGGAGTGGTACGCCTTGAGCAGCCGCCACGGGTCGGGCTGACGCGACTCGGGCGTGAACTCGAAGCCGTTGACCATGTCGCCGCGGTAGGCCGGCAGCTCCACGCCGTCGCGGACCTCCGTGCCCTTGGAGCGCGGCTTGGCGAACTGGCCCGCCACCCGGCCGATCTTCACGACCGGCACCTTCGCCGCGTAGGTCAGCACGATCGCCATCTGCAGCAACGTCTTGAGCTTGTTGCGGACGTTGTCGGCGGTCGCGCCGGAGAAGGTCTCGGCGCAGTCGCCGCCCTGCAGGACGAACGCCTCCCCGCGCGAGACGGCCGCCAGCTGCCTCTTGAGCTGGTCGCACTCGCCGGCGAAGACGAGCGGGGGCAGGCCGCCGAGCTCGGCGACGACCTTGTCGAGCTCACCGCGATCGGGCCAGTCGGGCTGCTGGGCCGCGGGAAGGGCTCGCCAGGAATCGAGATCCACGAGATTGCTGCTCACGAGATACGAGGGTATTCCACTGACCCGGCCCCACTGACCCCCTTGTCCACGTTGTGAGAATGCATTTATCAGCTTTCGGGAGACTTTACGTGCTCAGGGAGTACGCCCAACCCGATGAAACGCCGCGGCAGCCGGTTGAGCAGCGGGATCCTGGTCACGTCGCGCGGCAGCCCGGCCGGGTCGAACCGCCGCCCCAGCGCGGCGCTGATCACCCGGTTCTGCACCACCCGCTGGGCCGCCTGCGTGATCCGCGTGGGCAGCATGCGCCGGCGCTGCAGCCGGTGCAGCATGGCCTCCGTGATCGGCCGGCCCGCGGCGAGCGGCGCGGCGAGCAGGTTGGCCGCGGCCACCGCGTCCTGGACGGCCAGGTTGATGCCCACCCCGAAGACCGGCGACATGGCGTGCGCCGCGTCACCGATGCACAGGAACCCCGGGCGGTGCCAGCGGCGCAGCCGGTTGAGCGCGACCGTGAGCACGCTGACGTCGTCGAAGCCCTCGATCTGGCCCACCCGGTCCGCCAGGTACGGCAGCAGCGTGGCCACCGGACGCCTGAGGGCGTCGATGCCCTGCTCGGTCAGTGGCCCGTAGCCGCCCTTGGGGATCAGGTAGGCGAGCTGCCAGTAGGTCTCGCGGTTGATGGCGACCATCATGTGGCCGCTGGAGACACGCAGGAACGTGTCGTCGGGGTCGGTGTCGTGCCGGGGCAGCCTGAACCAGAGCACGTCCATCGGCGCCTTCAGGTCCTGGGGGACCAGGCCGGCGCGTTCGCGCAGCACCGAGCGCCGTCCGTCGGCCGCCACGGTCAGGGTCGCCCTCAGCTCGTGCTCGCCGGACGGGTCGCGGTAGCGCACCCCGCGCACCGCGCCGTCCTCGCGGATCAGGTCGTAGGCCTCGGCGTTCATCAGCAGCCGGAAGTTCGGGTACGCGCTCGCGGCCTTCGTGACCAGCGTGAGGAAGTCCCACTGGGGAACGAACGCGATGTAGTCGTAGCCGCCCGGCAGGCCGCGCAGGCTCGCGAGCCTGATGTCACCGGCGTCGGTCGCCAGCCTCAGCTCGTGCGCCTTGCGGTGGGGCAGTTTGAGGAACTCCTCCGCCAGCCCGAGCTCGCCGAGCACGCGCAGGGTGGAGGGATGGATCGTGTCGCCTCGGAAGTCACGCAGGAAGTCGGCGTGCTTCTCCAGCAGCGTCACCTCGACGCCGGCCCTGGCCAGCAGCAGTGCGAGCACGGCCCCGGCGGGACCGCCTCCGGCTATTACACACGTCATAATTCATCACCCAATGAGATTGTCTCCCTCTCCGGGGAAATGGGCAAGCCCTCCGCCCCTCCGGCGTGCCGAAGGGTGGAGGGCACCGCGCGTCAGGAGCGGCTCAGGAGGTGAGGGGCGGGCGGCCGTAGCGGGCGGTCCAGGCGGTGTACGCCGTGCTGCGGGCAGCGACGGCGGCGTGCGCGGCGCGGGCGCTCTCCAGCAGGGCCGGCGCGTGCGCCGCGAACGACGACCGCCAGATGAGCACCTGCCGCATCCACAGCGGGTTCCCGCGCAGCGGCAGCACCGCCACCCGCTCACCCGGGTCGTAGAGCGCCTGGCAGGCCGACACCGCGTGCCCGGCCGCGATCAGCTCCCGCCGCACCCCGGCCTCCACGAGCTGGTACCGCCCGCGCGGTGTGAACCCGGCCCGCCCGCACGCCTCCAGCAGGTGCTCCGGCCACCCCATGCCGTCGGGCGGCGGCAGCACCCACGGCTCGCCCGCCAGCTCGGCCAGTTCCACCTCCGTCCGCCCGGCCAGCGGATGGGCGGCGGGCAGCGCCACGAACACCGGCTCGACCGCCACCACCCCCATGCCCATGGCCGGGCTGGGCCGCAGCTCGTGGTCGGGGTAGTCGGCCACCAGGGCCACGTCGAGCCGCCCGTTGGCCACCATGTCCACCAGCACCCGGACGAAGTGCTCGGTCTGCAGCGTGATGCGCGCCTCGGGCAGCGCGCCCGCCAGGTTCGCGACGAGGGGCACGACGACGGGGTTCTCGAAGCTGCCCACCCGGATCGACTGCCCGGCCAGCTCGTACGGCCCCGCCGCCAGCAGATCGTCCACCCCGGCGAGCACCACCCGAGCCCTGGCCAGCACGAACTCCCCGAACGCGGTGGCCGCCACGCCGCGGTGGTCCCGGGTGAAGACCGCGCCGCCGAGCAGGCGCTCGATCCGCCCCAGCTGGGCGGTGAGCGCGGGCTGGGAGACGCCGAGCGCCGCCGCGGCCCTGGTCACGCTGCCCTGGTCGGCGATGGCGCGCAGCGTCCTGAGATGTCTCAGTTCGAGCTGCATCCCGCAGAAGCTATCACTCCGGAGTTATGCCCTTATGGGATGAGACTCCTGCACCTTTCGGGCCGATAGTGCATGACATGCGTAAATTCGCGGCCCTGGTGCTGGCCGCCGCCGTCTTATATGTCCCATCCGCCCACGCGTCCGCGGCCGCCGACGGGCCCGGAGCGGCCACGGTCGTGCCGGTCCAGGTCACCGGCGCCCCCGCCAAGCGGTTCAACCTGATCGTCATGGGCGACGGCTACACCGAGGCCGAGCAGGCGAAGTTCCGGGCCGACGTGGACCGGCACCTCAACGTGATGTGGTCGATCGAGCCCTTCAAGACCTACCGCGACTACATCAACGTCTACCGGATCGACATCGTCTCGGGCGAGTCCGGCGTGAGCTGCGACCCCGGCCTGGACGCGCCCCGCCGTACGACCCCGCTGAGCATGGGCTTCTGGGGAGGGTGCAACCCGGGCAGCGTGCAGCGCCTGATCACCATGGACAACTCCGCCGCCACCCGCTTCGCCAACCTGGTCACCGGGACGACGTCGGGCAACCGGCAGATCCTCGCCCTGGCCAACAGCGGCACCTACGGCGGCGCGGGCGGCAGCTACGCCACCGCCTCCGGCAGCAACTCCATGTCCGCCCTGATCAGCCCGCACGAGCTCGGCCACTCCCTGGGCGGCCTCCAGGACGAGTACGACTACTACCAGCGCGGCGTCCCCGGCGGGACCTACGGCGGCTCCGAGCCGTCCAGCGCGCACCACAGCCTGCTGACCGAGCAGCAGATGCTCGACCAGCGCAGGAAGTGGTGGCGGTGGCTGGGCGAGGACAGCGAGTCCGGCGGCCCGATCGCCCGCTTCGAGGGCGGCATGTACTACACGAGCGGCGTGTGGCGGCCGAGCAGGCATTCCATGATGAAGACCCTCGGCTACTACTTCGACCAGGTCAGCCGCGAGGTCATGACCCAGCGCATCACCGCCAAGACCATGCTGATCCAGGACTCCGCGCCCACGTCCGCGCCCGTCGGGGCCGACCGGGTGCTCTGGATCGAGCCGATGCGCCCGGCCGGGCACTCGCTGACCACCACCTGGGCCGTGGACGGCAAGAACCTGCCCGGCGACGCCGACGTCCTCGACCTGCGCACCCTGGGCCTGGCACCCGGCACGCACACGGTCACCGCCACCGTCGCCGACCCCACGGAGTTCGTCCGGGACCCGGCGGTCAGGGCCGCCATGACCAGGACGCGCACCTGGACCGTGGACACCACGCTCACCACGCCGCCCGACGGCGTCCAGGCGGGCATCGTGTCGTCCACGCCGACGGACCGCCCGGCCGGGCGCGCCGCCGTCGTCTACGTGGAGACCACCCACCCGGCGGCGGCCGTCCCCGCCGTCACCTGGACGCTGGACGGTGACAGGCAGGCGGGCACCGGCGCCGAGTTCGACCTGGGCGCGGCCGGCCTGACGCCCGGCGCGCACACCCTCACGGCCACCCTCGGCGGCACGACGCTGACCTGGCAGGTCGACGCCGCCGATCCCACCACCGGGTACGAGCTGTCCGAGCCGCTCGCCCGCTCCGGCGACACCTACGTCTACAACGCCCCGTTCACGATGAAGCTCACCGGCGACGACGACCGCGACGGGTACGTGGTCTCGGAGTCCCGGGTGGACGGCGACGGCTGGTTCAACTACTTCGGCTGGCCCACCTCCTCCGAACTGCCCTGGACGTTCACCGAGGAGGGCACGGTCATCGACTCCCTCGTCTACGGCAAGCTGCCGCGCGGCCGGCACACCGTCGAATACCGCTCGATCGACGCCGCCGGCAACTACGGGCAGGCCAAGAGCTTCACCGTCACCACCATCGCCCCGCCGCCCGCCTGCGACCGCACGGTCACCGGCACGCACCGGGGCCCGCTCACCGTGGCCGACGGCGTCACCTGCCTGAAGGACGCCCAGGTCACCGGCCCGGTCACGGTCAAGGCGGGCGCCTCGCTGGTGACCGACGGCGGCCGGATCAGCGGCACCCTCACCGCCGCCGGGCCCGCCGCCGTGCACCTGATCAGGACCCGCGTGGACGGCGCGCTCAGCGTCACGGGCGCGCGGCAGCTCACCGTCGTGGGCGGCGAACTGCGCGGCGCGGCCGTGCTCACCGGCAACACCGCGCCGATCCTGTCGGGCGTCACGGTCAAGGGCGCGCTCGCCTGCACCGGCAACACCCCGGCGCCGGCCGACCTCGGCGTGCCGAACCAGGTGAACGGCGCGGGCGGCGGTCAGTGCGGCAAGCTGTCAGCGGGCGTCAAGGGGAAGCCGTACGAGGCGGTCCAGGACCTCCGCCAGTGAGCTGACGGCCAGATCACGGACCCTGGCGTACTCGGCTTCCGGGTACTGCCGGGGTCCGTTCTCCACCAGCAGGATCAGGTAGAGGTAGGCGCGGTAGAGGTCGAGCCGGGCGCGGGCCGAGGCGGTCAGCTCCAGCGGCGTCACCTCGCGGTAGCCGGCCAGCAGCGGGTCGTCCTCGCGCAGCTCGTCGAAGATCGTCGGGGTGACGAACTCGGCGATCGGGTCGCCCCAGAACGCCCGCTCGTGGTCGATGATCGCCTGGATGCGCGGTTCGCCGGTCAGGTCGAGGAACACGTTCCCGGCCCACACATCGAAGTGCACCAGGCAGGGCGTGGTCACCTCGTCCAGCACCGGCGCGGCCCGCTCGAAGGCCGCCATGATCTCGGCGGCCGGGCGGGGCAGCGGCGTCGGGTAGCGCTCGGTGTCGGCCAGCAGCGCGCCCACCATGGCCAGGAACGCCTCCCGCCAGGTCGAGCCGACGATCCCGGCGTGCGGGTAGCCGAACACCTCGCCGGTCACCGCGTTGAACGCGGCCAGGTGGCGGCCGAGCTCCCGGCGCAGCGCCCGCTCGCCCTCGGGCTTGACGTCGTTCCAGGAGACGCCGTCGAGGGCGCTCAGCATCAGGTAGTCGCCGCCCAGCACCGGGTCGTCGAACCCGGCCACCAGCAGCTCCGCCATCGGCACGCCCGCGGCGGCGGCCAGCTCGTAGGCGGCGGCCTCCATGCGCAGCAGGTTGCGCTCGTAGCTGAGCTGGTCGAGATCGGGCGAGGGCGACAGCTTGAGCACCACCTCGCGGCCGTCCTCCAGGGTCAGCCGCCACACCGCGTTGGCGTAGCCGTCGGTCAGCTCGGTGGCCGTGAAGACGCCCGCCCCCACGGCCCGCCGGGCCAGCGCGTCGAGCTCGGCGGGCGATAAGCGGCGCTTGGTCCTACTGTCCACGTGGGCCCCTTCCGGGTTCAGGCGGCGCTGATCGTCCAGCTCGCCACGTGTTCGTCGCCCGGCCGCAGCACGACCAGGTCGGTGCCGGAGTTGAAGGCGTCGGGCGGGCAGGTCATCGGCTCGACCGCGACGCCCTCGTAACCCAGCTGCCGGCTCGTGCAGACCTGCACCCAGGGCAGCACGGCCGGGTCCCAGGCGAGCCGCACCCCGCCGACCCGCACCTCCCCGCGGTCGAGCCCGGTGAAGGCGTGGTCGATCACGGTGTCGCCGACCGGGCGCGGCTTGCCGAAGTCGTACGGGGTGCCGGCGACGTCGGCCAGGCCGGCCGGCAGCAGCCGGTCGTCGGTCTCCAGGTAGCGGGCGGCGGGCAGTTCCAGCTCCTCGCCCAGCAGCCACGGGTGGGGCCCGCAGCCGTAGGGGGCGTCGGCCTCGCCGGCGTTGCGGGCCGTGACCGTCGTGGTCAGGCCGCCCTGGCCGAGCCGGTGCTCGACCGACAGCGCCAGCGTGAACGGGTAGCCGGGGGCCCCGGCCAGCTCGTACGTCAGGCGCGCGCGATCGGCCTCGGCCTCGGCCACCTTCCAGTCGACGACGGCGACCAGGCCGTGCAGCGCGTGACCGCGGTCGGCCTCGGTCACCTCCAGCTGGTACGGGCGGCCCTGGAAGGTGTAGCGGGCGCCGCCCACCCGGTTGGGCCAGGGAGCAAGGACGGTGCCCGCGAAGTACGGGACCGGGCCCTGCTCGGGCCAGGTCGTCACCAGGTCGCGCCCGCCGTGCCTGAGCGTCCTGACCGCGGCGCCACGCGGGCTGATCTGCGCGGTGTAGCCGCCGCCTTCGAGCTGGGGCACGGAGAAGGTCCTTTCGTCGGGCCTGCGAGCAGCCGGGCCAGGATATCCCCTGGTCAGGCCGACTCTCGGCGAACCAGGTGCGTGTCGAGGATCACCACGGGCTGGCGCAGCTCCTCGCCGTTGATGCGGGCCACGAGGAGCTGGGCCATCTGCCGGCCCATGGCCTCGGTCGGCTGGTGGACGGTGGTCAGCGGCGGGTCGGCGTGCAGCGCGGCCTTGGAGTCGTCGAACCCGATCACCGCCACGTCGCCCGGGATCGCCTTGCCCGCGGCCTTGAGCACGCGCATCGCGCCCAGGGCCATCGGGTCGGAGGCGGCGAAGACGGCGTCGAGATCGGGATGGCTCTCCAGCAGCTCCTGCATGGCGGTGGCGCCGCTCTCCTCGGAGAAGTCGCCGAAGGCCACGATCTCCGGCAGCCCCGAGGGCAGCAGGGCGTCGCGGTAGCCGGCCAGACGGTCGACGCCCACGCCCATGTCCTGGGAGCCGGCGATCGTGGCGATCGCGGCCCGGCCGAGGCCCAGCAGGTGTTTGACCGCCTGCCTGGCCCCCGCCCGGTTGTCCATGTCCACGAAGCTGTAGGGGTCGAGGCCGACGGGCCTGCCGCCGAGCACGGTCGGTACGCCCATCTCCTCCAGCCTGCCCGGCAGCGGGTCGGCGCCGTGCAGCGACAGCAGCAGCACGCCGTCGACGTGCTGCCCCGTCAGGTAGGTCTCCAGCCGCTCGTGCTCCTCGGGGGAGCGCGCCATCGCCAGGATCAGCTGCAGCCCGGTCTCGGCCAGCGCCGAGCCGATGCCGCGGATGGTGCCCGCGAAGTACGGCTCGTCGAAGACCCGGAACTGGGACTCGGACACCACCAGGGCGACCGTGTCCGTGCGGCGCGTGACGAGAGCACGCGCCGCCCTGTTGGGCACGTAGCCCAGCTCGCGGATGGCCAGCTCGACGGCCTCGCGGGCCTTGGCGCTGACGTTCGGCGAGCCGTTGATGACTCTCGACACCGTGCCCCGGCCCACACCGGCCCGGGCCGCGACTGCCTCAAGAGTCGGTCGGTTCATGTCGCCTATTGTGCCGGATGATCTCCGAGTACCAGTGCGCGCTGTCCTTCAGCAGCCGCTCCTGGGTGTCGAAGTCCACGTGGACCAGGCCGAAGCGCTTGCCGTAGCCCCAGGCCCACTCGAAGTTGTCCATCAGCGACCAGGCGAAGTAGCCCTGCAGGGGCACGCCCGCGTCGATCGCCTCCCGGCACGCGCCGAGGTGCGCCTCCACGTACGCCTGCCGCTGCGCGTCGTGGATGCGGCCGTCGGCCAGCACGTCGTCGAAGGCGGCGCCGTTCTCGGAGACCACCATCGGGATCGGCGGGTAGTCCCGCGCCACCCGGGTGAGCACCTCCACCAGGCCGCCCTCGTCGATCTCCCAGCCCATCGCGGTGACCGGCCGGCCGCCGTTGACGAACGAGACGTGCTCGCTGCCCACCCACGGCGAGGCCGTGTCCGTGGGGGCCGCCGCCGCCGACGCCTTGCCGCCGGGCGCGCCGGAGACGGTGAAGCGGCTGTAGTAGTTCACCAGCAGCACGTCGATCGGAGCGTTGATGATCTTCATGTCGCCCGGCTGCACGAGGTCGTCGTCGATCGGGATGTCGTTCAGGACGTCCTCGGGGTAGCGGCCGGTCAGCAGCGCGTCCAGGAAGAACCTGTTCTGCAGGCCGTCGATGCGGCGGGCCGCCTCCAGGTCGGCCTCGCTGCCGGTCTCGGGGGAGATCGCGTACAGGTTGACGCAGCCGCCGACGCGGCGCGCGTCCATCGCCTGGACGGCCAGGCCGTGGGCGAGGTTGAGGTGGTGCGCGCCCCTGATCGCGTTGCGCGGCTCACGCCGGCCCGGGGCGTGCTCGCCCGAGGCGTAGCCGAGGAACGCGGCGCACCATGGCTCGTTGACCGTGCTGAACGTGTGGACGTGGTCCTTCAGCGCCTCGTGGACGATCGAGGCGTACTCGGCGAAACGGTAGGCCGTGTCGCGGTTGGGCCAGCCGCCCTTGTCCTCCAGCTCCTGGGGCAGGTCCCAGTGGTAGAGCGTCAGCCAGGGGTCGATGCCGTTCTGCCGGAGCTCGTCCGTGAGCCGCTTGTAGAAGTCCAGGCCCTTCTGGTTGACCGCGCCCGAGCCGGTCGGCTGCACCCGGGGCCAGGACACCGAGAAGCGGTAGGCCGTCAGGCCCAGCTCCGCCATGATGGCGACGTCCTGCCGGTAGCGGTGGTAGTGGTCCATGGCCACGTCCCCGTGGTGCCCGTTGAGCACCCGGCCCGGCGTCTTGGTGAAGGTGTCCCAGATGGACGGGCCGCGCCCGTCCTCGGTGACCGCGCCCTCGATCTGGTACGCCGAGGTCGCCGCGCCGAACGCGAAGCCGGCGGGGAAGCGCAGCCCGGGACGAATCTGTTCCTCTTGTGTCGTCACGCCTTGACCGCACCTTCCATGAGTCCGCCGACGATCTGGCGGCCGAATGCGACGAATACCGCGATGAGCGGAATGATGGACAGCGCGGTACCCGCGAAGATCAGCGAGTAGCTGGTCGAGTAGCGCGCGTTGAGCGAATTGATGGCGATCTGCACGGTCGGGTTGTCCGGGGTCAGCACGATCAGCGGCCACATGTAGTCGTTCCACATGAGCATGAAGGTGTTGATGCCCAGCACCGCCATGCCCGGACGCACGGCCGGCAGCACGACGTTCCACCAGATCCGCAGCGTCGCCGCGCCGTCCACCCTGGCCGCCTCGACCAGCTCGTTCGGCACGGCCTGACGCGTGTACTGCGTCATCAGGAACACGCCGAACCCGTTGAGCAGGTACGGCAGGATGATCGCCTTGAGCGTGCCGGTCCACTCCAGGCTCACCATCATGCGGTAGAGCGGGACCACGCCCATCTGCTGCAACGGCACCGCCATCGTCAGCAGCACGAGCAGCAGCAGGATGTTGCGGCCCTTGAAGTGCAGGCTGGCGAAGGCGAACCCGGCCAGGGTCGAGATGATCACCACGGAGACCGTGACGATCGCCGCGCTGATGAAGGAGTTGGTCAGGCCGAGGAGGAAGTGCGCGTCCTCGTTGTTGAGCACCGCCACGATGTTCTCGCCCAGGTTGCCCCCGGGCAGGAACTTCGGCGGCACCGCCACGGCGTCGGAGTTCGTGCGCGAGGCGATGACCAGCATCCAGTACAGCGGGAACGCCGACAGGAAGATGGCCACCCCCAGCATGACCCGCGTCATGACGGTCGGTTTCCAGGCGGTCACTTGGCGCCTCCGATCCGCCGGACGAACAGGAAGTTGACGGCCGCGCCGATGAGGATCAGCAGGAACAGCAGCCAGGCGGCGGCCGCGGCGTAGCCGTAGTCGAACTCGCGGAAGCCCTGCTTGACGACGAACATCGCCACCGTCTGGAACTGGCCCTGGGAGCCGCCGTCCACGTTGCCGTTGTAGAAGGTGGTCGGCTCGGAGAACAGCGTCAGGCCGCCGATCGTGGAGTTGAGCACCACGAAGATCATCGTCGGGCGCAGCATCGGCAGCGTGATCTGCCAGAACTGCCGCCGCCGGGACGCGCCGTCGATGGAGGCCGCCTCGTACAGGTCCTTGGGGATCGTCTGCATGCCGGCCAGGAAGATGATGGCGTTGTAGCCCGTCCAGCGCCAGTCGACCATCGCGGCGATGGCCAGCCAGGACGGGAAGCGCTCGGCCCGCCAGTTGATCTTCTCGCCGCCGAACATGCCCAGGACCCAGTTCACCAGGCCCCAGTCGCGGGCGAACAGCTGCGTGAACACCACCGCGACCGCGACCACCGAGGTGACCAGCGGCAGCAGCACGCTCATGCGGATCGGCAGGCGCCAGCGGAGCTTCTTGTTCAGCGCGTTGGCCAGGAACAGGGCCATCAGCATCTGCGGGATCGTGGCCAGCAGGAAGATGCCGACGGTGTTGGTGACGGCGTTCCAGAAGTCCTCGTCGGTCAGCAGCGCGGCGTAGTTGCCCAGCCCGGCCCACTTGGTGTCGCCGGCCAGGTCGTAGTCGTAGAGCGAGTAGTAGAGCGTGAAGGCCAGCGGGAACAGCCCGAAGGCGGCGAACAGCAGGAAGTAGGGGGAGACCAGGGCGTACGGCATGGCCTTGACGTCAAGTCGTGAACGCCAGAGGCGGCCGGGAGGGCGGGCACGGCGGCGGTTCGTCCGCACCGGCCGCGGATGGGAGTCGAAGCTCATGAACAGACCTTTCGGCGGCAAGCCCGGCCCGCGGATCGCGGGCCGGGCGGAGCAAGATCAGCCCGCGGCCTTCACCGCGTCGTCGACCAGCTGCTGCCAGGCCTTGTCGTAGGCCACCGAGCCGTCGTCCATGCCCTGGATGACCGACTCGACCGCGTTCTTGACCTGCGCGTGCTTCACACCGAGGAAGACCGGCTGCAGGCTCTCCGCCGACTTGGCGAAGATCTCACCGATCGGGGCGTCGCTGAAGAACTCGTTCTTCGCGCCCTGCACGGCGGTGTCGGCCTGGGCCTTGCTGTTGCTCGGCATGTTGCCGAAGTCGGTGAAGATGCTCGCCTCGGTCTGCGCGCTGGTCAGGTAGTCGGCGACCTGCGCGGCCTCCTTCGGGTGCTTGGACTGCTTGGGCACGGCCACCCACGAGCCGCCCCAGTTGCCGCCGCCGCCGGGCACCGAGGCGACGTCCCACTTGCCCTTCATGCCGTCACCGGCGTTGCCCGACACCACGCCGAGCATCCAGGACGGGCAGCCGACCGTGGCGAAGGCGCCCTTCTGGGTGCCCGCCGCCCACTCGTCGGTGAAGTTGCGCAGCTTGGCCGTCAGGCCGGACTGGCTGAGCTTGGAGGCGAAGTCGAAGCCCGCCTTGACCGCCGGGTTCTTGTCGACGATGAGGTTGTTGTCCTTGTCGAAGTAGGCGACGTTGCCGTTCTTGGCCGCCTCCTGGTACAGCACCACGTTGTAGAGCGTGTTCGTGCCGTCGGTGAACTTGGTGTCCTTCACCTTCGCCTGGAACTGCTGGCCGACCTTCATGAAGTCGTCCCACGTCGGCCACAGCGCCGCGACCTTCTCGCGGTCCGTGGGCAGCCCGGCCTTCTTGAACAGGTCCGCGCGGTAGCAGAGGCTCATGCCGCCGATGTCGGTGCCGAGGCCGAAGACCTTCCCGTCGGCGGTGACGCCGTTCTCCCACTTCCAGGCGGGGTAGTCGGCCTTGCGGCCCTCAAGTCCGTACTCCTTCAGGTCGGCCCACCACTCGGGGTGCGCCTTGGCCAGGCCCATGCCGCCCTCGTCGATGCCGACGACGTCACCGGCGCCGTTGCCGGACTGCAGCCACTGGATCATCTGGGGCCAGTACTGCTGCTCGAACTGGTCGGTCAGGTGCTCTTCCTTGATCTGGATGTCCTTGTGCTCGGCGTTCCACTTCTCGATGGCGTTCTTGTAGCCGAAGTTGGAGCCGCCGCCGAAGGTCTGCACCCGGATGGTGACGGGCTCGGCCGCCGCCGCGGAGGAGGCGGGGGAGCCGCCGGCGGCCGGCGTGTCGCCGCTGCCGCACGACGCGACGGTCAGCGCCGCCGCGGCCAGGGCTGAGGCCGCGGCCAGACCGCGACGCTTGCTGATCATCATGGGAGACCCCTTCTCGGGTGAATGGTGGGGGAGGTGCACCGCGGCACGCGCTCCGCCGCGGTGGGAGTTTTTGGGAGCGCTCCCACAAAGGGTGCACTTACCGGCTGTGTCCGTCAATCCACCGAAACGGAACCGTTACCAATGGTGCGTTTTGCGCCCCAAAATCAGGATTCAAGGGCATGAAGGGCGCGAAAGGCCGTTTGGGAGCGCTCCCACCTCAAGAGACATCTTTCGTGCCGCATCAAGGGCATGTCGCCCGGACCTTCCGTGCTTGCTCCGGGTCAGGCCCGGCTGTCACGGAGCGTGACGGCCGCCCGGCACGTTCCAACGTCCGCCCTCCGCAGAGGGGATCGCCGTTCCTCAGCAGGCGGCGGCGCGCTCGCGCAGCAGGGCCCGCTCGCGGGAGTTGCGGGTCATCGAGGCCGCCCGCTCGAACTCCGCCCGCGCCTCGCCGCGCCGGCCCAGCTTGAACAGCAGGTCGCCGCGGACGCTCGGCAGCAGGTGGTAACCCTTCAGCGACGGCTCGTCCACGATCTGGTCGAGCAGGTCCAGGCCCACCGCCGGGCCGTAGGCCATCGACAGCGCCACCGCCCGGTTCAGCTCGACGACGGGGGAGCGGGCCAGCCGGGCCAGCGACTCGTACAGGCTCGCGATGCGCACCCAGTCGGTGTCGCCGGGATCGAGCGCGCGGGCGTGGCAGGCCGCGATGGCGGCCTGGAGCGTGTACGGCCCGGCCGCGCCCCCCGGCTTCTCGGCCCGCGCCAGCGCCGCCAGCCCGCGCCCGATGAGCAGCCGGTCCCACAGGGTGCGGTCCTGCTCCAGCAGCAGCACCGGCTCGCCGGACGGCCCCACCCGGGCCGCCGCCCTGGACGCCTGGATCTCCATGAGCGCGACCAGCCCGTGCACCTCGGGTTCGGCGGGCATCAGCCCCGCCAGCACCCGGCCCAGCCGCAGCGCGTCCTCGCACAGGCCGGGGCGCATCCAGTCGTCGCCCGCCGTCGCCGAGTACCCCTCGTTGAAGATCAGGTAGATGACCTCCAGCACGGACGAGAGCCGTCCCGCCAGTTCGGCGCCCTGCGGCACCTCGAACGGGACCTCCCGGTCGGCCAGGGTGCGCTTGGCCCGCACGATCCGCTGGGCGGCGGTCGGCTCGGGCACCAGGAACGCGCGGGCGATCTCGTCGGTGCTCAGGCCGCCGAGCACCCGCAGGGTCAGGGCCACCCGCGCCTCCATCGACAGCACCGGATGGCAGGCGGTGAAGACCAGCCGGAGCAGGTCGTCCTCGATCTCGTCGGGCTCGGGCGGCTCCTCGGCGCTCTCCAGCCGGTGGCCCAGCTCGGCCAGGTTGCGGGACATGCGCTCGTTCCTGCGGATCAGGTCGACGGCGCGGCGCTTGGAGACCGTCATCAGCCAGGCGCCCGGGTTGCGTGGCACGCCCGACTCCGGCCACTGCTCCAGGGCCGCGACCAGCGCGTCCTGGGCCAGCTCCTCGGCCAGGCCGACGTCGCGGACCAGTCCGGCGAGGCCGGCGATGAGCCGCGCGGCCTCGATCCGCCAGACGGCCTCGACCGCCCGGTGGGCGTCGGAGGCCGTCACCGCCTCGATCGTCCGGGGTGCCTCGGAAGCCGTCATCGGCACATGACACCAGCCGCCGCCCGGGGTCCGCAAGCCTCGGTCAGGGCTCCCACGTGCCCAGGCGCCGGCGCATGGCCCGCTCCCGCTCGACGTCCACCGGGTCGGACGAGGCCGCGTCCGGCGCGTCGGAGGCGTCGTAGACCCGCCACACGTCCAGCGCGATCCCGTCGCAGCCCTCGGGGACGGGCACGCGCAGGGCCCACTCGACGGCCTCCTCCCTGGACTTCACCTGGATCAGCCAGAACCCCGCGATCAGCTCCTTGGCCTCGGCGAACGGGCCGTCGATCACCTTCGCCCGGCCGCCGCTGTAGGCGATCTGCGCGCCCTGCGAGCTCGGGTAGAGGCCCTCGGCGGCCAGCAGCACCCCCGCCCTGGTCAGCGCCTCGTTGTAGGCGTGCATGTTGTCGACGACCTCCTGGCTGGGCACCGCCCCCGCCTCGGTCTCCGCGTTGGCCTTGCCGACGATCATGAACTTCACTCTGCCGTCCCTTCCCCCCGCGATCGCGCCGCGGAGCCGGTCTCACCCGAGCGTCGAACGGGCGCCCGCCGGATCGACACGCGGGGGCGGATCGTTCGTTGTCCAGGGCACGGTACCGGTCGTGCGACCGCGTGGCCGATGTGCCATCCTCGGCCCATGCCCCAACCCGCAGCAGCCGGCCTCCCCGCCAACCGGGCCCTCTGGGACGAGCGCGCCCGCGTCCACGGCTCCACGCCCGCCGACAGGTTCTACGACGTGGACGCCTTCCTCGCCGGCCGGCAGACCCTCTACGCGCTCGAACGCGGCCTGGCCGGCGACGTCGCCGGGAAGGACCTGCTCCACCTGCAGTGCCACTTCGGCATGGACACGCTGAGCTGGGCGCGGCTCGGAGCGCGGGTGACCGGCGTCGACTTCTCCCCGGTGGCGGTCGCGCGCGCCCGCGACCTGGCGGCCGAGGCAGGGCTGGCGGCCACGTTCGTGGAGGCCGACACGCAGCGGCTGCCCGAGTCGCTGGCCGGGGGCTTCGACCTGGCCGTGGCCACGTACGGCGTGTTGTGCTGGATCGGCGACCTGGCCGCCTGGATGCGCGGCGCGGCCATGGCGCTGCGGCCCGGCGGGCGGCTGGTGCTGGTCGACCTGCATCCGGCCTACCAGACGGTGGCCTCGCTCGACCCGCTGGTGGCCGACTGGCCCTACGGCGGCGGCCAGGCCCACCGCGAGACGGTGACCGGCACGTACGCCGACGCCGGCGTGGTGACCGAGGCCCAGGAGACCGTCCAGTACCCGTACTCGGTGGGCGAGATCGTCACGGCGGCGGCGCGCGCCGGGCTCACGGTGGCCGAGCTGGGCGAGCACGTCGCCGCCGAGCTGGACCCGCGCGGGCTGCTGACCGAGGGCGAGGACGGCCGCTACCGGCTGCCGTTCGGGGACTCGCACCTGCCGGTGCTGTACTCGCTGGTGGCGGTCCGGCCCTGAGACGCGGCGAGCGCGCGTCCCTCGTGCGGGACGCGCGCTCGAAGCCGCGCTCGAAGCCGGGGAGGTCAGCCCGCGTACTGCGGGTAGCCGTAGCCGACGACCTGCGACTTCGGCCGGACGCGCTCCTCCACCTTGCCGTTGCCGGTGTTGCCCTCGACCGTGGAGATCGTGCCGTTGCCGTTGTCCTTGACGACGAAGCCGACGTGCTGGATGGCGTCCAGGCTCTTGCTGCCGCCCCAGGAGAAGAAGACGACGGCGCCGGGCTTGGCCTCGGTGCCCCAGCGCTTGTTGGCGGCGAACCACTTGGCGTGGGCCACGGTCCAGGCGTCCCAGCCGACCTGCGGGCGGGCGCCGGTCTGCTCGCCGACCCAGGAGACGAACATCGAGCACCAGGCGGCGTTCACGTAGTCCTGGCGGCTGCCGCCGTCGCGGGCGACGGTCTCGGCGGCGCGCTGGGAGTCGGCGTACCACTTCTGGAACTTGGTGCCGCCGCCGTAGGCGTTCTCGGAGATGCCGACCTGGGCCTTGGCCACGGCCAGGACCTGTGCGGCGGTGACGTTGACCTGGGTCTCCCCGGCCCTGCCGGTCTGGGCGGCGGCCTGCGGCGCGACGGCCGAGTGGCCGGTGGAGGCGGCCGGGTCGACGCTGTCGGCGCCGGCGGCGGTGGCGTGGGCGCCGATCGCGGTGGCGATGATGGTCGCGCCGAGCGCGGCGCGGAGGTGGTTGATCTTCGGGGCACGGATGGGACGGTGCTTGGCCATCGAGGGCATTACTCCTTGCTTCCATGCCGCTTACCGGGTTAGCTGACGGGTTCGGACGTGGAAGCTGCCCTACGGCACCGAAGTGCCGATTCACCCCAAAGGACGTGGGTCCCCGGTTCCGCCCGGAGGCGGATTCAGCGGTCACAGGACGATCCTGTGAAATGTCTTGCGATGGTTGGACAAAGCCGGACAAACCGGACGTCTGCCGCGAGATGCCCCACAAGGTAATACATCGGGCAAGAAGAAGGCAAATGCCTAAAGGCGCAGCTAGGAGAGTTGCCCCCGCGCGTCGGCCAGAAGCCCCATCATGGCAAGGGATTCGTCAAGCGGCATGACGGCGCTCTCGGTCCGGCCCTCGGCCGTGGCGGCGCGCACCTCGCGCAGCTCCCCGGCGTACCCGTTGTCGGCCGGGTCGAGCACCAGCTCCTCCGTCTCCATCGACGGCCCCGACAGCAGCACCCGCTGCGGCGCCCAGAACGGCGCCAGGATGTCGGCCCGCATCGACGTGCCCACCACGCTCGCGTCGTTGGCGTGATGGGCGAGCAGGGACACGTCCACCAGCGCCCGCCGCCCGTCCGGGTAGAGCAGCACCCCGCCCGCCTCCGCGTCGACCCCGCTCGGCGCCAGCGAGCCGGTGATCCGCAGCTCACGCGGCATGCCGAGCAGGAGCTGCGCCAGCCCGAACGGGTAGATCCCCAGGTCGAGCAGGGCCCCGCCGCCCAGCTCCGGCGCCCACAGCCGATGGGCGGGGTCGTAGGGCAGCGCGAACCCGAACGAGGCCCGCACCGAGCGGATCTCCCCGAAACGCGGATCGGCCGCCACCCGCTGGATGAGCGGGTTGAACCGCATCCACATGGCCTCCATGAGGAAGACCCCGGCCGCGCGGGCCAGCGCCACCATGCGCTCGGCGTCGGCCACGCCGGCCGCCAGCGGCTTCTCGCACAGCACGGACTTGCCCGCCGCGATGGCCGCCTCGGCCACCTCCAGGTGCTGGGCGTGCGGCGTGGCCACGTAGACCGCGTCGACGGCCGGATCGGCGCACAGGGCCTCGTAGGAGCCGTAGGCCGACTCCGCGCCCAGCTCGTCGGCCAGGGCCCGCGCCCTGACCAGGCTCCGCGAGCCGACGGCGGCCACCCGCATGCCGGGCTCGGCCACGATGGCCGCCCCCACGGTACGCGCGATGCCGCCGGTCGCCGCTATTCCCCAGGTGAAATCTCGCACGCCCGAGATCGTAGAGCGCTCAGGTCAGGTTGAACGAGTCGGGGTCGGGCCCGATGCGCCGCCCAGAGTTCATCGCGCCGATGGCCACCAGGTCCTCGGAGTCGAGGATGAAGTCGAACACGTCGATGTTCTCCTCGATCCGCGCCGGGGTGACCGACTTGGGGATCACCACGTTGCCGAGCTGGAGATGCCAGCGGAGCACGATCTGCGCGGGCGTCTTGCCGTACTTCTCCGACAGCACGCGCAGCGCCGGGTCGGCCAGCAGCCCCTTGCCCTGCCCGAGCGGGCTCCACGCCTCGGTCAGGATGCCGTTGGCCTCGTGGAAGGCCCGCATCTCGCGCTGCTGGAAGTACGGGTGCAGCTCGATCTGGTTGATCGAGGGCGTGATGTCGGTCTCGTTCATCAGCCGGGTCAGGGTGGCGACCGTGAAGTTGGAGACCCCGATGGCCTTGGCCCGGCCGTCACGGTAGATCTTCTCCAGCGCCCGCCAGGCCTGCACGTACTTGTCCTGCTCCGGAACCGGCCAGTGGATCAGGAAAAGATCTACGTAGTCGAGGCCCAGGCGGGCCAGGCTCTCGTCGAAGGCCTGCTCGGCCCGCCCGTGGTCGCCGTTCCACAGCTTGGTGGTGACGAACACCTTCTCCCGTGGCACCCCGGCGGCGCGCACGGCCCGGCCGACGCCCTCCTCGTTCTCGTAGGCGGCGGCGGTGTCGACATGCCGGTATCCGGCGCGCAGCGCGGTCGTCACGGCGTGCTCGGCGTCGTCGGCAGAGACCTGCCAGACGCCGAAGCCGAGCTGTGGTATCTGCACACCGTCGGTGTTGAGCATAAGCGAGTTCATACCCTCCATTGTTCACGTGTCGTTTCTTGCGGCTTAAGCAGGCCGGGTTAGCTTGTGACGGGTCGTGCAAGGCGCTCCACCGGCTGGGGGAAACAGAGTGGTCAGACAGGCGTCGGCCTGGGTGGAGTCTCCGCTCCAGATGCTGTGCGCCGTCGAGGCCCACCATGCCGGGCTGCTCGGCCCGGACACCGTGGTCGTGCCGCGCGCCGGCCTGCGCCCGCTGCGCGCCACCCGCAAGGAGCTGCGCCGCCTCGACCTGCCTCCCGGCCTGGTGCTGGACGAGCCGCGCGAGCGCATGCCGCGCCGCGTCCAGGCCGTGGGCGACGCGTTCTCCGGCAAGGTCCAGGTGCGCTGGCTGACCTCCGACCCCGGCCGCATCGTCGTCGTGGACGACGGCCTGGCCACGCTCAGGCTGCTCGAACTGCTGGCCGCCGGGCCGTACCGGCCGCTGCTGCGGGCGCGGGCGACGCCGTCGCGGGCGCGGGCCCTGCTCGGCCTGGCCGCCGCGCTGCGGCTGCGGATGAGCCGGGTCTCGGTCTTCACCGCGCTGCCCGTCCCCGAGAAGCTGGCCGACGCCGTCCGCGAGGCGGGCGTCGACCTCGTGCACCACGACTTCGCCTGGCTGCGCGCCCAGCCGCCGAGCACGCAGGGCCCCGCCGAGCGCACGGTCGTCCTCGGCACCTCCCTGGTCCGCAACGGCCTGGTGCACCGCGACCGCTACCTGCGCTGGCTGACCGACCTGGCCGGCCGCGAGCCGCTGGCCTACTACCCGCACCGCCGCGAGGACCCCGTCGACCTCGCGCTGATCAGGGAGCGTCCCGGCATCACCGTGCACGACGCGGGCGTGCCGGCCGAGCTGACGCTGCGCGGCCTCGACGCGGGGCAGCGCGTGCTCAGCCTTCCCTCGACCGCGATCACCTCGCTGCGGGTGCTGCTCGGCCCGCGCGGTGTCGAGGTCGAGCCGGTGGACGTTCCCGACGACTGGTGGACGAGCAGGGCGGCCCCCGACCTGCGATCGCATTTGACAGGAGCGTCCAGGTGAGGGTGCTGGCGGTAGCCGACTCCGACTCGTATCTGAAGTGGGCGGCCTGCCTGCTCGACGACCTGCCCCCGGGCTGCGACACGGAGCTGGTGGTGGTGCGTACCCCGATCGCGCCCTCGGCCGAGCAGATCGCGGCGGCGGTGGGCGGGCGCGCGGCGCCCCCGGTGCTCTCGGCGCGGTCCCTGCGCCGCCTGGCCGAGCGCACCAGGCCCGACGCGATCCTGGTCGGCTGCACGGGCCCGGTCGTGGACGTGCTGGTGGCCGACGTGCTGGCCGGGCTGCGGCCGAGGCCGGTGTTCGTCAGCGGGCTGCCCGGCATCTCGGTCCCGGCCACGGAGAAGGCGTGGCTGTTCCGCAGCGGCTGCGACCTGTTCGTGGTCCACAGCGAGCGCGAGGTGGCCGAGTTCTCCGAGATCGCCGGGCGGCTCGGCGGAGGCGGGGCGGTCGGGCTGGCCCGGCTGCCGTTCCTGCGGCCCGGCGCGGCGGCCGGCGGCGGCGACCGGGTGGTGTTCGCCACCCAGGCCAAGGTGCCGCGGGCGCGGGAGGAGCGCGAGCGGGTGCTGCGGGCCCTGGCCGAGCTGGCCGGACGCCGCCCCGGCCTGGAGGTCGTGGTCAAGCTGCGCGCCCTGGAGCACGAGCGCCAGACCCACAACGAACGCCACCACTACCAGCGGCTCTGGCGCGAGATGGGCGAGCCGGGCCGGCTGACGTTCGCGGCCGGGTCGATGCACGAGCAGCTCTCGCGGGCGGCCGGGTTCGTCACGGTCAGCTCGACGGCCGCGCTGGAGGCCGTCGCCATGGGCGTGCCGTCGCTGGTGCTGAGCGACTTCGGCGTCAGCGCCGAGATGATCAACCTGGTGTTCGAGGGCAGCGGCCTGCTCGGCACGCTCGACGACCTGGCCCTGGGCGACTTCCGCCCGGCCGAGCCGCGGTGGTGCGAGGCCAACTACTTCCACCCCGCCGGGCGCGACGACTGGGCGGACCTGCTGGCCGGACTGGCCGCGGAAGGGGGGCGGCCGCCCGCCCGCTCGCTGCTGGACGGCCCCGAGCACGCCGCGGCCCGCCGCCGGGCCAGGTTGCGGGTGGAGGTGCCGCCCACGATGTTGCGGGCGGGCTACCGGGCCAGGCGGCGGGTGCGCCGCTACCTCAGATCGCTGACCTGATCTTCCTACGCAGCCTGGAGAGCGCCGAGGGCGGCTCGGCCAGCCCCAGCGTCTCCAGGCGCTTGCGCTTGAAGTATCGCGGGTCGAACGCGACCCCCGACGGGCGCAGCTCGGGATAGGCGTCGGCCTGCATGCAGTAGCCGACCGCGCGCACCAGCGCAGGCAGGTCCGTGCGCGGCGGCCGGTCGATCACTCCGTCGGCGCCCAGCCGGGGCAGCAGGGCGTCCACGATCGTGGCAGGGATCCTGTTGCTGTTCTCGTACGGCGTGAGCCGGTCCAGCACCAGGCCGGTGCCGAAGGTGGCGACCGGCAGGCCGAAGTAGCGCATGGCGGTCACCAGTCCGGTGGAGAAGCAGCCCACGACCAGCTCGGGCCGCAGCGCCGCGAAGCACACCTCGGCCGGCACGCTCTCCCCGGCCACCGTCAGCCCTACCCCCAGGGGCTCGGCCGCCGCGCGCAGCAGTTGCGCGTGCCGGCGTCCGGCGGCCGGGTGCGGCTTGAACACCACGCTGGTGCAGCCGCGGGCGACCAGCGCGCCCAGCATCGAGGCGTGCAGCCCGGCCTCTTCCTCCGGCGTGACGATCTCCAGGGCCGACAGGTACTGGCCGAGGATGACCGCCTGCCCGGAGGGCATGTCCGGCGCGGTGGCGGCCACCTCGCGCACGACCGCGAGGAAACGCTCCTCGGGCAGCACCACGGGCGGCACGCCGTACTCGCTGAGCAGCAGCGGGGTCAGGCCGGGCACCAGGTCCAGGTGCAGCAGCCGCTCGATGCGGCGGGAGATCTCGGCCGGCAGCGGGTCGCGGGTCGGGCCGTAGCTCATCAGGCCGTCGGAGTAGACGGTGATCGGGCAGTCGCGCACCAGACCGGCGATCGTGCGCGCGGGCGGCACCGCGATCGACTCCAGCACCAGCTCCTCGACGTCGTCCAGGGCCAGGTGGGAGCGGATCAGCCGCTCGAACATCGGCACCTCGATGACCCGCGCCCGCCAGTCGGAGGGGTGCAGCGGGGCGATCAGGTCGTTCCAGGAGTGCACCTCGTCGAAGCGCGAGCGCAGGACGGCGAAGCCGGGCGCGCCGTCGAGCGGCACCGACACCTCGGGGATCGCCGCGTTGTTCGACACGATCAGCACGCGCCGGCCCGTGCCGAAGCGGCCGTCGTCGATCGCGGCGGCCAGCGACATGGCGCCGAACAGCGTCGAGGCGTAGAAGACCTTCATCAGGAGTCCTCCCGATCCCGGCGGATCCGGACGTGGGGGCTGGGGGGAATGTCGGGCACCAGGGCGCGCAGCAGGGCCTCCCGCTCGACGGCCATCCGCGACACCGCGTCGGCCACCAGCGCGGACGGCAGCCCGCGGACCATCTGCGCGCCGCGTTCCTCGAAGCGGGCCCGCAGCGCGGGCGTGAACCGGCCCGCGAGCTCCAGGTGGTGGGCCAGCAGCGCGCAGAAGTTGCGCGCCGCCTTGGGCAGGAACTCCGGCTCCAGGTCCTTGAGGACCAGCTCGAAGGCGTCGAAGAAGTGCAGTTGCCGCTCGTCGCCGATCTGCGTCAGCGAGCCGGACACCAGGCGCCGGTAGAACACCCCGGCCATCGACACCACCGCGAACGTGGCCGCCTCCCGGTGCAGCCGCCAGATCCACGGCCGGTCCTCGGCGGTGTGCAGCGAGCCGGGGAAGTGCAGCAGGTCCCGCAGCGAACGCCGGTAGACCCCGGCCCACGCGTACGGGTAGTCCACCATGGTCCGCACCCCCGCCGGCAGGATCGCCGCACGGGGGTCGAGCACCACGCCGCGGCGCGACAGCGGGGCCCGGTGCACCACCCGCTTGCGCCCCTCCACCTGGACGTGGTCCACCCGGACGAAGTCGCAGCCGAGCCCGTCGATGGCCGCCACCAGCCCGGCCAGGTAGCCGGGCGCCAGCCAGTCGTCGCCGTCCATGAACGTGACGAACCGCCCCGAGGCGGCCGACAGCCCGGTGTTGCGGGCGTCGGCCAGCCCCACGGGGGCGGGGTTGCGCAGCACGGCCAGGCCGGGCAGGTCGCGGGCGAAGTCGGCGATGATGTCCGGGGTGGCGTCCACGGAGCCGTCGTCCACGACGATGAACTCGAAGTCGTGCCGGGCGTTGCGGGCGAGCGAGGCGAGCGCGTCGGCGATGAAGCGCTCGCCGTCACGCACCGGCACGACGACGGAGAGAGTGGTCGGCGTCATGACTCAGACGGTCACCCGGCGCAGCCGGGCCTTGGGCGCCTCCTCGCCGGGGAAGACGCGCTTGACGCCGTCGCCCATGGCCTGCTCGATGATGCGGATGTCGCGGACGAGGTGCTCCAGCCCGGACGGCTCCAGCGAGGCGGCGTGGTCGGAGCCCCACATGGTGCGGTCGAGCGTGATGTGCCGCTCGACGCAGACCGCGCCCAGGGTGACCGCGGCCAGGGAGATCTGCAGGCCGCGCTCGTGCCCGGAGTAGCCGACCGGCACGCCGTAGCGCTCCTTGAGCGTGGTGATCGTGCGCAGGTTGGCCTCCTCCGGCGGCAGCGGGTACGTGGAGGTGGCGTGCATCATGATCAGCTGGTCGGTGCCGAGGATCTCGACGGCCTGGTCGATCTCCGACAGCGTGGACATGCCGGTGGACAGGATGAGCGGCTTGCCGGTGGCCGCCAGGGCGCGCAGCAGCTCGTGGTCGGCGACGCTGGCCGAGGCGATCTTGTGGGTCAGCACGTCCATGTTCTCCAGGAACTCCACGGACGGCACGTCCCACGGCGAGGCGAACCAGTGCAGGCCACGCTCGTCGCAGTACTTCGCGATCTGCCGGTACTCGTCGTAGCCGAACTCGGTGCGCTCCTTGTACTCCAGGTACGTCATCTCGCCCCACGGAGTCTGCCTGATCTGGCCCTTTTGCTCCTCGGGCACGCAGATCGCGGGGGTGCGCTTCTGGAACTTGACCGCCTGGCAGCCCGCCTCGGCCGCCACGTCGATGAGCCGGCGGGCGAGGTCGAGGTCGCCGTTGTGGTTGATGCCGATCTCGCCGATCATGTACACCGGCTCGCCGTCGCCGACCAGCACGTCGCCGATCGCGACCGGGCCGAGCCGCGGACGGGCCTTGGCCTCGGCGACCGGCGGCTCGGGCCGGGCCGCCACCACCAGGTCGCACAGCTCGCGCACCGCGCCGGAGCCGCCGGGCCTGGTCAGCACCACGCGGGCGGCGGCGCGCACGCGCGGGTGCGCGTCGGGGGTGGCGATCGGCCAGCCGACCTCGGCCATCGGGCCCAGGTCGTTGACGTCGTTGCCGACATAGGCCACGCGCGCCGGGTCCAGGCCCTCGATGGCCAGCCAGTCGCGCAGCACGATGCGCTTCTCGGCCAGGCCCTGCAGCACGGGCACGCCCAGCTTGCGGGCGCGGGCGGCCACGACCGGGTTCTGCTCGGTGGACATCACCAGCACCTTGACCCCGGAGCGGCGCAGCAGCGAGACGCCCATCCCGTCCGAGCGGCTGACCAGGACCATCTCCCGGCCGTCGGAGTCGATGTAGGCGCGGTCGTCGGTGTGCACGCCGTCGAAGTCGGTGATGACCGCGTCCACGTCGATCGGCTCGGGCTGGTCGATGAACGGCGCGAGGGCGCGTACCAGCTCCAGGTCCCCGGGGTCGTCGACCTCGATGGCGTGCTGCGGCGGCACCGGCTGCACGGCGACCTCGCCGAAGAAGCGGTGGCCGTGCTCGCGCAGGCCGGCGGTGCGCATGACGTAGAACGCGCCGTTCTCGCGGAACTGCGGCTCGCGGTCCTGCCTGCGCTGCCGTACGGCCGGGTCGTGGTTGACGCCCGCGCCCGCGGCCGTCCACAGGAACTCGTGGGTGGGCAGCCCGGACACGACCGAGTCGGCCTCGCCGTCCAGGACCCTGCGCACGGCGGCCGACAGGTCGGCCGGGTCGATGAACGCGCTGGTGCACTGCACGAGCACGACCACCTCGGGGTCCTCGCCCAGGGCGTCGAGGGCGTGCAGCACGGCCGACTCGCTGGAGGCGGTCGCGCCGCTCAGCTCCTCGGGCCGCTGCACCACGACCGCCCCCGCCGCGCGGGCGGTCTCGGCGATCTGCGGGTGGTCGGTGCTGACCACGACCTGGTCCACGAGCTCGGCCCGCAGGCACGCCCGTACCGCGCGGGTGACCAGCGGGACGCCCCCGACCAGGGCGAGGTTCTTCAGGGGTACGCCCGCCGAACCTCCGCGGGCGGGAACAACGGCCAAGACTCGCAAGTGTCTTCTCCTCAGTGCGTGGGATCGCACCCAGAAGCTAGAGGCCGGGATTGAACGGGCAGCGTCACCGCCATTAACTTTCCATGGGGATCCGGTAGAGCAACTCTGGCCGGCCGACCCCGCCGTACTGCGGCACGCGCACCGCCATCCCCAGCTCGACCAGGTGTTCCAGGTAGCGGCGGGCGGTCACCCGCGACACCCCCACGGCCTCGGCGACGCTCTGCGCGGAGCTGCCGCCGGGCCGCTCGCGCAGCCGGGCCGACACGGCGTCGAGGGTGTCGCGGGCCAGCCCTTTGGGCAGCTCGGAGGGGCCGCGCAGGGTGCCGAGCACCCGGTCCACGTCGCCCTGGGCGACGATCACGCCGGTGTCCTGCCTGAACCGGGCGTAACGCGTCAGCTTCTCGGCCAGGGTCGCGTAGGTGAACGGCTTGAGAAGGTACTGCGAGACGCCCAGCGACACCGCCGAACGGACCATGGCCAGGTCGCGCGCGGAGGTGACGGCGATGACGTCGCACAGCAGCCCGCCGGCCCGCACCGCGCGGCACACCTCCAGGCCGTGCATGTCGGGCAGGTACAGGTCGAGCAGGATGAGGTCGACGGGCCGTCCGCGCAGGAACCGCAGCGCCTCGCCGCCCGAGCGGGCCACCCCGGCCACCTCGAAGCCGGCCACCCGCTCGACGTAGACCCGGTTGGCCTCGGCCGTGATCCCCTCGTCCTCCACGATCAGCACGGAGACCGCCCCGCCCGGCCCGCTCGTCGTGCCCGTTCCGCCACCGGCGCCCGGCCCGCTCATCGCACCCGCTCCGGGACCGGCAGGCGCACGGTGAACGCCGATCCGGCCACGTCGATCGTGCCGCCGAGGCGGCGCACCGCCTGCCCGACCAGCGCCAGCCCGAGCCCGTGGCCGTCGCCCTTGGTGGTCCAGCCCTTCGCGAACGCCTCCGGCGCGGTCAGCCCCGGCCCGTCGTCGGCCACCCTGATCACCACCCCGTCCCGGTCCGCGCTCAGGCGCACCTCGACCCTGGTGGCCGCGTCGAGGGCGTTGTCGACCAGGTTGCCGACGATCGTCACCAGGTCGCGCGGGTCCAGGCCCAGGTCGTCCAGGTCGCTGTCCGGCGTCAGCACCAGCTCGCCGCCGCGCTCGGCCGCCTCGGCGCTCTTGCCGAGCAGCAGCGCGGCCAGCACCGGCTCGCGCACCGCGCCCACCACCCGGTCGGTCAGCTCCTGCGCCGCGCGCAGCTCCGCCGTGCCCAGCGCGACCGCCTGCTCGGTGCGTCCCAGCTCGACCAGCGTGATCACGGTGTGCAGCCGGTTGGCGGCCTCGTGCGCGGCCGAGCGCAGCGAGTCGGCGAAGCCGCGCTCGGCGTCGAGCTGCCCGGCCAGCGCCTGCAGCTCGGTGTGGTCGCGTACGGTCACCACCGTGCCGAGCCTGCTGGCCGCGATGTTGACGGCCAGCACCCGGTCGCCGGCCAGGTGCACGCGTTCCTCGTGGCCCTCCAGCAGCGCCGACAGGCCCAGCTCGGCCACGTGCCGGCCCTCGGCGTCCGGCGGCAGGTCCAGGAGCTGCCGGGCGGCGTCGTTGCAGAGCGTCAGCGTGCCGTCGCCGCCGACCAGCAGCAGGCCCTCCCGCACGGCGTGCAGGACGGCGTCGTGGTGGTCATGGATGCGGCCCAGCTCCACCGGGCCGAGCCCGTGGGTCTGGCGGCGCAGCCGTACGGTGACCAGCCACGTCCCGGCCGCGCCCAGGCCGAGCGCCAGCGCGGCGACCAGGCCGCTCCAGGCGAGCTGGTCGCGCAGCCTGGCGCTGATCCGGTCGATCGTGATGCCCGCGCTGACCAGGGCCCGCACCCGGCCCCCGGACCACACGGGCGTCACGGCCCGCTTGGAGGGGCCGAGCGTGCCGGTGTAGGTCTCGACGAAGGTCTCACCGGCCAGCGCCCGCCCGGTGTGGCCGAGGAAACGTCTGCCGATCTCGGCCGGGTTCGGGTGGGTGTAGCGGGTGCCGTCCGGCTTCATGATGGTGACGAAGTCGACGCCCGTCTGCTCGCGCACCCGTTCGGCGTACGGCTGCAGCGCCAGGGTCGGTTCCGGGTCGTCCAGGGCGGCGGCCACGCCCGGCGCGGCGGCCACGCTGACCGCCACGGCCCTGGCCGTGGCGCCCGCCTCCTCGGTGAGCAGGCGATGGGCCTGCACCAGCGCGAGCACCGCGCAGCCGGTGACGGCGACCGCGACCACGAGCAACTGCAGGACCAGCATCTGGCCCGCCAGGCTCCAGCGGCGCATGAGCCTCCCCTCGCGTGAACGAAACTTACTCAATCGTGACGTGGGTCACAGTGAGGCGCATAGTCGCACGGCCAGCCCCTTTTTCCAAAGCGGTGGAGAGACCCCCCATGCGTGATCGAACTCGTTACCTGTACCTGGCCGTCGTCGTGGCGGTCCTGCTCGGCATCCTGGTCGGATTCGTCTGGCCGGAGGCGGGCAAGGAGCTCAAGCCCCTCGGCACCGGCTTCGTGGCGCTGATCAAGATGCTGATCAGCCCCATCATCTTCTGCACGATCGTGCTCGGCATCGGCTCGGTACGCCAGGCCGCCAAGGTCGGCAAGGTCGGCGGCCTGGCGCTCGGCTACTTCATGGTGATGTCCACCGTGGCCCTGGTCATCGGCCTGCTGGTCGGCAACGTCATCGACCCCGGCTCCGGGCTGCACCTGACCGACGCCGCCAAGCAGGCCGCCGAGGCCGAGGCGGCCAAGGGCGAGGCCACCGGCGGGGTCGACTTCCTGCTCGGCATCATCCCCGTCACCCTGGTGTCGGCCTTCACCGAGGGCTCGGTCCTGCAGACGCTGCTGGTGGCGCTGCTGGCCGGGTTCGCGCTGCAGGCGATGGGGGAGCGGGGCGCGCCGATCCTGCGCGGCGTCGAGCACGTCCAGCGGCTGGTGTTCCGCATCCTGGCCATGGTCATGTGGGCCGCGCCGGTCGGCGCTTTCGGGGCCATCGCGGCCGTCGTCGGCGCCACCGGGATCGAGGCGCTCAAGAGCCTGGCCATCATCATGATCGCCTTCTACGTCACCTGCCTGCTGTTCGTGGGCGTGGTGCTGGGCGCGCTGCTGTGGCTGGTCGCCCGGATCAACCTGTGGTCGCTGCTGCGCTACCTCGGCCGGGAGTTCCTGCTGATCCTGTCCACGTCGTCGTCGGAGACGGCGCTGCCGCGGCTGATCGCCAAGATGGAGCACTTCGGGGTGAGCCGGACGGTGGCCGGCATCACCGTCCCGACCGGCTACTCCTTCAACCTCGACGGCACCGCCATCTACCTCACCATGGCCACGCTGTTCATCGCCTCGGCCACCGGCGCGCCGCTGCAGGTCGGCGAGCAGATCTCGCTGCTGCTGTTCATGATGGTCGCCTCCAAGGGCGCCGCGGGCGTGACCGGCGCCGGCCTGGCCACGCTCGCCGGCGGCCTGCAGTCGCACCGCCCCGAACTGGTGGACGGCGTCGGCCTCATCGTCGGCATCGACCGGTTCATGTCCGAGGCCAGGGCGCTGACCAACTTCGCGGGCAACGCCGTGGCCACCGTCGTGGTCGGCACCTGGACCGGCGAGTTCGACCGGGAACGCGCCGCCGAGGTGCTGGCCGGGCGGGCGCCGTTCGACGAGTCCACGCTGCTCGACGAGGCGGACGACCGCCCCGGGCCGGAGGCGGAACGCGAGGTCGTGCGCGTCTAGGGCCCGCGTGCGAAGCGTCTAGGGTTTGCGGCCGATGCCCGCGTAGCCCATGCGGGCGAAGTCGTCGTCGTAGAAGGGCGGGTTCTGGGGGTCGGTGAACGGGAAACCGAGCTCCGGCCCCTTGCCCGTGGCCAGACCGGGCGGGATCAGCTCGAAGTCGCCGAAGAAGGCCGCGATCTCCTTGCCCGGCCGCGGGCAGAAGGGCGCGTTGGCCCGCCGGTAGAACTGGCTGACGCGGGCCACGCGCTGCGGCGCGTGGTCGGTGCCCACGTGCGACAGGGCCAGGTAGCTGCCGGGGGCGAGCGCGTCGCGGTAGGCGGCCACGAAGCCCTGCGGGTCGTCCTTGTCGGGGATCAGGTGCAGCACGAACATCATGAGCACGGCGACGGGCTTGCCGAAGTCCAGCAGCCCGCGCACCTCGGGGCTGTCCAGCACCTCCCGCGGGCGCCGGATGTCGCCGTGCAGCATGGCCACCTGCCCGGGGTCGGCCAGCAGCGCCCGGCCGTGCGCGGCCACCACCGGGTCGCTGTCCACGTAGACCACGCGGGCCTCCGGCGCGAGCCGCAACGCCACCTCGTGCACGTTCTCGGCGGCCGGCAGACCGGAGCCGAGGTCGAGGAACTGGGTGACACCCCGGTCGCACAGGTACTTCACCATCCGGCCGATCAGCAGCCGGTTCTCCCGCGTGCCGTCCCTGACCTCCGGCATCGCGCTCAGCACCAGCTCGGCCAGCTCCCGGTCGGCCGGGAAATTGTTCTTTCCGCCCAGGAAGTAGTCGTACATGCGCGCGGTGTTGGGGATGTGAGGATCCACGCCCTGGGGGACTTCTTGCGTCATGAGGGCATGATCCACTAACCGGCTGCCGGAAATCTACGCTTTCGACATCAGATGGCCGGAAGCCTCAGGACGAACCGCGCCCCGCCCCGGCGGTCCTCCACCCGCACGCTGCCCCGGTGGGCCATCGCCACGTCCCTGGCGATCGCCAGGCCGAGGCCGGTGCCGCCGGAGTCGCGGCTGCGGGCGGCGTCCAGGCGGGTGAACCGCTCGAAGATGCGCTCGCGGTCGGCCTCGGCGATCTCCTGGCCGTCGTTCTCCACCGCCAGCACGGCCGTGCCGCCCCTGGCCGGGCCCGCCTCCCTGGCGACCACGACCAGCACCAGGGTCTCGGCGTGCCGCTGGGCGTTGTCCAGCAGGTTCGTCAGCACCCGGGCCAGTTGCAGGCGCACGCCCTCGACGACCACGCCCTCGGTCAGCTCCAGCCGCGTGGGCAGCTTGTCGCTGCGCACGGCCAGCTCCTGCCGTACGAGGTCGGCCAGGTCCACCGGCTCCCTGGCCATGTCCACCCGGGAGCCGATCCTGGCCAGCAGCAGCAGGTCGGTGATGATCGCCTCCAGCCGGTCGGTGTCGCGCAGGGCGCTGTCCACCAGCGCCTCCACGTCGGTGTCCTCCGGGTAGAGCTGGGCGCTCTCCAGCTGCGCGCGCAGCCCGGCGATCGGGGTGCGCAGCTCGTGGGAGGCGTCGGAGGCGAACTGGCGTTGTTGCAGCGCGGAACGTTCCAAGCGGGCCAGTGTGTTGTTGACGGCCTTGGCCAGCATGGCGACCTCGTCCTCGCCGCCCGGCTGGGTGACCCGGTGGCTCAGGTCGCCGGCGCTGACCGCGTCCAGTTCGGCGCGCATGGTCGCCACCGGGCGCAGCGCGCGGCCGGTGACCAGCCAGGTCGCCCAGGCGGTGAGCGCGATCAGCACCGCCACCTGGGAGAACACGATCACCTCCAGCGTCTGCGAGGCCAGCACCTCCGGGGTGCTGCGGCCGGCGTAGACGATGGGGGAGTCCTCCGACATGCCGGCCTTGACCGCCGACAGGTGCACGCACTCGGTCGGCAGGCAGTTGGTGGTGTTGACGACGCGGCTCTCGGCGGTGGGCCGCACGTCGCTGAGCGGCGGCAGGTTCCTGGCCGCGTCGCTGCTGGCCAGGACGCGGCCGTCGGTCCCGACCACCTGGATCAGGTCGATGGACGGATTGGGCACCGGGATCGTGGCGCCCTGCGGCAGCCCGCCCGCGCGCATCTCGGAGGCCACCCGCTCGGCGGTGTCCCGCGTGTCCCGGTAGACGGCGGCCGTCACCAGGGACCGCGAGACGATGCACCCGGCGATGCCCACGGGGATCAGCACGAGGGCGGCTACGGCCGTCGCGATGAGGGTGACGCGTCCGCGCAGGGAGCGGGCCCACATGGGTGGCACTCCCCGAGACTACTAACCGTCATTGCCGCCAAATGCCGCGTTCAGGGAGCGTTGAGGGAAAGGTTCCGCCAACGTCAGCGCTGGATCCAGACCGTGGTGTCCGGCGGGACCGAGCCGTCGGCCGCCAGCGGACCGCTGGCCAGCAGCACCGTGCCGGGCACGACCGGGGCGACCGGCTCCTCGCCGGTGTTCAGCATCACGACCAGGCCCGGGTCGCGCTGGACGGCCAGCACGTCCTCGGAGGTCTCCAGCCACCTCAGCGTGCCGCCGCCGAGCGCCGGGTGCTCCTTGCGCAGCCTGAGCGCGGCCCGGTAGAGGTGCAGCGTGGAGTCCGGGTCGTGCTCCTGGGCCGCGGCCGACAGCAGCGTCCACGAGGCGGGGATCGGCAGCCACGGGTCGGTCCAGCCGCAGCCCGGCTCGCTCGTCCACGGGATCGGCACCCGGCAGCCGTCGCGGCTCTCGCCGGTGCGCCGGAAGGCCGGGTCCTGGCGCAGCTCGTCGGGCAGGTCGAGGACCTCGGGCAGGCCCAGCTCCTCGCCGTTGTAGAGGTAGGCCGAGCCGGGCAGGGCCAGCATGAGCAGCGTCGCCGCGCGGGCGCGGGCCAGGCCGCCGTGCCGGGTGACGTGGCGGGGCTTGTCGTGGTTGGACAGCACCCAGGTGGTGGGCGCGCCGACCAGCTCGGCCTCGGCCAGCGACTTCTCGATCACCGAACGGAACGACTTGGCGTGGAAGTCGGCCATCATGAACTCGAAGTTGAACGCCTGGTGCAGCTCGTCCGGCCCCACGTACCGGGCCAGCCGCTCGGGCGAGGACACCCACGCCTCGGCGACGGCCATCCGCCCGCCGGGGTAGGAGTCGAGGATCGGCCGCCACTCCCGGTAGATGTCGTGCACGCCGTCCTGGTCGAAGTAGGGCACCCGCTCGTCGCCCAGCATCTCGGCCTGGCGGCCCTCCTTGGGGCCGACGTCGGGCAGCCCCTCGGCCTTGACCATGCCGTGGGCCACGTCCACCCGGAAGCCGTCCACGCCGCGGTCCAGCCAGAAGCGCAGGACGTCGCGGAACTCGGCGCGTACCTCGGGATTGTCCCAGTTGAGGTCGGGCTGCTCGGGCGCGAACAGGTGCAGGTACCACTGGCCGTCCTCGACCTGGGTCCAGGCCGGACCGCCGAAGATCGACTCCCAGTCGTTGGGCCGGTCGCGGAAGATGTAACGGTCGCGCAGGCCGGCCTGGAACCAAGGGTGGCGGTCGGAGGAGTGGTTGGGGACGAGGTCCACGATCACCCGGATGCCGTGCCCGTGGGCCTGCGTGACCAGGGCGTCGAAGTCGGCCAGCGTGCCGAACATCGGGTCCACGTCCCGGTAGTCGGCCACGTCGTAGCCGCCGTCGGCCATGGGGGAGGTGTAGAAGGGGCTCAGCCAGATCGCGTCCACGCCCAGCCTGGCCAGGTAGTCCAGGCGCGCCCGCACGCCCTTCAGGTCGCCGGTGCCGTCGCCGTCGGCGTCGGCGAAGCTCCGGGGGTAGACCTGATACACGACGGCGTCCCGCCACCAGTCGTCGTTGCCGAGCATGGCTTTCCTTCCCCCGGATGTCCGTGATGTCTGGTGCAGGATGTCGCGCGTTCTTGCGACAGGTCAAGTGCAAGTTTCGGAAAGTTGCAGATTGGGCGTCAAGGCGTTCTCGCGGGCGGGGACGAGGTCAGCGGGCGACGGGTCGGATGTGGTTCCGGTAACGCTCTTTCGCAAGTTCTTCCAATTCTTGCAAAGAGCCGCTAACGTCCCGGAAACGTAAGCCGTGAACAGCGGCGGATAACGATCTTTTGACGGCGGCGCACGCAGGCGCCGCCGCTCCTCCATGACCTCGGGAGGTCTCATGCGTGTACGGGTCCTGGGAGTGGCCGCCCTCTCCACCCTCGCGTTCGCCGCTACGGCTTGTGGTGACTCCGGCGCGCCCGCCTCGTCGGCGCAGCCCAGCGGTTCGGCCTCGGCCTCGGCTCCGGCCCCGGCGGCGGGCGGCACGCTGGTCATCTGGGCCGACCCGAGCCGGGTCAAGCCGCTCAAGCCCTTCGCCGACCAGTTCGGTACCGAGAACGGCGTGACCGTCGAGGTGAAGGAGATCAGCAAGGACAACCAGATGACCTTCCTGACCGCCTCCCAGCAGGGCAGCGGTCCGGACATCATGATCGGCGCGCACGACTGGATCGGCAACCTCGTCCAGAACGGCGCCATCGACCCCGTCACGCTGACCGACGAGCAGAAGGCGGCCTTCTCGGAGATCGCCATGAAGGCGGTCACCTTCAACGGCCAGGTGTACGGCGCCCCGTACGCGGTGGAGAACATCGCCCTGATCCGCAACACCAAGCTCGCCCCCGACGCCCCCGCCACGCTCGACGAGATGATCGACAAGGGCAAGGAGCTGAAGAAGGCCGGCAAGGTCAAGGAGGTGCTCTGCCTGCCCGTCGGCGTCAAGGGCGACGCCTTCCACGCCTACCCGCTGTTCGCCTCCGCGGGCGGCGCGCTGTTCGGCCAGACCGCCTCCGGCGACCCCGACCCCAAGCAGGTGCTGCTCGGCTCCGAGGGCTCGGTCAAGGCGTTCGGCAAGCTGAAGGAGCTCGGCGAGAAGGGTGACGGCGCGCTCAAGACGTCGGTCACCAACGAGAACTACATCGTCAACTTCGCCGCCGGCAAGTGCGCCTACCTGATCTCCGGCCCGTGGGCCATGAGCGAGGTCAAGAAGGGCGGCGTCTCCTACGACATCACGCCCGTCCCGGCGTTCAAGGACGGCAAGCCGGCCACGCCGTTCGTCGGCGTCCAGACGTTCTTCGTGGCCGCCAAGGGCAAGAGCAAGGCCCTGGCCCAGGAGTTCGTCGCCAACTACGTCACCAACAAGGACGTCGCCAAGGCCCTGTACGAGGCCGACCCCCGGCCCCCGGCGCTGACCGCCGCGCTGCAGGAGGTCCAGGCCGCCGACCCCGACGCCGCCAAGTTCATGGACGCCGGCAAGAGCGGCATGCCGATGCCCGCCATCCCCGAGATGGCCGCCATCTGGGAGCCGTTCGGCATCGCGGAGACGGCCGTGGTCAAGGGCGGCGACGCCGCCAAGGCCGCCGCCGCCGCGCAGAAGGCCATCGACGGCGCGCTCAAGAACTGACATGACCCAGGACGTGCACGAGGCCGTGGGGACCGACCGGTCCCCGCGGCCTCGCCGGGAACTCACCACGGCGTTCGTGGTGAGCAGGATCGCGGTGCTCGCCGTGGCCGCCGCGATCCTGCTCTACGCCGTGCCGCCGCTGGTCGCCGCCGAGTCGTGGGTCTCGCTCACGCTGCTGGGGCTGGCCGCCGGGGCCATCGCCTACCTCTACCTGACCCGCCGCTTCATCCCGGCCAAGTACCTCGTCCCCGGCACCCTGTTCCTGATCGCCTTCCAGGTGCTGCCCGTGCTCTACACGGTGACCACCGCGTTCACGAACTTCGGCGACGGGCACCGCGGCGACAAGGCCGACGCCGTCACCGCCATCGAGACCGGCTCGGTCCGCCAGGCCCCCGGCTCGCCCGAGTACGGCCTGACCACCGCCCTGCGCGGCGACGAGCTGGTGTTCCTGCTGGTCGACCTCAAGACCAAGCAGGTACGGCTGGGCACCGGCGAAGGGCTGACCCCGCTGGAGGGCGCCCAGGTCGGCCTCACCGGCAAGGTCCTGTCGGCCCCCGGCGTGACCGTGCTCAAGGCGCCCGAGGCCGCCGCCCGCGGCCAGGAGATCTCGGCGCTGTCCGTGCCGACGCCGGGCGGCGTGATCAAGGCCAACGGCCTGAGCCGGGCCGTGGAGGGCAGGGCCGCGCTCGTCTATGAGGCCGCCTGCGATTGCGTCAAGGGCAACGGCGACACCTGGACGGCCGACGAGGACCAGGGCTACTTCGTCAACGCCAAGGGCGAGCACCTGGCCCAGGGCTGGCAGGTGAACGTCGGCCTGGACAACTTCGCCCGCGTCCTGACCAACCCCACCATCTCCGGCTACTTCGTCGGCGTGCTGGGCTGGAACCTGGTGTTCGCGCTGGTCTCCGTGGCCGGCACGTTCGGGCTGGGCATGGCCGTGGCGCTGGCGCTGCACCATCCGCGCATGCGCGGCACGAAGGCGTACCGGATCGCGCTGATCCTGCCGTACGCCATGCCGGCCTTCGCCATGCTGCTGGTCTGGCGCGACATGTTCAACCGCGACTTCGGCCTGATCAACCAGTTCTTCGGGCTGAACGTCGACTGGCTCGGCGAGCCGCTCACCGCCCGGTTCGCGGTCATCCTGGTCAACCTGTGGCTCGGCTTCCCGTACATGTTCCTGGTCACCACCGGCGCGCTCCAGGCGATCCCGCGCGAGCTGACCGAGGCGGCCTCCATCGACGGCGCCACGCCGTCCAAGGCGTTCCGCCGGGTGACGCTGCCGCTGCTGCTGGTCGCGCTGACGCCGCTGCTGATCTCGTCGTTCGCGTTCAACTTCAACAACTTCAACGCCATCGCGCTCACCACCGAGGGCGGGCCGTTCCCGGCCGAGAGCCCGCAGGTGGGCGCCACCGACCTGCTGATCACCTACACCTTCCGGCTGGCGTTCGGCGCGGGCGGGGCGCAGTTCGGGTTCGCGGCGGCGATCTCGGTGTTCATCTTCGCGATCGTGGCGGTCATCTCGGCCGTGGCCTTCCGCCGTACCCGCAAGCAGGAGGAGGTCTACGCATGAGGATCGCGCTCAGGCACGTGTTCGTGCTGCTGGTGTGCGCGTTCGCGCTGTTCCCGATCCTGTTCGTGGTCTCGGCCGCGATCAACCCGATGGGCACGCTGGCCTCTACCGACCTGCTGCCGTCGGGGGCGAGCCTGAACAACTTCGTCAACCTGCTCACCTCCGACAGCTATCCGTTCGGCCGGTGGTTCTTCAACTCGGTGTTCATCGCGCTGGCCTCGTCGTTCGCGAGCCTGCTGCTGTCGATGCTGGCCGCCTACGCCTTCAGCCGCATGCGCTTCGCCGGACGCCGGGTCGGGCTGCTGGCCCTGCTGCTCATCCAGATGTTCCCGCAGTTCCTGGCCATCGTGACGATCTTCATGATCTTCACCAGGGTGACCGAGCTGTACCCGGCGTTCGGCTTCAACACCGTCTGGGGCCTGCTGCTGCTCTACCTGGGCGGCGCGCTCGGCGTGAACACCTGGCTGATGAAGGGCTTCCTCGACACCGTGCCCAAGGAGCTCGACGAGGCCGCCACCGTGGACGGCGCCACCCACGCGCAGATCTTCTGGCGGGTCATCATGCCGCTGGTCACGCCGATCCTGGCGGTCACCGCGCTGCTGGCCTTCATCGGCGTCATGAGCGAGTTCCTCATGGCCAACGTGTTCCTGCGCGACCCCGAGAGCAAGACCCTGGCCGTCGGCATGTACGGCATGATCGCCGGCGACCACCGCAACGCCAACTTCGGCATGTTCGCCGCGGCGACGTTGCTCACCGCCGTACCCACGGTGAGCGTGTTCCTATGGCTGCAGAAGTACATCGTCTCCGGCCTCACGGCCGGGGCTGTCAAGGGATAGTTCATTGCGCTATGTCGGCGAGCCGCATCACGACGGCTCAGCTCTCTACGTCTCCAGCCAGGAACCGGTGCTCGGCTCGCGGGTGACCCTCTGGCTGCGGGCCCCGCGGGCCGCCGGGATCACCGGCGTGCACGTGCGCACCGTCTGCGACGGCGAGCCCCGCTACGCCGAGGCCCGCGTCGACGACTCCAGGACCGGCACGCCGGTGGCCGGCTACGGCGCGGACGACGTCTGGTGGCAGGCGGAGATCACCGCGGTCAACCCGGTCACCCCGTACCGGTTCCTGCTGCACACCCGCCGCGGCCAGCGGTGGCTGACCGCGGCCGGCCCGGTCGCGCACGACCTGACCGACGCGAGCGACTTCCGCCTGGTCTGCCACCAGGCGCCGCCCTCGTGGATGTCGGACGCGATCGTCTACCAGATCTTCCCCGACCGCTTCGACCGCTCCGGCCCGATGCCGGACCTGCCCGACTGGGCGCTGCCGCGCGACTGGGACCGCGACCCGGTGATCCCCAGCGGCCCCGGCACCGCCCAGCAGTTCTACGGCGGCGACCTCGACGGGATCACCCGGCGCCTGGACCACATCCAGGGGCTCGGCGCCGACACCGTCTACCTGACGCCGGTCTTCCCGGCCCGCTCCAACCATCGCTACGACGCCGCGAGCTTCGAGCACGTCGACCCGCTGCTCGGCGGCGACGAGGCCCTGCACCGGCTGTCGGGCGCGCTGCACGCCCGCGGCATGCGCCTGCTCGGCGACATCACCACCAACCACTGCGGCGACGCCCACGAATGGTTCACCGCCGCCGTGTCCGACGTGAACGCCCTCGAACGGGAGATGTTCTACTTCGACCCCGACACCGGCGACTACGAGTCGTGGTGGGGCGTCAAGTCGCTGCCCAAGCTCAACTGGGACAGCGAGCTGGTGCGCTCCAGCATGCGCGCGGTGCTGAAGAAGTGGCTCGGCCCCCTGGACGGCTGGCGCGTGGACGTCGCCAACATGACCGCCAGGCTCGGCCCCGAAGACCGCAACCACGAGGTCGCCGCCATGCTGCGCCGCCAGCTCGGCCCCGAGGCGGCCTTCATCGCCGAGCACAACCACGACGCCTCGCTCGACCTCGACCGCGACGGCTGGCACGGCACCATGAACTACGGCGGCTTCACCCGCCCGGTCTGGGCCTGGCTGCGCGGCCCCGACCTGGACCTGCCGCACTTCCTCGGCGTGCCGGGCGGCGTGCCCGAGCGCGACGGCGCCGACACCCTGGCCACGTTCAGGTCGTTCGCCTCGCACATGTCCTGGCGCTCGCTCACGCACTCCTGGCAGCTCCTGGACTCCCACGACTCGCCGCGCATCCGTACGGTGACCGGCTCACGCGAACGCCACCTGCTCGCCCTGGGCCTGCAGGCCACGCTGCCCGGCACGCCCATGGTCTTCGCCGGCAGCGAGTTCGGCCTGACCGGGATCAACGGGGAGCACTCGCGCACCCCGATGCCCTGGAACCGGCCGCACGACCAGGACCCGGCGACCCTGGCGGCCTACCGCGAGCTGCTCGGGCTGCGCCGTGCCGAGCCCGCCCTGCGTCACGGAGGGTTGCGCTGGCTGCATGCCGACGCCGACTGCCTGGTTTTCGCGCGCGAGACGTTCGAGGAGTCGCTGCTGGTGTCCGTCCGCCGGGCGCCCGGCGCGGCGCTGCCCATCGGAGCGCAGGCCCAGGGCGTCTACAACGCTCCGGACGGCGACGAGATCCCGGGAGAAGGACCTGCGGTGTGTGTGTGGCGCATCACACACTGATCACGCTACGGTAGGGCTCCGCCCCGTACCGTTCTCAATTAGATAGTGGTGTGCGCGCATGAGGTTGCTCTCCGTAGCCGTCGCGGCTTCGCTTCTGACCGCCGTACCGACCGCCGCGGAGGCCAGGGCGGGCACCACCTACTACGTCGATTCCAGGGCCGGCGACGACTCCGCCGCCGGCACCAGCCCCGACAAGCCGTGGAAGTCGCTGGACAAGGTCAACTCCGTCGCCCTCAAGCCGGGCGACACCGTCAGCTTCAAGCGGGGCGGCAGCTTCACCGGCCCGCTGCGGCTCACGGCCTCGGGCACCGCCGCCCGGCCCATCGTCATCCGCTCCCACGGCACCGGCGCCCTGCCCAGGATCAGCGGCGAAGAGCGCGACTGCGTGGTCGTCAAGGGCGCCTACTGGCAGATCGGCGGCCTGCGCGCCACCGGCTGCCGGTTCGCCGGGTTCCAGCTCGGCGGCCACCACATCGAGCTGGCCGGCGTCCAGGCCGACGCCAATGTCGCGGGCGTGTGGATCACGCCGTCCGGCTCGCACAACACCGTCCGCGACAGCACGCTCACCGGCAACAACCGCATGAGCGTCAACGACGAGGGCGGCGACAACGACTCCGGCGCCTTCGGCGTGCTGCTCAACGGCGACGACAACCTGGTGACCCGCAACACCATCACCGGCAGCTACGCCAGGAGCCACGACTACGGCACCGACGGGTCCGCCGTCGAGATCTTCAACGGCGACCGCAACCGCGTCACCCACAACACCGCGCGCGACAACGAGACCTTCACCGAGCTCGGCGCCCAGAAGGGCAAGACCGCCACCGGCAACATCTTCGCCTTCAACGTCGTCACCTCCGGCCGCAGCCGCGGCTCCTTCCTCATCACCCGCGGCCCCGGCCACGTCGTCGGCCCGGTCAAGGGCACGATCGCCGTCCAGAACTCGGTCTACCTGCCGGCCAAGGACACCATCGGCTGGTCCTGCCACGACGGCTGCTCGCCCGCCATCCTCAGGTTGCGCAACAACGTGATCCAGGTCGGCGGCGAGGCGGGCTGGGCCGACGGCAAGGGCGTCGACGACGGCGGCAGCGTCTACTCCGGCCGCAAGATGACCTTCAAGCTGGGGCCGAAGTCGGTCAAGGCCGACCCGCTGTTCGTCTCCCGCACCGACCTGCGGCTGCGTCCGGGCTCCCCGGCGCTGGGCCGCGGCCTGCCGCTGTCGCCCACGTGGTACGGCGGCGCCGCCTTCGGCAAGGACATGCTGGGCAGGGCGCTGACGGGGGCGCCGGACGCCGGGGCCTACCAGCAGTAGCGGTGTAGCCTACCGAGCATGGTTCCGGATCTTCGCCTGCCGCTGGTCAAGCAGCTCGCCGAGGCCGACGTGCCCCACCGCTTCTGGCACGACGCCGGTCCCGGCGGGCGCGTCTGGCTGTTCGAGAGCGTCGAGGGCGACGGCGAGCACTGGGCGATCAGGCAGATCGAGGTCGACACCGACCGGGTCGCCCACCGCTACTGGTGGGGCCGGCTCCAGGACGAGCGCGGCTTCCTCACCGACCAGCCGCTGGAGATCTGGGAACTGACGGAGATCACCCAGGCGGCGTTCGAGGCCGTCTGGGACGCCGCCTGAGCCCTAGCTCGGGCTTTCCAGGACGAGCGCGTTGGCCAGGCCGCCCGCCTCGCACATGGTCTGCAGGGCGTAGCGCGCGCCGCGTGAGCGCATGGCGTGCACGAGCGTGGTGGTGATCCGGGCGCCGCTGGCGCCGAGCGGATGGCCGAGGGCGATGGCGCCGCCGTTGACGTTGACCTTCGCCGGGTCGGCCCCCGTCTCCCGCAGCCAGGCCAGTACGACGCTCGCGAACGCCTCGTTCACCTCGAACAGCTCGATGTCGGACAGCGAGAGCCCGGCGCGGCGCAGCACCTTCTCCGTTGCCGGGATCACGCCGGTGAGCATGAGCAGCGGGTCGGAGCCCGTGACGGCGAAGCTGTGCAGCCGGGCCAGCGGGCGCAGGCCCAGCCGGGCGGCCGTCTCGGAGCTGGTGATCAGGACGGCCGCCGCGCCGTCGTTGATCGGGCTGGTGTTGCCGGCGGTGACCGACCAGGTGATCTGCGGGAATCGCGCGGCGTAGCCGGGGTCGGCGAAGGCGGGCCGCAGCCCGGCCAGGATCTCGGGCGTGGTGGCGGGCCGGACCGACTCGTCCCGGTCCAGGCCGGCGATCGGGGCGATCTCGGCGCCGAAGTCGGCGGCGGCGGCCTTGGCGTGGGAGCCGGCGGAGAAGGCGTCCATCTCCTCGCGGCTCAGCGACCATTTCGCGGCGATCAGCTCGGCGCTGATGCCCTGTGGGACGAGCCCCCCGGGGAAGCGGGCGGCCACCGAGGGCCCGAACGGGTCGGCGCCCGGCGGCACGTTCGACCACATCGGCACCCGGCTCATCGACTCCACGCCGCAGGCCACGACCAGGTCGTACGCGCCGGACATGACGCCCTGCGCGGCGAAGTGCACGGCCTGCTGGGACGAGCCGCACTGCCGGTCGACCGTGACCGCGGGCACCGAGTCGGGGAAACCGGCGGCCAGCCAGGCATAGCGGGTGGTGTTCATGGCCTGCTCGCCCACCTGGTCGACGCAGCCGCCGATCACGTCGTCGACCAGCGACGGGTCCACGCCGCTGCGCTCGATCAGGGCGCGCAGGGCGTGCGCGAGCAGGTCGACGGGGTGCGTCCCGTGCAGCCCGCCGCCGGGTTTGCCCTTGCCGATCGGGGTGCGTACGGCTTGCACGATGACGGCGTCGCGCATCGCGGCCTCCTGTTCGTTGGAAAGTCCAACTCACCCTAACGCGAGTGCGTTGGATTTTCCAACGTAGGGGTCACCGGGCGGCCAGGCCGTGGATGATCATGTTCAGGGCGACGTCGAAGCTGCGCTCGACCTCCTCGGGCTCGCCCGTCAGGTGGCCTCGCGTCTCGGCGAAGACGAACCCCGAGACGAACGCGTGCAGCACCTCGCTCGTCCGCCGCAGCTCCTCCTCGGGCACCCCGGACGCGCGCAGGATCCGGTAGAGCGCCTGCCACAGCGGCAGCCGCCGGTCCTCCACGAACTCGGGATGGTTGTGCAGATAGGTCCACATCGCCGGATGTTGCCGGGCGTGCCGGTGGTAGGCCAGGGCCAGGGTCCGGAGCTGGTCCGGCCACGGGGTGCCGTCGTCGGGCGGCAGCGGAAGCCGGACGCTGATCGTCTCGCAGATGCGGGCCAGCAGCGCCTCCTTGCTCGCGACGTGGTGGTAGACCGACATGGGGTTGACGTCCAGCTCGGCGGCCAGTTTCCGCATCGACAGCCCCTCGACGCCGCCCTCGTCGATCAGGCGCAGCGCCGTGGAACAGATCTCACCGAGACTCAGGGGCGCTCCCCTGCGCGCGCTCACTGCCATACAGCGTATGGTAGCGTCAGCCATACGGTGTATGGCTACCGAAGGGAGCACTCATGAGGCGTATCCCCGCCCCGCAGGGCCTGCCGATCCTGGGCAACACGCTGCAGATCCCGGCCCACTCGCCGGTGGAGCACTTCGTCAAGGTCGCCGAGCGGTACGACGAGGGCATCTTCCGGCTGGAGGTCGCCGGGCGCACGATCGTCCTCGTCTACGACCCCGACCTGGTGGCGGAGGTGTGCGACGAGAGCAGGTTCGTCAAGCGCATCACCCCGCCGCTGTCGATCGTGCGCGACTTCGGCGGCGACGGCCTGTTCACCGCCGAGCTGCACGAGCCGGTGTGGGGGCAGGCGCACCGCATCCTGCTGCCCGCCTTCAGCCAGCGCTCGATGAAGGCGTACTACCCGCAGATGCTGGAGGTCGCCGAGCAGCTCGTCGCCTCATGGGCCGGCCGCCAGGGGCAGGACCTGCCCGTGGCCGACGACATGACCCGGCTCACGCTGGACACCATCTCGCTGACCGGCTTCGGCTTCCGCTTCGACTCCTTCGCCTCGCCCGAGCTGCACCCGTTCCTGAAGGCCATGGGCGGCGCGCTGACCGAGGCCATGCTGCGCAACCAGCAGCTCCCGTTCGTCACCCGGCTGAAGCGCGGCCACGAGGAGACCTACCGGCGCGACATCGAGACCATGCGCGTCCTGGTCGACGACGTGATCAGGCGGCGCCGCACCGAGGGCGCCGGCGACACCAAGGACCTGCTCGGCCTCATGCTGGAGGCCGCCGACCCGCAGACCGGCGGCCGCCTGTCCGACGAGAACATCCGCAACCAGGTGCTCACCTTCCTGATCGCCGGGCACGAGACCACCAGCGGCCTGCTCTCCTTCGCCCTGTACAACCTGCTGCGCGACCCGCACACCCTGGCCAGGGCCTACGACGAGGTCGACCGCCTGCTGCCCGGCGACGAACCGCCCAGCTACGAGACGATCATGAAGCTCGACGTCATCCCCCGGATCCTGGAGGAGACGCTGCGGGTCTGGTCGCCGATCCCCGCCTTCGCCGTCAGCGCCATCGAGCCCACCACCATCGGCGGCTACGAGATCGAGGCCGGCCAGGGCGTCGCCGTGCTGCTGCCGTCGCTGCACCGCCACCCCAAGGCGTGGGAGCGGCCGGAGGAGTTCGACATCGACCGCTGGCTGCCGGAGAACAAGAAGGACCACCACCCGGCGGCGTACAAGCCGTTCGGCAACGGTGAGCGGGCCTGCATCGGCCGCCAGTTCGCGCTGACCGAGGCCCGGCTCGCCCTGGCCATGATCCTGCGCCGCTTCGCCGTCTCCGACCCGGACGCCTACCGGATGAAGATCAAGCAGACGCTGACCATCAAGCCCGACGGGTTCACCCTGCGGGTGCGCGAGCGCCGCGCCCATGAGCGCACCGCCGCCGCCAAGGTCGTCCAGGCCGCCGGGGCGGGCGAGGAGCGCGACCTCGCGGTCACCGGCGTGCCGCTCACCGTCGCCTACGGCTCCAACCTGGGCACCGCCGCCGACATCGCCGAGCGGCTGGCCGAGCGGGCCGGCCGGTCCGGCTTCGCCACCACCCTGACCACCCTGGACGACCTCACTCCGCCGTCGGAGGGCCTGCTCGTCGTGGTCGCCTCCTCCTACAACGGCAAGGCGCCCGACAACGCCCAGCGCTTCGACGCCCTGGCGGAGCTGCCCGACCTGTCCGGCGTGCGCCTGGCGGTGCTCGGCTGCGGCAACTCCCAGTGGCCGACGTACCAGGACTTCCCGCGCCGGGCAGGGGAGAAGCTGACCGCCGCCGGGGCGGTGCCGCTGATCGAGCGCGGCGAGGCCGACGCCGACGGCGACTTCGACGGCGACGTCTCGGCGTGGACGGCCCGGCTCTGGGCCGCGCTGGCCGAGGAGTACAGCGCCCCGGCGGGCGCGGCCGGGCCGCGCTACGAGATGGACGTGCTCGGCGAGAGCGAGGTCAGGCCGGCCGTCGTGTCCGAGCGGGCCGTGCCGCTGACCGTCGTGTCCAACGAGGAGCTCACCGGCGACCCCACCGGCCTGTGGGACTTCTCGGCCGAGGCCCCGCGGCCCGGTGTGCGCTCCATCGTGGCCCGCCTGCCCGAGGGCGTGACGTACACGGCGGGCGACCACGTCGCCGTCTTCGCCAAGAACGATCCCGAGCTGGTCGAGTGGGCCCTGCGCTGCCTGCGCGTCCCGCGCGAGCAGGTGGTGCGGCTGCGCGCCGCCGGCGCCACCCACCTGCCCGTGGACACGCCGGTGACGGCCGGGCTGCTGCTGACCGAGTTCGCCGAGCTGCAGGAGGTGGCCACCAGGTCCGACCTGGAGGCCCTGGCCGCGCACACCGGCTGCCCCTGGACGCGCGGCCAGCTCGCCGAGCTGACCGCGAACTACGCCGACGAGATCCTGGCCAAGCGGGTCTCGCCGCTGACCCTGCTGGAGCGTTTCCCGGCCGTCGAGCTGCCGCTGCCGGTGTTCCTGGAGATGGCCGGGCCGATCCGGCCGCGCTACTACTCGGTCTCCTCCTCGCCGCTGGCCGACCCCGGCCTGGTGCGGCTCACCGTCGGGCTGGTCGAGGGGCCCGCCTGGTCCGGCAGCGGCACCTACCAGGGCATGTGCTCGGCGTACCTGGCCGCGCTGCGGCCCGGAGAGGTGTTCTACGGGTACGTACGCGTGCCCGCCCCGCCGTTCCGGCTGCCGGAGGACCCGGCCACGCCGGTCATCCTGGTCGGCCCCGGCACGGGGTTCGCGCCGCTGCGCGGCTTCCTGGAGGAGCGGGCGCTGGGCGGGGCGGGCGGCCGGGCCGAGGTCTTCACCGGCTGCCGCCACCCCGACCACGACTGGCTGTACCGGGACGAGGTGACCGCCTGGGCCGCCCGCGAGGAGGTCACCGTGCACACCGCGTTCTCGGCCGTGGCCGGGCATCCGTACCGCTACGTCCAGGACGCCGTCGCCGGTCACGCCGAGGAGGTGTGGGAGCTGCTGGAACAGGGCGCGTACGTCTACGTCTGCGGCGACGGCCTGCGCATGGCCCCCGCGGTGCGTCAGGCGCTGCTGGACGTGCACCTGCGGCGCACCGGCGGGGACGGCGCGGACGGCGCGGACGGCGCGGCCTGGCTGGCCGCCCTGGAGGCGGACGGCCGCTACCAGCAGGACGTGTTCGCCTGATCCCGACGTGCGGGCGTGCGCCCGCCTGATCGTGACGTGCGGGCGTGCGCCCGCCTGATCGTGACGTGCGGGGCTGCGTCCGCCCGAACCCGACGTGCGGGGCTGCGTCCGCCCGAACCCCACGTGCGGGGCTGCGTCCGCCTGATCCTTGAACGATCCTTGGTCGGTTTTGGGAAAACACCTGCTCAAACCGCCATTCAGGTTCGACAATCCGGACTTAGCGCTAGATCCTGGGATATAAGCGCAGCATGCGCGACATATCCGTGGAACATGTGAGAAACCTGTCCACGGCACTGTGAGAGCCTCTGGAAAGGGGGCGGGCAATGCTGCTGCGACTGAGGGTGTCCCTGCCGGACAGGCCGGGCGGCCTTGGCCAGGTCGCGAAGGCGCTGGGGACGCTCGGCGCCGACATCCTGCAGGTCACCGTGCTCGAACGGGAGACCGGCCGGGCCGTGGACGACTTCATCGTGTCCTGGCCGGGACCGATCAGCGCGACGGAGGTCTGCGAACGCCTGGCGGCGACGCCGGGCGTACGCGTCGAGGGCGTCTGGCCCACCCGCGACGTGCCCGGCTCCGCCCCCGACTACGACCTGCTCATGCACGTCGCGACGGAACCGGCGCGCGGCCTGGCCACACTGGTGGACGCCCTGCCCGGGCTGTGCGGCGCTGAGTGGTCGGTCGCGGTCGAGGACGGAGCCGTACGGCACGCCTCGATGGCGGCGCCGGAGGTCGTGAACCTGCCCGACCCGCCCCCGCGCGCGATCGCCCTGGACTCGGCGGACCTGCGGCTGATGCTGCTGCCCATGGTCCCGCAGCGCCTGCACGTCGTGGTCGCCCGCGCCGGAGGGCCGGTCTTCCACCGCGCCGAGCTGGAACGCGCGGTCCGCATCGTGGACGTCGTCGCCAAGCTGGCCGCCCGCGCCTAGAACGATTGACCGGCCAAACATCAGACGAATAACGTGAGCCTCGACCGTCCCTCCCGCGCAGAGGACCTGAGGCCATGGATTTCGAGCTGACCGACGAGCAGAGGGCCTTCCGGGAGACCCTGCGCGCCTTCGTGGAGAAGGAGATCCTGCCCGTGGCCACCGAGTGGGAGCACTCGGGCCGCTACCCCACCGAGATCGTCGAGAAGATGAAGCAGATGGGGCTGTTCGGGCTGACCGTCCCCGAGGAGTACGGCGGGCTGGGCGCCGACATGGTCTCCTTCGCGCTGGTCTTCGAGGAGATCGCGCGCGGCTGGATGGGCGTGGCCGGCACGATCGGCTCCCACTCGCTGGCCTGCTGGATGATCGCCAGGCACGGCACCGACGAGCAGAAACGCCTCCACCTCGCCGACCTGGCGAGCGGCGACCGCCGTACCGCCATCGCGCTCACCGAGCCCGGCGCCGGCACCGACCTGCAGGGCATCCAGACCCGCGCGGTCCGCGACGGCGACCACTACGTGGTGACCGGCACCAAGACGTGGATCACCAACGCCCGGCACGCCGACCCGCTGCCCGTGCTGGTCAAGACCTCGATCACCGAGCCCGCCCACAAGGGCATGTCCGTGCTGCTCGTCGATCCGGCCTCGCCCGGCTTCGGCGTCAGCCGCGACCTGCCCAAGCTCGGCTACAAGGGCACCGAGACGTGCGAGGTCGTGCTCGACGAGGTGCGCGTGCCGGTCTCGGCGCTGCTCGGCGGCGTCGAGGGACGCGGCATGCAGCAGGTGCTCGGCGGGCTGGAGATCGGCCGGGTCAACATCGCCGCCCGGGCCGTCGGCGTCGCCCAGGCGGCCTACGACGCCGCCCTGGAGTACGCCCGGGGGCGCACCGCGTTCGGGCAGCCCATCGCCGACTTCCAGGCCATCCAGCTCAAGCTCGCCGACCTGGCCACCGAGATCCAGGCGGCCCGGCTGCTCACGTACTGGGCGGCGTCCCAGGCCGACGGAGGCAAGCGGGTGGACATGGAGGCGGGCATGGCCAAGTACTTCGCCTCCGAGGTGGCGCTGAAGGCGTCGCTGGAGGCGATGCGCATCCACGGCGGCTACGGCTACTCCCAGGAGTTCGTGGTCGAACGGCTCTACCGGGACGCCCCGCTGATGGCGATCGGCGAGGGCACCAACGACGTGCAGCGGCTGGTGATCGCCCGTGCCCTCGTCTCCGGCAAGGGCCGGGTGGGCTGGTAGCTAGTCGTGCCGGGGCAGCCCTGAGACCTCGTGGTCGGCGTGGGACAGCGCCTCGGCGATGAGCGCCCGCACGTGCCCGTCGCGGGCGCGGTAGAGCACCCGGCGGCCGTCCCTGCGGGTGTCCACCAGGCCCGCCAGCCTGAGCTTGGCCAGGTGTTGCGACACCGACGGGCGCGCCGCGCCGACCGCCTGGGCCAGGGAGTTCACGTCCAGCTCACCGGCGGACAACTCCCACATCAGCCGGAGCCGGGTGGCGTCGCTGAGCATGCGGAACGCGTCGACGGCGGCGTTGACCTGGTCGGGAGTGGGTTGCTCCTGCGAGTGGTCCGCACCTGAGACGTTGTCGCGTGCGTACATGACTACATATCCTGGTCGGAGCGGACGAGATGTGCAAGCAGGAGGGCGCCCATGTCTGATTCCGACACCCACCCGCACGGTCACGGACACGGCCACGGACACGGTCACGGACACGGACATGAGGTGGGGGAGCGGCGGGGGTTCAGGGCGCTGGCCGCCAGGGCCGCGCACGTGTTCACGCCGCACAGCCACGACAGCGCCGCCAGGACCGACAGCGCCTTGGAGTCCAGCCGCCGGGGCATGCGCGTGCTGGCCGTCTCCTTCGCGGTCCTCATGCTCACCGCCGTCGTCCAGGCCGTGATCGTCGTGGCGTCCGGGTCGGTCGCGCTGCTCGGCGACACGCTGCACAACCTGGCCGACGCGCTCACCGCCGTCCCGCTGGCCATCGCGTTCTCGCTCGGACGCCGCGCCGCCACCCGCCGCTTCACCTACGGCTACGGCAGGGCCGAGGACCTCGCGGGCATCGTCATCGTCGTGCTCATAGCCGCCTCGGCGGCCCTGGCCGGGTACGAGGCCGTCCGGCGGCTCGTCGAGCCCCAGGACGTCCGGGCGCTCGGCTGGGTGGCCGCCGCCGCGCTGGCCGGCTTCGTCGGCAACGAGTGGGTGGCGCGCTACCGCATCACCGTGGGCCGCCAGATCGGCTCGGCCGCGCTCGTGGCCGACGGCCTGCACGCCAGGACCGACGGCTTCACCTCCCTCGCCGTGCTCCTCGGCGCGGGAGGCGCGGCCCTCGGCTTCCCGATCGCCGACCCGATCGTCGGCCTGCTGATCACCGTCGCCATCTGCTTCGTCCTGCGCGACGCCGCCCGCGAGATCTACCACCGCCTCATGGACGCCGTCGACCCCGCCCTGCTGGACGACGCCGAACGCATCCTGGCCGCCGTCCCGGGCGTCGAGCACGTCGGCTCGGTGCGCCTGCGCTGGATCGGGCACGCCCTGCGCGCCGAGGTCGAGATCCTGGTGAACCACGACATATCGGTCGTGGACGCCCATGCCGTCGCGGTCGAGGCCGAGCACCGCCTCATCCACGACCTTCCCCGCCTGCGCGCCGCCACCGTCCACACCGACCCGTACGGCCCGGACGGCGCCGACCACCACGCGTCCCTGGCGACCCACCGCATCACCTAGCCCGCTCCGGGTAAGTTGGGGCGGGTGCCGACCGCCGCGACCCCCGACACGACCACGCCCGGCGCGCCGTCCAGGCTCGCCTGGCTCGACGCCCTGCGCGGCATCGGCGCGCTCGCGGTGGTCGCCGAGCACCTGCTGCCGTGGTTCCTGCCCGCGCTGCGGCCCTACTGGTTCAACCTCGGCGTCTACGGCATCCTGGTGTTCTTCCTGGTCAGCGGGTACATCATCCCGACCTCGCTGGAGCGCCACGGCGACGTCCGGGCCTTCTGGGCCAGTCGCGCCTTCCGCCTCTACCCCCTCTACCTGGCCGTGATCGCGCTGGTGCTGGCGGCGTCCTGGTGGGTGCCGGTGCGCGAGGGCGTGCCGCGTGACGGGAGCGCGGTGGCGGCCCACGCGACCATGCTGCTCGACGTCGTGAGCGTGGGCGGCGTGGCCGACACCATGTGGACGCTGTCGTACGAGATGGTGTTCTACCTGCTGGTCACGGCGCTGTTCCTGATGAGGGCGCACGAGCGCAGCGGGCTGGTGTCCGTGCTGTTCGCCGGCGCGTCCGTCGTGGTGGGGCTGGTGGTGTCGGGGGCGGTGCTGCGGGGCGGGTGGCCGGCGTACGTGTCGTGCGCGGTGTTCGCCGCCGGGCTCGCCTGCGTGGTCGGCGGCTGGTTCCGCAGGACCGCGGCGTGCGTGCTCGGGCTGATGGCGCTGGCGTTGCTGCTGCTGAGCAGCCGGGTGCCGTGGCTGGGCGCGGCCGTGGTCGCGGTCATGTTCGCCGGCACGGCGATCCATCGGTGGGAACGCGGGCGCGGCGGTCTGTGGCCGGTCGCGGTGACGGCGGCGCTGGTGGCCGTCGCCCCGCTGTGGGCGATCGAGAGCGGCTGGTGGTGGGTCGAGGCCGACGTGTGGCTGACCACGATCGCGCTGGCGGCGGCGACGTTCGCGGGCGCGATGGCGCTGCGCGGGCGGCGGCTGCCCGCCGTGCTCACCTGGCTCGGGCTGATCAGCTACTCGCTCTACCTGGTGCACCATCCGCTGCTGAAGTACTTCGTGGAGGTCAGCGGCGACCTGCGGTGGGCGCCGCTGCCGTACCAGCTGGCGATGGCCGGGCTGGCGCTGGCGCTGATCCTGGCCGTCAGCGCGCTCTCCTACCGGTACGTCGAGCGTCCCATGCAGGCGCTGGGCCGGCGCCTGTCCCGGCGGGCCGCCCCCGGCGCGCGCGCCGACCGGCGGCAGGCGGGCCGCGACGCGCGGGTGGGCCTCCAGGGCGCGGGCAGCCAGGGCGACGGGCCGGGGCACACCGCGTAGATCGGCACGATCTCGTCGCCGGGCTCGTGCCGCCGGTCCGTGGAGTGCAAGATGGTGTGCGGGTCATCGGCGCGAACCCCGCCCGGCCGTCGCGCGGCCTCGTCGGGGCTCTCCCGGGACCGGTCCGGTCAGGGTGCGCAGGCAGCCGCCCGCGGTCGCCCGCGGGTGGGAGAAGGGCCGAGGTCATGCCGGGTTCGCTGGTGCTCATGGGGTCGGGGGAGACGAGCCCGACCATGGTCGAGGTCCACCGGACGGTGACGCGCGGGCTGCGCGCCGGGGCCCGCGCGGTGCTGCTCGACACCCCCTACGCCTTCCAGGAGAACGCCGCCGACATCTCCGCCCGCGCCCGCCGCTACTTCGCCCGCAGCGTCGGGCTGGAGGTCGAGGTGGCCGCCGGCGTCACGGGGGCGGACTGGGTGTTCTCCGGGCCGGGCAGCCCCACGTACGCGCTGGACCGGTGGGCCGCCTCCGGCGTGGCCGGCGACCTGCGGGCCCGCGTACGCGCGCGGCAGGGGGTGACCGTGCTCGCCTCGGCCGCCGCCTGCACCGCGGGCCTGGCCACCGTGCCCGTCTACGAGATCTACAAGGTGGGCGCCGAGCCCCACTGGCGCGAGGGCGTCGACCTGCTGGCGCCGCTGGGCCTGCGGGCCGTGCTGATCCCGCACTTCGACAACGCCGAGGGCGGCACCCACGACACCCGCTACTGCTACTTAGGTGAGCGGCGGTTGTCGCGGATGGAGCGGGAGCTGCCGCCGGAGACCGCCGTCCTGGGGCTCGACGAGCACACGGCGCTGATCATCGACCTGGAGTCGGAGGCGGTGGAGGTGGCCGGGCGCGGCGGGCTGACCGTACGGCGTCCCGGGGCGGTGAGCGTGCTGCCGGCCGGCACCCGTACGAGTCTGGCGGCCGTCCGCGGCCTGGCGGAGGGGGCCGCGCCCGGGACGGTCGCTCCGCCGGGGCCCGCCGTGGTCGCCGCGGAACCCGCCGTCACTCTGGAGGAGACGATCCGGTCCTGCGAGGAGCTGTTCAAGGACGCGGTCGGCAGGCCGGACATGGTGGCGGCGGCGCAGCTCGTGCTGGACCTGGAGGCGGAGATCGTCAAGTGGGCGGCCGACACCGAGGAGGACTCCGGCGGGGTCGAGCAGGCCCGGGAGCTGCTGCGGCTGCTGATCGCCCGCCTGGGCGAGGCCGCCGCGACCGCCAACCTGCGCACGCTGGCCGAACCCCTGCTCGACCTGCGCACGGAGCTGCGAAAAGCGGGGCGGTACGAGGTGGCGGACGCGCTGCGGAAGGCCATGGCACGCGGCGGCGTGATCGTGGAGGACACCCCGGCCGGCCCCCGCTGGAGCCCCGCCTCCTCGTGAGGCGTGACGCGTCGGGCTCTCGGCCGTGGGGTCAGCGGCGGGGCGGGTCGATGCGGGCGCCGTCCAGCGTGAAGATCATGAGGCGGGACAGGTCCACCGCGACCTTCGCCGCGTCGCCCGCCCGCCACATCGGCCGGTTGCCCAGCCGGACGATCAGGTCCGAGCGGCGGTGGAAGCCGCTGCCCACGTTCTGGCCGACCTGCTCCTGCTCCTCGTGCTCCGGCGCGCGCTGCGAGAAGAGCCGCCGCACCATCCCGCTCAGCCCGCCCGCGCCGTCGCGCTCGGCGTTGACGCGGGCGCGCGGGTCCGGCGGCTCGGGCACCGGCACGGCCGGCATGCCGCACTCCAGGTACGCCAGCCACTCGTGCCCGTGGTACTCCAGCGCCCGCACCCGCCCGTAGAAGGACGGCCCGTCGTACGACTCCGGCACCGGCGCCAGGCCGTCGGGACGCATGCCGACCAGCACCTGCCCGCCCGTGTGCTGAGAGATCGCGTACGCCCTGGGATCGCTCCAGGGCATCGTGAGCCGGTGCGGGCCGAAGTCGAGCATGACGTACTGGTTCTGCGGCGTCCTGACACCGGCCGCCAGCAGGTTCAACTGCTGGGAGTTGAGGAAGGCCGCCACGAACGCCGTCGCTGGATCGTTGTAAATCTGGGCCGGAGTGCCCACGTCCTGCAGGACGCCGCGGTTCAGGATCGCGATCCGGTCGGCCAGCGTGAGCGCCTCGACCTGGTCGTGCGTGACGTAGATCGTGGTGACCCCGAGCGACCTGACCAGCGCGGAGATCTCCATGCGCAGTTCGGTGCGCATGCCGGCGTCGAGGTTCGACAGCGGCTCGTCCATGAGGAACAGCTTCGGCTGCCGGACGATCGCCCGGCCCATCGCCACGCGCTGCCGCTGACCGCCCGACAGGGTGCCGGGACGGCGTTCGAGCGTCTCCTCGATGTGCAGCGCCTTCGACAGCTCGGTGACGCGGTCGCGCACCATCGCCGGGTCCGACTTGGCGATCTCCAGGGGGAAGGCGATGTTCCCGCGCACGGTCCGGTGGGGGTAGAGCGCGCCGTTCTGGAACACCATGGCCACATCGCGGTCGCGCGGCGGCAGGTGGTTGGCGAGCTGGCCGTCCAGCCAGAGATCACCGTCAGTGATCTCCTCCAGGCCGGCGATCATCCGCAACAGCGTGGACTTGCCGCAACCGGAAGGACCAAGGAGGACGAGGAACTCGCCGTCCTCGGCCTGCAGGCTCAACCGGTCGACTGCCAGGTAGTCGCCCGGATACACCTTGGTCACTTTGTCGAGTACGACCGAGCTCATGGGCCCACACCTTGCACGCGTGTCACCTGTGACGATGCTGATTGATGAGGTAGTACATCGCGCCTTAACGCTGCATGTCCACCCTTGACATAAAGAATCTCACTGGCGGGGGTTTCGGCCAAGGGTTTTGAACGCCCGTATACCCATAAATCGGGATACGAGGTGCATGGAAGGGCTTGCGTAAACTTGCCGCAAGGGCTTTCATGGTCCGGACACTCGGGGGGAGATCCATGAGCATGTGGTGGCGTGACGCCGTGATCTACCAGGTCTACGTGCGCAGTTTCGCCGACGGCAACGGCGACGGCGTGGGCGACCTGATCGGCGTGCGCGATCGCCTGCCGTACCTGGTCGAGCTAGGGGTGGACGCCGTCTGGCTGACGCCCTTCTACACCTCGCCGATGGCCGACTTCGGCTACGACGTGGCCGACTACCGGGACGTCGACCCGCTGTTCGGCTCCCTGGCCGACGCCAAGGCGCTCATCGACGAGGCCCACGGGCACGGCCTGCGCGTCATCGTGGACGTCGTACCGAACCACACCTCGTCGGCGCACCCCTGGTTCCAGGCCGCGCTGCGCGGCGAGCGACGCGATCGTTACATCTTCCGCGATCAGCCCAACGACTGGGAGTCGATCTTCGGTGGCCCGGCCTGGACCCAGGTCGAGGACGGCCAGTGGTACCTCCACCTGTTCGACCCCGCCCAGCCGGACCTCAACTGGGACGACGACGAGGTGCGCGGCGAGTTCGAGTCCATCCTGCGCTTCTGGCTCGACCTGGGCGTGGACGGCTTCCGCGTGGACGTGGCCCACGGGATGATCAAACCGCACGGCCTGCCCGACATCGGTCATCCGAACCAGACCAGGATGATCGGCCGCGAACCGGTGCCGTACTTCGACAACGACGGCGTGCACGAGATCCACCGGGCATGGCGCCGCGTGCTCGACTCCTACCCCGGCGAACGCGTCGGCGTCGCCGAGGCGTGGGCGCCCACCGCCGAACGCCTGGCCATGTACGTCCGGCCTGACGAGCTCCACCAGGCCTTCAACTTCCACTACCTGTTCACCCCGTGGGACGCCGCCGAACTGCGCGACGTGATCGACTCCTCACTCGCCACGGCCGGCTCCGTGGGCGCGCCCACCACCTGGGTGCTGTCGAACCACGACGTCAAGCGGCACGTCACCCGCTACGGCAGCCTGGCCAGGGCCCGCGCCGCCGCGCTGCTGACGCTCGCGCTGCCCGGCTCGGCCTACGTCTACCAGGGCGAGGAACTGGGCCTTCCCGAGGTGCTCGACCTGCCGGACGAGGTCTGCCAGGACCCGCAGCGGCTGCGCGACCCCGACAGCGGGCGCGACGGCTGCCGCGTGCCGCTGCCGTGGACCCGCGACCTCGGCTGGCGCGACCCGTGGCTGCCGATCCCCGCCGACTGGTCCGAGCTCAGCGTCCAGGCCCAGGACGGCGCCACCGGCTCCACCCTGGAGCTCTACCGCGCCGCGCTGCGCCTGCGCCGCACCCTGAACGGCGACCTGACCTGGCACGACTCGCCCGAGGGCACACTGGTCTTCTCCCGCGGGGACGTGCTGTGCACCGTCAACCTGACCGGCGCGCCCGTCGACTTCGGCGTCGAGGGAGAACTGCTGCTCGCCTCCGATGTCCCGGGAGCAGCCGATTCGGCCGCCTGGTGGAAAGTAAAGTGTGTTCCATGAACGGTCACGCTCGCCTAGCCGACATCGCCGCCCAGGCCGGGGTGAGTGAGGCCACGGTCAGCCGGGTGCTCAACGGCAAGCCCGGCGTCTCGGCCGGCACCCGCCAGTCCGTGATGACGGCCCTCGACCTCATGGGCTACGAGCGGCCGCCCCGGCTCAGGCAGCGCAGCAACGGGCTCATCGGGCTCGTGACGCCCGAGCTGGACAACCCGATCTTCCCGGCGTTCGCCCAGGCCATCGAGAAGGCGCTGACCCAGCACGGCTACACGCCCGTGCTGTGCACCCAGCTGCCCGGCGGCGCCCCCGAGGACGAGTTCACCGAGCTGCTGGTCGACCGCGGCGTCAGCGGCATCGTCTTCGTCTCCGGCCTGCACGCCGACACCACCGCCCGGATGGACCGCTACACCCGCCTGATCGACCGCGGCCTGCCGATCGTGCTGGTCGACGGCTACAGCGAGCACATCGACGCGCCCTTCATCTCGCCCGACGACCGCCTCGCGGCCCGGCTGGCCGTCCAGCACCTGGTCGACCTCGGCCACGAACGCGTCGGGCTCGCGCTCGGGCCGCGCCGGTTCGTCCCGGTGATCAGGAAGATCGAGGGATACAAGCAGGCGATGGCCCACCTGCTCGGCGCCACCGACGTCGACGACCTGATCTCCCACTCGCTGTTCTCGGTCGAGGGCGGGCAGGCGGCCGCCGCGCAGCTCCTGGCCCGCGGGTGCACCGGGATCGTGTGCGCGAGCGACCTGATGGCGCTGGGGGCGATCCGGGCGTGCCGGCAGAAGGGGTTGTCGGTGCCGGGCGACGTGTCGGTGGTCGGGTTCGACGACTCGCCGCTGATCGCGTTCACCGACCCGCCGCTGACCACCGTGCGCAAGCCGATCGGGGCGATGGCCTCGGCCGCCGTCCAGACGCTGCTGGAAGAGGTCGGCGGCGCACCGGCCAAGCACGTCGAGCTGATCTTCCAACCGGAACTCGTCGTCCGCGGCTCCACAGGCTCCGGACCGCTGGTGAACCGCTGATCCCGGGCGATGGCCTCGGCCGCCGTCCAGACGCTGCTGGAAGAGGTCGGCGGCGCACCGGCCAAGCACGTCGAGCTGATCTTCCAACCGGAACTCGTCGTCCGCGGCTCCACAGGCTCCGGACCACTGGTCCGGGCGCATTCCGGACGTGTGCTGGACCGGTGGGCCCGGTGTATTTCGAACGGGTTCCGGGTCGGTGGTGAACCGCTGATCCCGGCGTATCTCGAAAGGCTGATCGAACGTTGACGCGTGACGTGCTGGTCCTCGGCGGCGCCGGGGTGGACACCACTGTCTATGTGCCCACACTGCCCCTGCCGTACAAGGACACCTACCATGTGCCGCCCGTCGTCGACCGCATCGGGAACACCGGGGCCGGAGTCGCCCTCGGCTGCCACGCGCTGGGGCTCGACGTCGCGTTCGCCGACCTCATCGGCGACGACCCGCAGGGCACGCTGATCAGGCACGCCCTGCGGGACGTCGACTGCAGATGGGGGCCGGCCGAGGCGGGCACCAGGCGCAGCGTCCTGCTCGTCGGCCCCGACGGGCGGCGCACTTCCCTGCACGACCCCAAGGTCACGCCAGGGGAGCGACTGCCCCGCGACCTGTACGCCGGTCTGCGCCCCAGACATGTGCACGTCTCGATCATGGACTTCTGCCGCCACGTCTACCCGGACCTCGCCGGCATCCCCACCTCCACCGACCTGCACGACTGGGACGGCGCCGCCGACTACCAGAAGGACTTCGCCCACGACTCCGACCTGGTGTTCCTCTCGGCCACCGCCCTCGCGGACCCGGCTGCGACGATGCGCGACATCCTGGCGAACGGACGCGCCCACACGGTCGTCTGCACGCGGGGCGCGGACGGCTGCCTCGTCCTCACCCGCGACTCGGCCTCCGTACGCGCCTTCCCCGCCGCACCGCTGCCCGGCCCGGTGGCCGACAGCAACGGCGCGGGCGACGCCTTCGTCTCAGGCTTCCTGTACGGCGTTCTGAACGGCCGTCCGGTGGACGAATGCGTCAAGCTGGGCGCCGTGGCAGGGGCACACGCTTGCACAACCGAGGGCACCCACGAATCCCCAATAACAGAAACCCTCCTCCTCACAAGAACACCCGCCCTCTGACCCAGCGCCCTCTGGCCAGCGCCTTCTGGCCCAGCGCCTTCTGACCCAGCGCCTTCTGACCCAGCGCCTTCTGACCAGCGCCCTCCGCCCGGCCCCCTGCCTGGCCGCTCCGCCCGGCCCCCCTGCCCGGCCCCCCTGCCCGGCCCCCCTGCCCGGCCGCTCCGCCCGGCCACTCCGCCTCCGATCGTCCGGCTCCACGTCCCGGCCCCGCTGCGGCCCTTGCGGCCCGCCCTGAGCGTGGGGACCGCCCGCTCGCCCGGCCCTGCTGCGGCCGCTCTGGCCCTGCCCCGAGCCACGGCGGTCGCGGCGCCGCAGCCCGAGCGAGGCGAGCACCAGCGCGCCGCCGTCCCCGGCGACCATCCTGTGCCCTTGCCCCGACCGTCCATGTCCTTGCCCCGACCGTCCCGTGTCCTTGCCCCGACCGGGTCAGGCTCGCTTCGGCCGACTTGGCCTCGTCCCGAGCGCCCCGGCGCCCCCGAGCGCCTTGGCCGTCCTGGCCTCGCCGAGGCCGCCTGCGCCCCCGTCGCCCAGGTGGTCAGCCGCAGGGGAACGTTGCCTCGTCCACCTGGCCGGTGCTCCACACTGCCCGGAAATCGCCCGGCGTGCTGCCACGGCAGGTGTAGACGGCGGTGACGATGCCCACTCCGTTGCCGCCGCTGAAGACCACCGTCCCGTTGCGGAAGATCTTGACGAACAGCCCGTGATCCAAGGTCTCAGGGACGCACTCGCCCTGGGCGACCACCCGCGCGGGCGCGGCACCCGTGTACGACAGGTCGTGAGTGGCGAACCCGCACTTGAGCCCCGCGGCAGAGACGGCGGTCCGAGCAGGCACGCCTTGGCTTACGGCGGAGGCGGCGGCGTGGGCAGGTACGGTCTGGCCTGCGGCGAGCAGCCCCACCGCCCCGGCGGCGGCGAGCACGAGGGCCGCGCGGTGGTACCGTCCACGGCCTGGTCGACGTTCTGACATACGCGTTCCTTCCATCGTCCGAACCGGAACCGGCATGTCGCCGGCGCCGATCTGGAAGGCGTTCCAAGCCGTTCCACGCGCGGGAGCGAGCGTGGCCACGACGAAGGTTCGGTAGATTTCGGGGCGAGAAGCCAGGGATTGTGAGGCAAGAGTGTCAGACGAACGCGGCCCGCAGACGACGAGTCGAGGAGGGCGTCCTCGTGCGTGGATGATCGTGCTAGCCGTGATGGTGCTCGTGGTCGATCAGGCGTCCAAGTTCTGGGCGTTGTCGGCGCTGTCCGGCGGTGAGGAGATCATGGTGATCCCACGGCTGCTCTCCTTGCGGCTGCTGCTCAACCCCGGTGCCGCGTTCTCCCTGGGGGAGGGCGTGACCTGGGTGTTCACCCTGGCTGCCGCCGGGGCGGTCGCCGGGATCCTGTACATGGCCCGACGGCTGAGCTCGCCGGCCTGGGCCGTCGTGCTGGGCGCCCTGCTCGGCGGGGCCACCTCCCACCTGCTCGACCGCCTCTTCCGCCCGCCCGCGTTCGCCCAGGGTCACGTGGTGGACTTCATCGACTACGGTGGCCTGTTCGTCGGCAACGTCGCCGACATCGCCCTGACCGGCGGGTGCGCCCTCCTGTTCCTGCTCAGCCTCCGTGGCATCCCCCTTGCGGGCGTAGCCGGCGAAGGACGCCTGTCCTCGACAGAAGGCCCCGCCTGACCGAACGCCTGGAGGATGGATGGGGACCCGCCGCCCATCCTCCCGCCACCGCACGTTCTTCACCCGCCACCGGTCCTCTGCCTGCCACCCACCTCCGCCTTCCATCGCGTGTCGGCCGCCCGTTCAGTTTCCGTCGGTCGTCGCGTCGGTCGTCGCGTCGGTCGTCGCGTCGGTCGTCCGGAGAAGGACAGCGAATGGCGCGGATGCGGTCCGGGACGAGGCCCGGGGTCACGGTCGCGGCGTGATGTGCCAGATCGTGTTCCCGGCGTCGTCGGCGACCAATAAGCGGCCGTTCTTGCCCGTGATCACGCCCACCGGCCGGCCGTAGGTGGCGCTGTCGTCCGGTGCCGGTTTGAAGCCGGTCAGGAAGTCTTGGGGTTTGGCGCTGGGCATGCCGTCTTTGAAGGGCACGTACACCACCTTGTAGCCCACCGGATCGCCCCGGTTCCACGAGCCGTGTTCGGTGATGAAGGCGCCGCCGCGGTAGCGCTCGGGGAACGTGGCGCTGTCGGAGAAGGTCAGGCCGAGCGGGGCCGTGTGGGCGCCGAGGGCATAGTCGGGACGGAGGGCGCGGGCCACCATGTCCGGACGCTGAGGCTGGACCCGGTCGTCCACGTGACGACCCCAATAACTCCAGGGCCAGCCGTAGAAGTCGCCGGGGCGTACGCGCGTGAGGTAGTCGGGTGAGGCGTCGTCGCCCAGGAGGTCGCGTTCGTTGACGACTGTCCAGAGTGTCTTGGAGTGGGGTTCGAGGCCCAGGCCGTTGGGGTTTCTGAGGCCGGAGGCCAGGATGCGCTCGCCGGTGCCGTCAGGGTTGATCTCCAGGACCGCGGCGCGCCGTTTCTCGGCCTCCAGACCGTGTTCGCCCGCGTTGCTCGACGAACCGACCGTGACATAGAGCTTGGTGCCGTCGGGCGCGGCGAAGAGGTTGCGGGTCCAGTGGTTGTTGTAGCCGCCGGCCGGCAGGTCGAGAATCTTCTTGCCGGGCTCGGTGACGCGGGTCTCGCCCAGCTTGTACGGGAAGCGCCAAACACCGTCGGTGCCCGCGACGTAGAAGGCCGCCTGGGTGCCGTCCGGAGCCGCCGGACCGAGCGTGTACGGCGCGGACGCGGCCAGCAGCGCCATCCCGAACGGCTGGTTGAGGTTGTCCAGGAACACGCTGCGGAAGTCGGCCACCCCGTCACCGTCGGTGTCGCGCAGCAGCGTGATCCGGTTGGCGCTGCGTTCGGTGGTCGAGCCGTCGTTGCGGCGCAGCCAGTAGAACAGCCCCATGATGGGGGACTCCGGGTCTTTGGGCAGCGTGGCCGACTCGGCCACGAGAACGTCGCCGTTGGGCAACTCGTAGAGCCATCGGGGATGCTCCAGCTCACCCGCGAACCGGGTGACCGTGAACCCGGCCGGTGCCGTCGGCGTCCTGCCGGAGGGCCAGCCGACCACGTCGGGGGCGTTGACCTTGGGGATGGGGAACGTCTCGCGCTCCCCGAGCTCGGGCTCGGAGCCCAGCTGAGCGGCTGTCTGCGGGGCTCCGCCACGGTTCACCGCGTAGACGGCGCCTGCCACCGCGAGGACAACGAGCAGGAGCAGCACGAGCAGAGCTCGAAGCAGGATCCGGCGTCGTGGGCGGCGCGGGGTCGCCGCCGGCGCTGTCACTTCGGAGGTCGTGGACACCGGATCGTCTCCCCGTGAGCGGATGATCGTTGATGGATGACGGGACGGCACGTGAGAACGGCAGCCAAGGATCCCTCTCCCCTCGGATAAGCTGTCCGGAGTTAACGGCCGTTAGATTTCTAACATGTGTTAAGCGCGAGGTCAATTCAGATGCTCACCCGTCACAAGATCCTGGAAGCCGGCCTGGAGGTCCTCGAGGCGGACGGCGCCCACGGCATCAGCATGCGTAAGCTGGCCAAACGTCTCGATGTGACGGCGACGGCGATCTACCACTACTTCGACGGGCGCGAGTCGCTGCTGGAGGCCATCGTGGACGAGGTGTGCAGCAACATCGTCTCGCAGGCCCCCCGCGAAGGGGGGTGGAAGGACCAGCTGCGCGGGCTCATGGGTTCGATGGTCAGGCAGTCGCTGGAGCATCCCAGGGCCTCGGTGTGGTCCATCACCACCTACGCCCGGCGCGCGCCCGTGATGAGCCTCCACGAAGCCATCTTCGGCATCCTGCTGGACGCGGGCTTCCCTCCTGACCAGGCCGATCACGTGAAGGGGGCGGTCCTGCGCGTGTGCGTCGGGCATCTGGTCCTGCACGAGGCCGCCGCGAGGGACTGGACCGAGCTCCCCGCCGACAAGTATCCGCACTATCACGCGGTAGAGGCCGCGCGTCGGCGGGCCGACCAGGTCGAACACTTCAGGTTCGCGCTCGACGCGGTCCTCGCCGGTTTGCCCGACCCGAACCCTGGGGGCGAACCCGCTGCCTGACGCCCTCCCGGGGGGCCTCCGCCCGATCTGGGCACCAGGCGACGCCGGCGGCGGGACGGGTTAACGAGTGTTAGAGTTCTGCCCGGCGCCGCTTCCAGCCGGGCGGAGCCGGGGGCCGTCCCCATGAGAGGAGGCGCGACGATGGCCGGAGGTTTCCCGCGAGGGGAGAAGGCCGAAGGTGGTTCGTGGCACGGGTGCGGGGTAGGGCAACCGTTGGCGCGGACGCGGCCCAGGAACGCCTTCGAGGTGCAGCGTGACCGAGACCGGCAGCGGATTAACGACCGCCGAACACAGAGCCCAGGTGCGCAAGGCCGCCACGGCGAGTGTGGTCGGCACCGCCATCGAGTGGTACGACTTCTTCCTCTACAACACGGCCGCCGCCGTGGTCTTCGCCGAGGTCTTCTTCCCGAAGTCCACGCCGTACGCGGGCACGCTGGCGGCCTTCGCGACCAACGCCGTGGGCTTCGCCGCCCGGCCCGTGGGAGCGGCGATCTTCGGCCACTGGGGCGACCGCATCGGCAGGAAGGCGACGCTCATCGTGACCCTGCTGACGATGGGCGTGGCCAGCGCGCTCATCGGCGTGTTGCCGGGCACCGACAGCATCGGCGTGGCAGCGCCGATCATCCTGGTGGTCCTGCGTGTTCTGCAGGGCATCGCGGTGGGCGGCGAGTGGAGCGGGTCGGTGCTGCTGTCGATGGAGTGGGGCGACCAGCGCAGGCGTGGGCTGATGGCGAGCTGGCCGCAGGTGGGCGTGCCCATCGGGCTGATCCTAGGCACCGGCGCGATGTCACTGCTGGCCACCACGACCGGCGACACGTTCAAGGACTGGGGATGGCGGGTGCCGTTCCTGGCCAGCTTGGTCCTGGTGGCCATCGGGATGTGGGTGCGGCTGAGGGTGCTGGAGACCCCGATGTTCGCGCGGGTGCTGGAACGGCGGCAGGTGGTCAGGCTGCCGGTGGTCGAGGTGCTGCGCAGGCACCCCAAAGAGGTGGTGCTCAGCGCGTTGCTGCGCGTGTCGGAGCAGATGCCGTTCTACCTCTACACGACGTTCGCCATCACGTACGTCACCCAGCAGCTCGGCCTGTCCCGGACGATCGCGCTGTCGGCGGTGACCTGTGCGGCGGCGGTGGAACTCGTCGCGATCCCGTTCTTCGGGCACCTGAGCGACCGTGTCGGCCGCCGGCTCGTGTACGCGGTCGGCGCCGCGCTGCTGGCGGTGGTGGCGTTCCCGTACTTCGCGCTGCTCAACACCGGCATCGTGCCGGTGGTCTTCCTCACGATCATGGTCACGCAGATCCAGCACGCCATGGAGTACGGCCCGCAGGCCTCGCTCATCGCCGAGAGCTTCCCGACCAGACTCAGGTACGGCGGCGCAGGCCTCGGGTACCAGCTCGCGTCGATCATCGCCGGCGGTCCGGCGCCGCTGATCGCGACGTGGCTGCTGCACGACTACGGCTGGCAGGCCATCGCGATCTTCATGGTCGTGGGGGCGGTGGTCGGGTTCGTCGCCACGATGGCCCTGCCCGATCGATCCAGGATCGACATCTCCCAGCCTTCCGCCTACAAGACGACCTGAGCGACTCTTCTCGTGCCTTTCATGATTTGATAGCACCATTGAATGCGGGGCGACGAGGGATGGGCGAGTCATGAGTGTCGTGGTGTGCGGTGAGGCGATGCTCCTGATGCTGGCCGAGCCCGGCATCCCGCTGGAGCGGGCCACGGTCTTCCGCCGCTCGATCGCGGGCGCGGAGTCGAACGTGGCCGCCGGGTTGGCCAGGCTCGGCCACGACGTGCGCTGGCTCGGCCGGGTCGGCGCGGATCCGGCGGGCCGGGCGGTCCTGTCCATGCTCCGGGCCGAGGGCGTCGACACCAGGCATGCCGTCATCGACCCGGGTGCGCCGACCGGTCTGCTCGTCCGCGACAGCCATCCCTTCCGGGCCATCGACGTGCAGTACTACCGTGCGGGGGCGGCCGCGTCCAGGCTCGCTCCCGACGAGCTGACACCGGAGATGGTGAGTGGTGCGAAGATCGTCCATGTCACGGGGATCACTCCGATGTTGTCCGAGACCGCGCACCTGGCGACCCTGCGGCTGCTGGAGCTGGCAGGGCAGGCCGGGGCGCTGATCTCCATCGACCCCAACATCCGACACAAGCTGGGCGAGCCCGCAGCGTGGCGCGAGCGGGTGGCGCCGCTGCTGGCCAGGGCGGACGTGGTGCTGGCCGGCGAGGACGAGCTCGACCTGCTCCAGATAGACCCGGCGACGCTGTCCGGGTTGACCGTGATCAAGCACCGCGACAAGTCCGCCACATGCGCGGGGCTGCGGCAGGAGGCGTTCACGGTGCCGGTGACCGACCCCGTGGGAGCGGGGGACGGGTTCGCCGCGGGGTTCCTGTCGGGGATGCTGCGCGGCGAGCCTTACGAGGTGTGTCTGCGCGAGGCGGCGGCGGTGGCGGCGCTCGTCGTCCAGTGCGCCGCGGACACCGACGGTCTGCCGGACCGGGCGGGGCTGGAGCGCGCTTTGGCTGCCTTCACCGGACACACCGAAACGGTCCACCGATAGTCGAAACCAGTCGAAGATGCTTCGCCGTCATGAGTGACCTCGTTGCCGCAGAGGGGCCGTTACTGATCATGAGTGTGTCGAATGACTCTGCTGTCGGCCTGCTCCTGGTGTGTGCGGTGACGGGGAGCCTGCGGCGCCTGGCCCCTGCGCCGCAAGAGGCCGGCGAGGACGATCGAACGCGGATCGCGAGTCCGCAAATCGGGCGAAGGCGATTCGTGAAAACGCGGTCAGGGGCGGGTAGGCGGGGGATCGTCCGTCACCACGGAGGGCGGCTCGCCGTAGCCGTGCGTTGATGAGGGAAACCGGAGAAGGGACGTCATGTACCGCTGGGAGATCGTCCAGGCCGTCACGGAGCAACGCGTGTTCGGCATCGTCCGGGCCGCCGCGCCCGAGGCGGCGCTGACGGCGGCCGAGGCCGTGCTGGACGCCGGGCTGCGTGCCGTCGAGGTCGCGCTCACCACGCCCCGCGCCCTCAGCGCCGTGGCCCGGCTCACCGAGCAGCGCCCCGACGCGCTGGTCGGAGCGGGGACGGTACTCGACGAGGCCGCCGCCAGGGCCGCCGTGGAGGCGGGCGCGCGGTTCCTGGTCTCGCCCGGCCTGCGCACCGACGTGATCCGCGCCGCGCACCGCTACGGCGTGCCGGTCTTCCCGGGCGTGACCACCCCGACGGAGATCGTCCGCGCCCTGGAAGAGGGGGCGGACGCGGTCAAGATCTTCCCGGCGTCGGCGGTGTCGCCGTCCTGGCTGCGGGACGTGCGGGCCGCTCTGCCGCAGCTGCCCGCGATCCCCACCGGCGGCGTGACCATCGACGACGCTCCCGAGTGGATCGCGGCCGGTGCCGTGGCCTGTGGCATGGGCTCGGCGCTGACCTCGGGCGGCCCGCGTGCCGCGAGCGAGCGGGTGGCGGCGCTGCTGGCGGGGCTTGGACGGGCCCGATGAGTGTGGAGACGCTACGGGGCCTGCACGGGCAGGTGCTCGACGCGGTCGGCAGGTCACTGGCGGGCGGGGAGATCCGCGCGGGGGAGGTGCTGCGACTGGAGGACGTCCAGGAGCGGTACGGAGTCTCCCGGACCGTCGCACGGGAGGCCGTCCGCGTGCTGGAGTCGAAACGCCTGGTCACCAGCCGTCCTCGTGTCGGCGTCACCGTGCGGCCGATGAGCGCCTGGAACCTTTATGACCCCCAGGTGATCCGCTGGCGGCTGGCCTCGCCGGGGCGTGAGGTGCAGCTGCGTGAGCTGGCCGAGCTGCGCGCCGCCATCGAGCCCGCCGCCGCCGCGCTGGCCGCGGCGAAACCCGACCCCCGCGTGCGGGACGAACTGGCCGCCCACGCCCACGCCATGGACGCCGCCGCCCGCGCCGGTGACAGCCCGGCCTACGTCACGGCCGACGCGGCCTTCCACCGGGTGCTGCTGACCGCGTCGGGCAACGGCATGTTCGCTCAGCTCGCCGAGGTGACCGAGGTGCTGCTCGAAGCCAGGCGAGAGCTGCTGCTCCTGCCCGAGCGCCTGGAGACGACCGCCATCGGCCTCCACCACGAGATCGCCGAGGCGGTCGCCGCCGGGCGGGCGGCCGAGGCCGCACAGGCCGCGGCGGACATCGTCGGACGTGCCCGCGCCGAGGTCGAGCAGATCCTGGAGAACAGCAGAGAGCACGTCACGGAGGTTCCCCGATGAGCGTCGCCGTCCATGTCGGCCCTGAGCCGGTGCCTGTGCTGGTCGACGCCGTACGGCGGTCGGGTGGCAGTGTCGTGCCGCTGGAGGAGGCGGAGGCGATCGTCTACTACGGGCGCGGCGGCCCCGAGGAGCTGCGATCCATGATCCATGACGGCATCCGGTGGGTGCAGCTGCCGGCGGCGGGTGTCGAGCGGTACGCCGCGGCGGGAGTGATCACCGAGGCGCCCGTCTTCACCGCCGCCACCGGCTCCTATGGCGTGCCCGTCGCCGAGCACGCACTGGCCCTCATGCTGGCCGCGGCCCGCAACCTGCCCCGACTGGCCAGGGCCACCGAGTGGGGGAGGAACGAGTCGAAGGAGTTCGCCGGCTCGACGGTCGCGATCATCGGCTGTGGGGGTATCGGGCGGGCGCTCATCAGGATGCTGGAGCCGTTCGGCTGCCCGGTGGTCGCGGTCACCGACAGTGGCTGGGCGCCCGGTGCACACCGCATCCTGCCCCGTGCCCGATATCGGGAGGCGCTGCCGGAGGCGGCGTACGTCGTCCTCGCGGCGGCCACCACGCCGAGCACCAAGGGCATGATCGGCGCTCCCGAGCTTGACCTGATGCGTACGGACGCCTGGCTGGTCAACATCGCACGCGGCGCGCTCGTCGTGACCGATGACCTGGTGGCGGCGCTGCGCGATGGGCGGATCGGTGGTGCCGCGCTGGACGTCACCGATCCCGAGCCGCTGCCGTCCGGGCACCCGTTGTGGCACATGGAGAACGTCCTGATCACGCCGCACACCGCGAACCCGCCGTCGTCCTACTGGCGTGGCCTGGCCGAACGGGTGGCCGCGAACGTGCGCCACCTCGCCGACGGCGCTCCGCTGGAGGGTGTGGTCTCGGCGGAGCAGGGGTTCTGAGGTGGCGGCGACCTGACCCTCACCAGAACGGGTCACGCCCGTGGTCGAAAGCCCGATGTCCTCAATCGCGCCGCCATCCCACCACCAATCGCTCAACCTTTTAGGCAGGCGAAGGTTGGCGGGGGTCTCTCCGGCGCGGCTGACGGTGTCACCGCTGGTCGCTGGCTTCTGTTCGTACGATGGGCAGGTCTCTGCAGGCCGTCAGGAACGTTTCGAGATACCAGCCCAGGTCGACGAACTCCGGCATGTGCGCGATGGTGCGGTAGTCCAGCAGAGGGAGCAGGGAGGCCGATGTCCTTTCCTCGTGGAACAGCACGTTCGCGAAGGTCTTCCCGTCGGGCAGCCTGCTGGTGATGCCTACCGCCTCCCCGGCCTCGTAGGAGGTGCGCATGTCGCGTTTCACCTCGTCCAGGCCGTCCAGCGGCAGGATTTTCCAGTCGTAGTCGGTCATGTACCAGATGGCGTCTTCTTCGCGCAGCAGCTCCCACCCCATCCGGGTGAGCCGATCGAGGACGTCCATGAAATCGATGTCGTGTGCGAGCTCCAGGTGGATGGCGACGTCGCGGCTCATGTCTCTTCGTGCCGGATCGATGGAAGGGGGCGCTTCTGGCGAGCGATCCATCGGCGGATCGCTGAGCCTTCCAGCCGGATGGCGTCGGTCGGCATGGGTAGTCGCTGGAAGGTCGACGTCGAGGCCTTTCCGTCGAAATCATGCGGCGCGGCGGCAGAGAGCGGTCGCCCCGGGGGTTTCTGGCTCAGTCCAGGGCTACTCGGGCTCCGGCGCTCTGTCCCGAGTCGTGTACCTCAAGGCCCGCCGGCTCGGCGCTCTTCGGCAGGTCGAACTCCAGCGTGCCGGTGAAGGACTGGCCGGGGGCGATGCGGACCGGGGTGATCTCGGTGCCGCTCTTGTCGAGGAGTTTGCTCCCGCCGTGCAGGGCCTCGTCCGCGTCGATCAGCTTCTGCTGGCCGGGTTGGAGGACGCGGGCGTCGGGGCCGACGTTGTTCACCTTCACCGTGATCTGGCAGGTCCGGCGGGAGGCCGACTTCGCGGGTTTGGGGCACTTTGTGCCGGTTACCGCGAACTTCAGCTTGCCGTCCTGTACCGGGCCGTCCGCGCCCATGGCGGGGGAGCGGAAGATCCAGGCGAGGGCGGCCAGCAGCACCACGAGCAGGACGATCGCGATCACCAGGACGGTCACGCAGCCGGTGAACATGCCGCGTTTGGGGCGCGGGGGCACGTACCCGGGGAGCGGGCCCTGGCCCGTGGTGTGCGGCGGTAGAGGGCCCTGGCCGGTGGTCTGGTGGTGGGGGAGCGGGATGTTGCCGGTCCGGTCCACGGGGGGCGGCATCTGTGGCGCGCGTGGACCGGGATGCTCCGTCGGGGCGGGCATGGGCGGGCGCGGACCGGTGCGTTCCGCCGCGGAGGGCATCTGCGGCGGGCGGGGGCCCGTGCGCTCGGCTGCGGAGGGCATCTGGGGCGGGCGGGGGCCGGTGCGTTCTGCCGGGGAAGGCATCTGGGGCGGCCGCGGGCCCGTGAGCTCGGCCGGAGAGGGCATCTGGGCAGCGTGGGGCGCCCCGGCGTGGTCGGCGGCGGACGGCGTCTGAGGTGCGCCCGGCCCCTGGTAGTCCGCTGGGGCGGGCATCGGCGGACGCGGGCCGGTGCGCTCGGCGGGCGGCACCGGCCCCCCGAACGCCGCACGTTCGGCCGCAGGCGGCATCGGGCCGCCGGACGCCGTGCGTTCAGGCATGGGCGGCATGGGAGCGCCGGATGCTGTGCGTTCGGCGGCAGGTGGCATCGGGGCGCGGGAGCCTGTGCGCTCGGTGGAGGGGGGCATCGGCGGGCGGGGGCCCGTGCGTTCGGCCGGGGGCGGCATCGGGGGGCGGGAGCCGGTCGCCGGGGGAATCGGGGGCCGGGGGCCGGTGCGTTCGGCGGGTGGGGTCATGGGGCCGAGCGGCCGGAACTCCGAGGGGTTCCACGCGTTGGTCAGGTGTTCGGTGGCCGCCAGTTGGGCCGCGGGCTCGTCGGCCGCCCCCACCAGTTCCAGCAGGAGCTGCTTGGCCGCGGGCCGGCGCGCCGGGTCGGGGTGGATGGCCGCCGCGACCAGCCGGTCGAGGGGCGCGGGCAGCCCGCGCAGGTCCGGCGGCGCGGTACGGGCCCGCGCCGCCATCACGTACGCGTCCCCCTCGCCGAACGGGTGCCCGCCGAGCCCCGCGTACGCGATCAGCGACCCCCAGGCGAACACGTCGCCGGCCGGGCTCGTGTGCCCCTCGAAGACCTGCTCGGGAGCGATCCACCCGGGCGTGCCCATCACCATGCCGGCGTTCGTGTGCCGGGACGCGACGTGCGTGGAACGCGCCAGGCCGAAGTCGATCACCCGCGGCCCGGCCAGCGTCAGCATGACGTTGGCCGGCTTGAGGTCGCGGTGGACCAGCCCCGCGGCGTGGATGGCGGTCAGCGCCGCCGCCACGCCCACGGCCGCCGAGTGCAGCACGGACGGCGGCAGCGCGCCGTGCTCGATCAGCTGGTTCTCCAGCGAGATGCCGTCGATGTACTCGGTGACCAGGTAGAGCACCCCGCGGTCCTCGCCGTGGTCGAGCACCCGCGCGGTGCAGAACGAGGCCACCTTGCGCGCGTTGGACACCTCTTCGTGGAAGCGCGCCCGGTAGACCGGGTCGGCCGTGAAATCCCGCCTGATGGCCTTGAGCGCGACCTTGACCCCGTCGGCGCCCCTGGCGAGGTAGACGGTGCCCATGCCACCCGAGCCGAGACGGCTCACCAGCTCGTAGGGGCCGATCGCCGGCGGATCCTCAGGCTCCAGCGGAGTGCCTGCCGAGCGCCCCACGGTCGCCGTCCTCTCGCCGTCGTCATCCCGTCGCAAACCGAACCGTTTCTCCCGCCGGTACGCCTTTTTCTCCCCCAGACTCTAACGGAGAAGCCGAGGCCCGGTGGCGACGAAGACCGGTCAGCTCTGGCCCGCACGCCGCGTCAGCGGACGCATCGTCACCCGCAGTCGCGCGGCGTTGAGCGCCGGGGGCAGCGGGCGGTGCGGCGACAGCGGCCGGCCGGACGCCTTGGGGCGTGCCGCGGCCAGGATTCCGCCCAGGAAGGCCGTGCCGACGCCGAGCATCAGGTGCACGCCGTCGCAGCGCGGCAGGGCCCACCATTCGTCGGCGGCGGTGCCGTCGAGCCAGATCTCGGGGGCGAAGGAGTCGGCGTAGTGGAGGCGGGGGCTGCGCTGGTGGGGGGCGAAGGGGAGGATGACGTGGGTGCCGGCGGGCACCGGGACGCCGTACCAGTCGGTCTCCTCGGTGGTGACCCGGGACAGGGCCGGGACCGGCGGCCACAGGCGCAGGCCCTCGCGCAGGCAGGCGCGCAGGTAGTCGGGGTCGGCGCGGGCGCACTTGCGCTGGGCGGGGTAGGTGGCCAGCAGCGCGAGGGTGCGCATGAGGCTCGCGGCGGTGACGCTGAAGCCGAGCAGCCAGAACGCCGCCTGCCGCAGGCCGCGCGCCTCCGGGCCGCTGGTCTCGGCCAGCAGGCCGGCGAGGGTGCCGGGCTCGGCGCGGCGCAGGTGGTCGAGGATGCGGGCGTCGTAGCGGCCGGACAGGATCTCCTGGCGGCGTCTGGCCCGGCCTCTGCCCGCCCGCCTGACCTGGGCGAGCAGCGCGCTCAGCTCCTCGTCGCCGGCGGCGCCCGCGCCGTAGACGCAGCGCCGGGCCACGCGTTGCCAGCAGCCCTCCAGCCGGGCGTAGTCGATCACGCCCGCCGTCAGCGCCGCCGCCTCCTCGCGTGCGACCTCGGCGAACGTCGGTCGCAGCACGTCGTAGGGCAGCCCGGCGGCCCGCGTGCGCACGGCGGGGACGAAGGCGGGCTCCGACAGCACGCGCTCGGCGTCGCGGCGGGACAGCACCACCAGAGCCGTGCGGCGCGGGCCGCGGACGAGCACGGGACGGCCGCCGTACCGCACGTGCAGGCCGGTCAGCAGGGAGCGGGAACGCAGCAGGTCGAGCCCGGCCGTCGCGTGCGGCGTGCCCGGCGGCAGGAGGGCGGCGGCCAGGCGCAGGCTCTCCAGCACGGTGGCCCTGTGCAGGCCTCTAGGCACGCGTGCCCTCCCCGGGGCCCGTGCCCAGGGGCGTCGGGGCCTGACCTCGCCGGGCCGCGGGCGCCTCCTCGGCGGCCGGAGCGGGAAGGTGATTCATGGGCTCATGCGATCGCCCGTCCGCCGGTCGCGCAAGCGGGGGTCTCGCTGGGCGGAACGTTTTCGGGCCGCGCCATATGGAGCGTTCCAGAAGCCGGAACACCTCAGGCCACCACCAGCGCGGCCGAGATCGCCTGTGCCGCGCCGCGCACGGTGAGGCCCAGCCGGGCCAGCGGCGCGGACGGCGCGGGCGCCGCCACCCCCACTGACATGCACACGCCGCCGCCGGGCCCGAACACCGGCGCGGCCACGCACGACACGCCCTCGGTGTACTCCTCCTGGGCGTAGGCCACGCCGTAGCGTCGGACCTGGGCCAGTTCCCGTTCCAGGGTGGCCACCCCGGTGATCGTGCGACGGGTCAGCCGCTCGAAGCCGCCGCGCCCGAGCACCTCCTCGCGCAGCCCGGTGTCGAAGGCCAGCAGCGCCTTGCCGGTCGCCGTGCAGTGCAGCGGCGCGAGATCGGTGCCGTCGGAGCGGGAGCGGACGCGGTCGTGACCGTACAGGCGCTCGACGTAGCGGGCCTCCAGGCCGGCGGTCACGGCCAGGTTGACCGTCTGCCGGGTGGTCTCCTGCAGGCAGAGCAGGTACGGCAGCACCACCCGGCGCGACCCCGGGATGCGGCTCCTGGCGATGCCGGCCATGGTCTCCAGTTGCCGGCCGGGCAGGTAGCCGGTGCCCACCCGCCGGGCCAGTTCGCGGGCGCACAACACGCCCAGGATGCGGTGGGCCGTGGACTTGGGCAGGCCCGTGCTCCGGCTGAGCTGGGCCAGGCTGACCGGCCGGGGCGCGGCGCTCAGCGCGAGGAGGATGTCGATGCCCCGCTCCAGGCTCCCGATCGGCGTCACCGGACGCGTGAGGTCTTCCTGGCGGGCCGTTTGCAGCGGCATGGCAGTCCCTTTCGCTCTCCGAGGAGCGGATGGGGCTTCCCGGGGCTACGGCTTGGCATTCCTTGCCCTACCCCGCCGCCACGCGTCCGAATACCCGGTTCGGCGCGGGCTGATGATCTCCGCTTACCCGTGAACGGCCACGTCGGCGGTGGTTCTGCGGTATAAGTCCAGAAGTGCGGCATATGCGCATGGGCGTGCGAAGGGGGCATCAGGATGTCGCTGCGGGCGTACGCCGTCGCGCTGACGGCGGTGCTGCTCGTCGGAGGGCTGCTCTGGCTGGCCTACGGCCCGGAACGGGACGTCCCGCGAGCCGCGCACACGGCGGCCCCCACGAGCACACCGGTGCCCGTGATCCGGTCCACGCGGCCGCCGCCGGAGCTGCTGGAGTCCTGCGCGGACACCTCCGACGCCAAGCGGTGCGAGAGGGGACGGGCCCTTCTCGACGCCTGCGAGGAGGCCGGGTTCACCGGCCGTCGTTGCCGGGGCAGCGAGGCCGTCCAGCGCGACCGGAGGGCGTTCCTGGCGGACTGCCGTCGCGCCGACGTCGTCGTACGCGACACGCGGACGTGCGCGCGGGACGGGGAGAGCGCCGCGCGGGCGTACCTGTACTGCCGGTTCGCCGGTGGGACGGACCGCCGGTGCGAGCGCCCGGCGGTCTACACCGTCTGCGTCCGGCGGGGCGGCGGGATGCTCTGCGGCGACGCCGCCCCCGGCTATGACGCCTGCCGGGCGCGGACCGTCGAGGGCACGGAGATCGCCCGCCACATCTGCGTCGAAGGCATCGAGGAGTACGCCTTCTGCCGGTACGGCTGGACCCTCACCTCCGAGGGCGGCGACATCTGCCGGCACGCGACCGCCGTCTACGAGGACTGCCGCACCCGCGCGCCCGTCGCCGAGTGCGAGCAGGCGCGGCACGAGGACGCCAAGGCCCAGGACCTCCGGCAGGGGCGGCCTACCGGCGCAGGGCCGCCGCGTCGGCGGCCAGCTTCTCCACCCGCGCCCAGTCGCCCGCGGCCAGCACGTCGGCCGGGGTGAGCCAGCTCCCGCCCACGCAGCCGACGTTCGGCAGCCGCAGGTAGTCGGCGGCGCTCTCGGCCCGGATGCCGCCGGTCGGGCAGAAGCGCACGTCCGGCAGCGGCCCGGCCAGCGACTTCAGGTACGGCACGCCGCCCGCCGCCTCGGCCGGGAAGAACTTCAGCTCCTTGATGCCGCGCTCGGCCAGCGCCATCACCTCCGAGACGGTGGCCGCGCCCGGCAGGTACGGCACGCCGCTCGCCTCCAGCGCCTCCACCAGCGACAACGTCGTGCCCGGCGAGACCAGGAACCGGGACCCGGCCGCCACGGCCGCCGAGATGTCGGCGGTGGTGCGGATCGTGCCCGCGCCGACCGTGGCCCCCGGCACCTCCGCGGCGATCCGCTCGATCGCGCCGAGCGCGGCCGGCGTGCGCAGCGTCACCTCGATGACGGGCAGTCCGCCCGTCACGAGCGCCTCGGCCATCGGCACGGCGGTCGCCACGTCGTCGATCACCACGACGGGGATCACGGGGGCGAGGTCGAGCAAGCTCATGAGAGTCTTCTCCTCATCGGCCGCGGTCGCGGCCGTCTAGTGGTGATCAGGGTGAGCCTCAGCCCACGAGTTCGGTGGTGGCCCGCCGGCGCAGCCAGGCGGCCGCGCCGGTGAGCGCCGGCTGGGGCGCGACGATCAGCGTGGTGGCGATCGCCTCCAGGTATCCGGACATGTCGGGGTTGCCGATGAACCGGTCGCGGAAGCCGCTGGCCCGCACCCGTTCCACGATACGGGGCAGCACCCCGCCGCCCAGGTACACCCCACCCCTGGCGCCCAGGGTGAGGGCCACGTTCCCGGCGAAGCTGCCCAGCATCTCGCAGAACACCTCGACGGTCTCCGCGCAGAGCGAGTCGTCGAGCCGGGCCACGATGTCGGAGGCGTTCAGGTCGGGCGCGGTCACGCCGTTGACCTTGGCCAGCGCCCGGTGCAGGCGTACCAGGCCGGGGCCGGACAGCAGGTGCTCGGCCACGACGTGCGGCAGCCCCTCGGCCTGCAGCACCCGTACGATCTCCAGCTCCCGCCGGTCGATCACCGGCACCGTGACGTGCCCGCCCTCGCCCGGGACGGGCGTCCAGCCCCGGTCGGTGGGCACGAGCCCGCCGACGCCGAGCCCGGTCCCCGGACCCAGCACGGCCTTGACGCCGTCGCCGGGCTCGGGCCCGCCCAGGGACACCAGATCGGGGCCCTCCAGGTGCGGCAGCGACACGGCCAGCGCCTCGAAGTCGTTGAGCAGCACCGCGTACGGGATGCCCAGGTCGCGGACGGACCCGGCCCACGCCGAGTTCGTCAGCCGGTAGCGGTCGCCGTCGATGGGCCCGGCCAGCGCCAGGCAGGCCGCGCCCGGACGCGCCCCGCCCGCGTGCTCGGCGAGGTAGGCGTCCACGGCGTCGGGCAGGGTGGCGTAGGCGGAGCCGGCCAGCACCGCGACGTTCGTCGGCCGGGCCTGCGGCGAGGTGACCAGCCCGAACCGGGCGTTGGTCCCCCCGATGTCGGCGACCAGCCAGGGCAGGTCGAACGCACTCATCTCACACCTCCGATGCTCAGGGCGCGACCGGGATCGCACGCCGTCGCCGGAAGGATGTCACGAACGCTCACCGGCGCAGCCCGGTGGCCCGCGTGCCCGCGGGCGCGCCCGTCTCCAGGTGGGAGGCGCCCGCCTCGGCGGGGAAGCCCAGCCCGGGGCCGTGGTGGGGCGACTCGGCGCCGCTCACCCCGAAGATCCCCGCGCCCTGCTCGGCGTGCCCGGCCATGCGGCGGAACGTGGCGAACAGCTCGCGTCCCGTGCCGACCCACTCCGCGTCGCTCAGCGGCCGGCCCTCGGGCGTGCGCCGGGCCAGCTCCTCGGCGGGCACCCGCAGCTCCAGCGTGCCGGCGGCCGAGTCGAGCCGGACCACGTCGCCGTCGCGGACGAGCGCGATCGGCCCGCCGTCGGCGGCCTCGGGCGACAGGTGGATGGCCGCGGGCACCTTGCCCGACGCGCCCGACATGCGGCCGTCGGTGACGATCGCCACGCGCTGCCCCCGGTCCAGCAGCACGGCCAGCGGCGGCGTGAGCTTGTGCAGCTCGGGCATGCCGTTGGCGCTGGGGCCCTGGTAGCGGATGACGGCCACGAAGTCCTGCCCGTCCAGCTCGCCGGCCTCGAAGGCGCGCAGCAGGTCGAGCTGGTCGTCGAACACCTTGGCCGGGGCCTCGATCACCAGGTGCTCGGCCTTGACCGCCGACACCTTGCTGACGGCCCGGCCGAGGTTGCCCTCGACCATGTGGATCCCGCCGTCGGCCGAGAACGGCTCGGCGACCGGACGCAGCACGTCGAGGTCCTTGCTGCCGCCCGTGACCGGCTCCCACACCAGCTCGCCGTCCACCAGGGACGGCGCCTCGCGGTAGCGGTCGAGTCCGGGGCCGGCGACGGTCAGCACGTCGCCGTGGAGCAGGCCCTCGTCCAGCAGGTCGCCGATGAGCACCTGCATGCCGCCGGCGTCGCGGAAGTGGTTCACGTCCGCCTGGCCGTTGGGGTAAATCTTGGTCAGCGACGGCACGACGCGCGACAGGCAGGCCAGGTCGTCCCAGGTCAGCACGAGGCCCGCGGCGGCGGCCATGGCGACCAGGTGCAGCGTGTGGTTGGTGGAGCCGCCGGTGGCCAGCAGCGCCACGCACGCGTTCACGATGGACTTCTCGTCCACCAGCTCGCCGATCGGCGTGTACTCCGATCCGTGCGCGGTGATCTCCACCGCGCGGCGGCCGGCCGCCTCGGTGAGAGCGTGGCGCAGCTCGGTGTGCGGGTTGACGAACGTCGAGCCGGGCAGGTGCAGGCCCATGACCTCCATCAGCGCCTGGTTGGAGTTGGCGGTGCCGTAGAAGGTGCAGGTGCCGGGGGAGTGGTAGGACTTGGCCTCGGCGTCCAGCAGCTCGGCCCGTCCCACCTTGCCCTCGGCGAAGAGCTGGCGGGTACGCGCCTTGACCTTGTTCGGCAGCCCGGAGGTCATCGGCCCGGCCGGCACGAAGATCGCCGGCAGGTGCCCGAAGTGCAGCGCCCCGATGAACAGGCCCGGCACGATCTTGTCGCAGACGCCCAGCAGCAGCGACGCGTCGAACATGTCGTGCGACAGCGCGATGGCGGCCGCCATGGCGATCACGTCGCGGCTGTAGAGGGACAGCTCCATGCCCGCGCGGCCCTGCGTGATGCCGTCACACATGGCGGGCACGCCGCCGGCGACCTGCGCCACGCCGCCCGCCCTGCGCACCGCCGCCTTCAGCTCCGGCGGGTAGGTCTCGTACGGCTGGTGGGCCGAGAGCATGTCGTTGTAGCTGGTCACGATCGCCACGCCGGGCTTGGCCGTGCTTCCGGCGCTTCCGGCGCCTCCGGCGCCGCGCAGGATCAGCTTGTCGTCCTCGGGTGCGGCCGCGAAGCCGTGGGCCAGGTTCGCGCAGCCCAGGTGGGCGCGCGCCGGGCCCTTGGCCCGCGCCGCCTCGCCGTCGCGCCGGATGCGCGCCAGGTAGGCGGTACGGCTGGCCGCGCTGCGCTCGGCGATCCGATCGGTGATCTCCTGGATGACGGAATTCACAGGTCTTCCTCCTCGTGCCAGGCGCGACCGCTGCGGCCGAGCAGTTCGTGGGCCCCGGCGGGGCCGGTGGTTCCTGCGGGGTAGGGCTCGGGCAGATCGGCGGAGGACTCCCAGGCGGCCAGGATCGGATCGATCCAACGCCAGGCCGCCTCCACCTCGTCACGCCGCATGAACAGCGTCGGGTTGCCCGCCAGGACGTCGGTCAGCAGCCGCTCGTACGCCTCCGGCACCCGGGCCGTGAACGTCTTGCCGAAGCTGAGCGACAGCGGCACCGGCTTCAGCGTCACCTCGCCCGCGCCCGGCTCCTTGGCCATGATGTGCAGCTCGATGCCCTCCTCGGGCTGCAACCGCAGCACCAGGCGGTTCGGCGTGCCGCCGGGGAAGATGGAGTGCGGCACGTCCTTGAACTGCACCACGATCTCCGACCGCCGGTACGGCATGCGCTTGCCGGTCCGCAGATAGAACGGCACCCCGGCCCATCGCCAGTTCTTGATCTCGGCCCGGATCGCGGTGAACGTCTCCACCCGCCGCGAGGCCTCGGTCGTCGGCGTGGAGGCGGGCTCGTCCAGGTAGGACGGCATGCCGTCGGCCTCGGTGTACTGGCCGCGCACGGTGAAACGGTCCACCTCGGTCCCGACGACCGGCCGCAGCGACTGCAGCACCTTGACCTTCTCGTCGCGGATGGACTCGCGGTCGTTGCGGGACGGCGGTTCCATCGCGGTCAGCGTGAGGAGCTGGAGCAGGTGGTTCTGCACCATGTCGCGCAGCGCGCCCGCATGGTCGTAGTAGCCGCGCCGTCCCGGCGTGCCGACGGTCTCGGCGGCGGTGATCTGGACGTGGTCGATCCACAACGAGTTCCAGATCGGTTCGAGGAAGGCGTTGGCGAAGCGCAGGACCAGCAGGTTCTGCACCGTCTCCTTGCCCAGGTAGTGGTCGATGCGGAAGATCTGGCGCTCGTCGAAGATGGCGCCGACCTCGTCGTTGATCCGCTGCGCGCTGGGCAGGTCGCGGCCGAGCGGCTTCTCCAGCACCACCCGCGAGAGCGGGGTGACCAGGCCGGCCTCGTCCAGCTCGCGGCAGAAGGGGCCGAACGTCATCGGCGGGCTGGCCAGGTAGAACACCCGGTCGCGCTGCTCGTGACCGGCCAGCAGCCTGGTCAGCGCACCCCACCCGGACTTGTCCTCGCCGCCGACGTCCACCGAGACGTGGTGCAGACGGCCGAGGAAGCGCTGCCAGACGGCGGGGTCGTCCACGGGGACCTGGTCGCGTACCTCGGCGTCCACCTTGCCGCGGAAGTCGGCGTCGGTCAGCCCGCCCCGGGACATGGCGATGACGCGGGTCTCGGGGGACAGCCGGCCGTCCCTGTCGCTGTGGTAGAGCGCCGGGATCAGCTTGCGCATGGACAGGTCGCCGGTGCCGCCGAAGACGACGAGATCGGCGGTATGGGCGGGGCTGGCGGTCGAGAGGGGGGACAAGGCGAAGCTCCGTTGATCTACCAAGAAGGACAGAACGGACACTAACGAGAGTTCGGGTCGTACACAAGCAGGGTTTTGCTATCTGAGATGAAAAAGTCTTCACCTTTCATTACCGAAGCCCATGTGATTCACTTAGCCGATGCCTCGACGTACCGCCGCGACCCTCGCCACGAGTGGCGAGGTGCTCCGCCTCATCCGCACAGGTGAGGCCGTCACGCGCGCCGACCTCGGCCGGGTGACCGGTCTGTCGCGTCCGGCGGTGCAACTGCGCGTCGGCGAGCTGCTCGAACGCGGCTTGGTCGTCGAGCGCACCGACGCGCCCTCCACGGGCGGGCGGCCGCCGGTCCGGCTGGAGTTCAACTCCGGCGGCGGCGTCGTCCTGGTCGCCGCGCTGGGCGCGAGCCGCACCCGGGTCGCGGTCTGCGACCTGGCCGGGCGCGAGCTGGCCGGCCGTGACTTCTTCATCGACGTCGAGCAGGGCCCCGACGTCGTGCTCCCGCTGCTCATGGACACCTGGGACGAGCTGCTCGGCGACCGCCCCCGCTCGTGCGTCAGGGGTGTCGGCATGGGCGTGCCCGCCACCGTCGAGTTCGCCCAGGGCCGTACGGAGAGCGCCCGGGTGATGGCCTCCTGGACCGGCGTGGTGATCCCGCCGATCATCCGCGACCGGTTCCCCGTCCCGGTGCTCGTGGACAACGACGTCAACGTGCTGGCCATCGGCGAGCACCGAGGCGCCTACCCCGACCTCGACGACCTGATGTTCGTGAAGGTCTCCACCCGGATCGGCGCGGGCGTGATCGCCGGCGGCGAGATCCTGCGCGGCGCGATGGGCGCGGCCGGCGAGATCGGCCACATCCCCGTGCTCGACGGCGGCGGCGTGCTGTGCCGTTGCGGCAACACCGACTGCGTCGACTCCGTCGCCAGTGGCACCGCGCTGCTGCGCGACCTGCGCGAGGCGGGCAAGAACGTCGTGACCATCGCCGACGTGACCGCGCTGGTGCGCGCGGGCGACGCCGAGACGATGGCCACGGTCCGCACGGCCGGCCGCCGCATCGGCGAGGTGCTGGCCGGGGCGGTCAACATCCTCAACCCGTCGGTCGTGGTGCTCGGCGGCGACATGGCCGAGGCGTTCGGCCCGCTGGTGTCGAGCATCCGCGAGGTCGTCTACCGGCGTTCCACCGCCCTGGCGACCCGGCGGCTGCGCATCGAGCCGAGCCGGCTCGGCGCGGGGGCGGGCATCAGCGGCTGCGCGGTGATGGTTCTCGACCACGTGCTCTCGCCCGAGGCGGTCGACGAGACGATGACGGTCTCCACGCTGCGCCGCGAGCGCGGCCTGGCCGCCTCCAGCTAGAGGTCCCAGCGGGGTTCGGGGCTCTCCCGCACCACGCCGTCCGCGCCGAAGATCAGGTGGCGGTCCAGGTCGTCGGCGAACCAGCGGTCGTGCGTGACCGCCAGCACCGTGCCCGCGAAGCCGTCCAGCCCCTCCTGCAACGCCTGCGCGCTGGCCAGGTCGAGGTTGTCGGTCGGCTCGTCGAGCAGCAGCAGCGTCGCCCCCGACAACTCCAGCAGCAGGATCTGCAGCCGGGCCTGCTGGCCGCCCGACAACGTCTCGAACCGCTGCCCGCCGGCCGGCGCCAGCTCGTAGCGGGCCAGCGCGGCCATGGCCTCGTTCCTGGTCAGCGCGAACGTCTCGGTGACCAGCTCGGCGACGGGCCGTCCGTGCAGGTCGGGCCGCAGGTGGGTCTGGGCGAAGTGGCCGGGGACGACGCGGGCGCCCAGCCGGGCCACGCCGGTGTGCGCGACGGGCTCGCCGGCCAGCAGGCGCAGGAAGTGGCTCTTGCCGGTGCCGTTCAGGCCCAGCACGCCGACCCGCTCGCCGTAGGCGACCTCGGTGGAGAAGGGCCGCACCAGGCCGGTCAGCTCCAGGTCCGCGCACGTCACGGCCCGTTTCCCGGTACGCCCGCCGCGCAGCCGCATCCGTACGTTCTGCTCCTTCGGCGGCCGGCTCGGCGGCCCCGCCCGCTCGAAGCGCTCCAGCCGGGACACCGCCGACCGGTAGGCCCCGGCGAGCGCGTCGTTGTTCGCCGACCGCTGCCGCAGGACGTGCACCAGCCGGCGCAGCCGGCCCCGCTCGTCCTCCCAGCGCCGCCGCCGCTCCTCCAGACGCTCGCCGCGCCGTCTGCGGGCCTCGGCGTAACCGGCGAAGCCGCCGCCGTGCACCCACACCTCGCGCCCCTCCACCGTGACGACGCGGTCGGCCGCCTCGGCCAGCAGCCGACGGTCGTGCGAGACCAGCAGCACCGTCTTGGCCGAGCTCCTGACCGCCCGCTCCAGCCACTGCTTGGCCGGCACGTCCAGGTAGTTGTCCGGCTCGTCGAGCAGCAGGATCTCGTCGGGGCCGCGCAGCAGCGCCTCCAGCATCAGCCGTTTCTGCTCGCCGCCGGACAGCGTGTCCAGCCCCCGGCCGGCGACCCGCTCGTACGGCAGCCCGAGCGCCTCGGTCGCGCACACGTCCCACACGACCTCCAGCTCGTAGCCGCCCGCGTCGGCGAAGTCGGCGACCGCCTGGGCGTAGGCGAGCTGCCGGGGCTCGTCGTCGCACCGCCCGATCGCCGACTCCGCGCGCTCCAGCTCGGCCGCGGCCTCCCGCACCCGTAGGGGCGCGACGCCCAGCAGCAGGTCGCGCACGCTGCCGGTGCCGAGGAACTGCCGCATCACCCCGACGCCGCCCCCGGTGGTGACCCGCCCGTCGTCGGGGCGCAGGTCGCCCGCGATCAGCCGGAGCAGTGTCGTCTTGCCCGCGCCGTTGGGGCCGACCAGCGCCGCCTTGGCGCCGTCGCCCACCTTGAACGACGCCTCCAGCAGCAGCGGACGCCCGTCCGGCAGCAGGTACGTCACGCCGCTCACCTCGATATGACCCATGTTCCATTACTAGACCATCGATCCGGTCCGCGTACAGCGTATTATCCGACGGGTGGACAACGTATGGGTGCGCCCCCGTAAGGACGCCAAGCCCAGGCTGACGCTTGACCGGATCGTCGCCGAGGCCGTCGCGCTGCTCGACGAGGAGGGCGTGGGCGGGCTCACCATGCGCCGGCTGGCCGAACGCCTCGACACCGGCTCGACCACCCTCTACTGGCACGTCCGCACCAAGGAGGACGTCCTGGACCTGGCGCTCGACGCCGTCTTCGGCGAGGTGCCGCTCCCCGGGGACCACGACGACTGGCGCACGGCCGCACGCGACCTGATGGACGGCTGGCGCGCCGCCCTGCTGCGCCACCCCTGGTCGGCCACCATCCTCGACCGCCCGCTCATGGGCCCCAACGCCCTGGAGCGCACCGACTTCCTCTACCGGACGTTGTCCGGGGCCGGTCTCGACGGCCCGCAGGCCGCCTACAGCCTGTCCAACTACGTCATGGGCTCGGTCATCATGCAGGTCACCTGGCAGCGCCGCGACCTGCACGACACCGACGCGTTCCTGCGCGAGCGGGCCGCCAGCTACCCGGCGCTGGCCGCGCACGGCCTTGGCCACGACTGGGACGCCACCTTCGCCACCGGCCTCGGCTACCTCCTGCGCGGCATGACGCCCGGGAGCGGCGAGGGGTGAACCGGCCGGAGGCCGCCGTCACCAGCTGTCGCCGGACTGGATCCGGCCGCGCCACGCCGACGAGGTGATCATGCCCTGCTCCCGCAGCTCCTGCAGCCGCTGGAGCCTGCCCCTGATCTCCCGGTGCCCGAACCCGGACTCGCGCAGCAGCCGGGCCTCCTGCTCCAGGTCCAGCGCCCGCAGGTCGGCGACGATCCCGGGGCTGAGCGGCTCGTCGCGGTAGGCCATGAGGAACGGCGAGCGCATGGCCCGGGTGTGCGACCGGGGGTTCGACAGCGCGTTGTCGATCAGCCGGAGGCCGCCTGCCTCGTCGGTCAGGTAGTTCTCCGAGTGCCGGTCGAGGCTGCCGATGACGTAGTCGAAGACGGCCGCGCGCTCGCGCTGGATCTCCGGGACGCCGCGTCCCATGCCTCCGCCGCGCGCGTTCTCCACCCACAGCTGCACCGAGCCGTGCCCGTGGGGGCCGTCCCAGGTCGTCGTGGGCGGTACGAGGTCCCAGCCCAGGCGCTCGCTGAACCGGTACGCCTCGGCCTCGCGGCGCGGCATGCCCGACCTCGGCACCGTCTCCCGGGGGCTGCGGCCGGGGGGCAGCTTGTAGATCGCGCGGCTGCCGTCGTCGAGGGTGACCAGGTAGACGCCCTCGTCGCCGGCATGCGGGTACGGGACGACGTCCTTGTCCCGTACCCGGCTCAGCCTGGACAGCAGGTCACGTTCGGCGGCGCCGACCGGCCGGGCGCCCGCCCGTTCCTTCGTCAGGGTGCGGGCCTTGCGGGCGCTGAGGACGGGGTGCAGCAGCGCTCGCAGCCCCGTGGCCAGGTCGCGCGCGAAGAAGCGCTCCAGCTGGCGCACGAAGGCCCGGCAGAAGCGCATGGCCGAGACCCGTAACGACAGGAGCGCGGACCTGGCCTGGAGAGCCGCCGCCCCACCACTCACCGCGGCCGCCGCCACCGCCCACACCAGGACGGCGACCACCCCGGCGGCCAGCGCGACGAGCACCGCCTTCAGCGCCTCCACCAGCAGCGCCGCCGCCTCGTGCGCGTCGGCCAGGGCGTTCAGGGTCGTGCCCATCCTGGACAGGTGGCCCGAGCGGTCGTCGTCCCGGTCCAGTTCGTCCCAGAACGCGGCCACCGCCTCCATGTGCAGCCCCGCGCTGCCGGTGGCGGCCCGGCCGAGCGACTCGCGCACCAGCGGCGTGACCTGGACGACGAGCGCCGCCGCGCACTCACGGTAGGCCGCCGCGCCGGCGCGCAGCCCGTCCTCGTCCTGGGTGGGCCAGGGCACGCCGAGCGCCTGGAAGGCGATCTCCAGTTGGGGCGGCAGCATCACCGTCATGAAGCGTCGATCACCCGGGCGGTCGGCACCGTCGCCCGTTCGGCGGCCCGGCGGACGGCGGCCATGTCCCGCAGGCCCGTCCCGGCGCTGGCCATGCTCTCGTGCAGGCGGGTGCACGCCTCGCCGACCAGGAGGTTGATCTCGTCCACGGCCATGCCGACCACGCCGATGCCCCACGGAGAGCGGCCCCCGCCCGACAGGCGGCCCAGCAGTGTGTCCACGTGCCGCCCGAACAGGTCCGCGGACTCGTCCATGGCGTGCGCCGCGTTCGCCAACGACGTGTCGTCCGCCCAGAACTCCCGCGTCATCGCCACTCCGTCCCCCGATGGGGAGCCCACCTTACGGGCCACCGGCGACGGATGATCAACAACTGGGTGAACGCCCGTCTACAGGCGGGGGAGCTACGTCCGGCTCTTGGGGCCGTGGGTCCTGGACGGGACGCGGCCCGGCGGGGTGCCGTGCGGATGGGACGGCGGGTCGCTCGCCGCCGGGCCCGTGCTCATGGACGGCGTCGGCGTGGGGCCGGGCCGGGAGCCGTGCGGGCGGGACGGCGACGGCGCCGGGGTCCGGCCCGGGGCCGTCGCGGCGGGGCCGGGGACGGTCGAGTGCGGGCGGCGCGTTCCCCGCCCGCCCTCCGGCTGGACGGCCGACGGCGTGGACCCGCCCGGCGGTGTGGAACCGGCCACGAAAGGTCCGGTACGGCCCACGGCGGGCCCTGTGGCGGTCTTGGCGGGCCGGTCGGCGACGGGGCCGGAGGCGACGGCGGCGCGTTCCGACCTCACCGCGACGGGACGGCGGGAGTCGGTGGCGACGGGCCCCGGCTCCCCGGAGGTCCGGCGCGCGTCGTGCGGCCAGTGGACCGGGTCGAGGCCCGGCGAGTTGAACGTGTCGCCCATGAGCGCGCCCGCGGTGGCCAGCATGAGCGTGCCCAGCAGCACCCCGGCGGCCATCAGCGCCCGCCCGCGCCGCCCGCCGCCCTCGGACGGGGAGGAGGCGGCTCGCGCCGCTGATCGATGGGTTCCGCTCACGTACCCCGATGGTAGCGAGGCGGAGGCATGGGTCGGCCGGTAGTGGACGTCCGCCCGGAAAATACGGCGTCAATCGTGATCAACATGCGCACAGCAGCCCGCGCAACGCCGTCTCCAGGCACAGCTCCGAGCGGGCGGGGACCGGCCACGGGAAGCGCACCAGCGACTCGTCCACGCGTACGGTGGCGCCGTACCGGTCGAGCTCCCACAGCCACACCTCGCCGGGCTCCTCGCCGAGCTGCCTGGCCACGCCCGCGGTGAGCTGCGGCCGGTGGGAGGCGTTGACGTGCGCGATCACCCGTTCGGCCGTCTCGGTCAGCGGGTCGGGCGCCGCGCCGAGGTAGTCGTCGGCGTCGAGCACGCCGGACTCCTGGCCGGTCAGGTAGACCACCTGGGCCACGGTCCAGGCGCAGCAGGCGCGGGGCGCCGGGGTGACCGTACCGTTCCAGGGCGTCGAACAGGCCCTCGTCGGCGCTGTGCGCGGCCACCGCCACCGCCGCGGAGCGGGCCTGCGACTCCGGTACGGCCTCCGCCCACCCGTGCACCTCGATCAGCGCCCGCGGATGCGTCACCTCGCCGAGCTGCCGCATGGCCGTCAGGTTCACCGCGACCACGGCGTCCTCGCGCAGGCCGTGCAGGGGCTCGCCGGGCCGGACCAGCAGCACCGGGCGGCCGCGCTCGTCCACGCCGCCGCGGGCGGGGCGGTGGACGCCGTCCACCGTGAGGTTGGCCGGCGTCGAGGTCGAGGCGAGAGTACGGATCCGCTCGGCGAGGGGCAACATGGAGATCACATCCACTGATAGGTTAGGCTTACCTAAGTAAGGATTACCTAACCACACGGAGGTGAACGTGCGCTACACCGGCCCGAAGGTGCGACTGTCGCGTCGCGCGGGCGTCCCGCTGACCAGGAAAGCCGTCCGCTACTTCGAGCAGCGGCCGTACCCGCCGGGCGAGCACGGCCGCAAGACCAACCGCCGCACCACCGGCGACTACGGGCTGCGGCTGCTGGAGAAGCAGAAGCTGCGCTGGTACTACGACGTGTCCGAACGGCAGTTGCGCCGCTACTGGGACCTGGCGGTACGCAAGCCGGGCGCCTCGGGCGCCGAACTGGTCACGATCCTGGAGAGCCGCCTGGCCTCCCTGGTGCTGCGGGCCGGCCTGGCCCCCTCGATCTACGCCGCCCGCCAGTACGTCACCCACGGCCACATCGCCGTGGACGGCCGCAAGGTGGACATCCCCAGCTACCTGGTCAAGCCGGGCCAGATCGTCACGGTGCGGGAGCGCTCGCGGCGCATGCAGCCCTTCGTGGCCGCCGCCGAGGGCGTGCACGCCGACGAGCGCATCGCGCCCTACCTGACGGTCGACCACGCCGGCCTGAGCTTCACCCTCACCCACCGGCCCGAGCGCGAGCAGATCGCGGTGCCGGTGGACGAGCAGCTCGTGGTGGAGTTCTATTCGCGCTAGCCGTGCGGCCGGGGCCGGCGGGCGGGTCAGCCGGCGACGTCCTGCCGGCGCAGTTCGGCGACCTCGCGGCGCAGGGCGCTCAGCTCCTCCAGGATGCGCTGGGTGTGCACGCTGTTGTCCTTCTCCAACGCCGCCCGCTCCTCGGCCGACTCCTCGTCCATGGCGCTCACCACGACCGCCATGAACAGGTTCAGCACGACGAACGTGCAGACGAGGATGAAGATGGTGAAGAAGATCCAGGCCGTGGGGTGGGCGCCCATCACCTCGCGGGCGATGTTGCCCCAGTCGTCCCCGGTCATCGTCTGGTAGAGGGTGAACAGCGAGGTCGGCAGGCTGCCGAAGCGCTCGGGGGCGTCGTCGCCGTACAGCTTGGTGGCCATGACGGCGGCCACGTACAGGACCAGGGAGAGCAGCACCACGATCGAGCTCATCCCGGGCAGGGCGCGCAGCAGCGCCGAGACCACCCGGCGCAGGCTCGGCACCACCGACAGCAGGCGCAGGGCCCGCAGGATGCGCAGCGAGCGCAGCACCGACAGCCCGCCGGACGCCGGGACCAGGGCGATGCCCACGATCGCGGTGTCGAACAGGTTCCACGGGTCGCGCACGAACGCCGACCGCTCGACGTAGACCTTGGCCAGCAGCTCGGCCACGAAGATGTACAGGGCGACGTGGTCGATGGCGACCAGCACGTGGCCGAACTCCCCGGCGACGGCGGGGACGGTCTCCAGGCCGAGGGTGGCCGCGTTGACCAGGATGACGCCGACGATGAAGCGCTGGAAGCGCCGGTCGGCGAGGAGGGCTTGGACGCGTTCACGCACGGGGGCAGGCTCCTAAAGATCGGTCATGTGCCGTTCCATGATGCAGCAACATGATCAAGGAGTTGCCTGTGGTATAAATCGCACCTGATAGTCACAGGGGCAAGGGGGCGCAAGGGGCATGTCGTATCCGAACTACGGACCGTCCTACTACGGGCCGCCGCCCCAGAGCCACCCCAACGGCACCACCATCCTCGTCCTCGGCATCCTGAGCCTGGTGGTCTGCGGCATCCTCGGCCCCTTCGCCTGGTCGATGGGCAACAAGGCGCTCAAGGAGATCGACGGCAGCGGCTACCCCTACGACAACCGGGGCGCGGTGCAGGCCGGCCGTGTCTGCGGCATGATCGCCACGATCCTGCTAATCATCGGGGCCGCGTTCATGGTCCTCGGGCTCGGGGCCGGCATCCTGTCGGCCATCTTCTCCAACAACTAGAGGCCGCACGCAGTAGCCGCCGATGCCCGACTCCAGCAGGTCGAAGGCCGCCGTGGCCTGCGCCCGCAGGTCGGGCGCGATCGTCTCCCAGCTCTCGCCCGCCAGCGTCCGGGTCATCGCGTGATCGGTGAGGATCTTGGTCGTGCCGAGGACGTGCGTGGCCACCATCCGCGGGGTCAGGTCGTCGGGGTCGGCGTCGAGCTCGTCGGTCAGGGCCGCGGCCAGCGCCTGCACCCGCGCGACGTGCAGCTCGTGCAGCTTGGCCACCAGTGACGGGCTGTCGTTGACGATCCGGGCGAACACGTCGCCGCCCGCGTTGAGGCCGTAGCGCCAGTCGCGTGAGTCGAGGGCGTCCAGGAAGTCGCGGCGGAAGGCCCGCGCCACGCTCTCGCCCGGCCGCCGCCCGCGCACCACCTGCTGCGGCAGGTCGGTCACCAGCTCCTGCCGGTCGGCGAACAGGTCTTCCTTGGTCGGGAAGTAGTTGAAGACCGTGTTGACCGACACGTCCGCGGCCCGCGCGATCTCGGCCACGGTCACGCTGTCGAACCCGCGCGTCATGAACAGCCCCATCGCCATGTCCGCGATGCGCTGCCTGGTCTCCCGCTTCTTGCGCTCCCGCAGCCCCTCTTCCATGCCGCCATGATACCAAGTTTGCAGTGACCCCAAAATTGTGGTTACCCTAATTTTGGAGGCGATCACACATGTTGAGAACCACAGGTCTGACCAAGACCTTCGAAGGCGGCGTGGAGGCCGTCAAAGGCGTCGACATCTCGGTGGAGGCCGGCGAGATCGTCGGCTTCCTCGGCCCCAACGGCGCCGGCAAGACCACGACCATGCGCATGCTGACGACCCTGCTCCGCCCCACCTCGGGCACCGCCACCGTGGCGGGCCACGACCTGCTGGGCGACCCGCGAGAGGTGCGCCGCCGCATCGGCTACGTCTCGCAGGGCGGCGGCGTCAACGTCATGGCCCCGCTCGCCGACGAGCTGGAACTGCAAGGCATGCTGTACGGCCTGACCAGGGCCGCGGCCAGGTCCAGGTACCGCGAGGTCCTGGCCCGGCTCGACCTGGCCGGCCTGGAGGAGCGCGTGGGCGGCGCGCTGTCGGGCGGCCAGCGCCGCCGCTTCGACATCGCCTTCGCCCTGCTGCACGACCCCCGGCTGCTCTTCCTGGACGAGCCGACCACCGGCCTCGACCCGCAGAGCCGCGCCAACCTGTGGGAGCACGTCCGCTCCCTGCGCGAGGAGCACGGCGTGACGATCTTCCTGACCACCCACTACCTCGACGAGGCCGACGCGCTCTGCGACCGCCTGCTGATCATCGACGGCGGCCGCATCGCCGCCGAGGGCACCCCGGCCGAGCTCAAGGCGGGCCGCACGCTCGACGAGGCGTTCCTCGACATCACCGGCAGGTCGCTGCGCGAGGAGGCGGGGGTCTGATGCTGCGCGACACCTGGGTGCTGTTCCGCCACTCCCTGCGCGCCACCCTGAGGCAGAAGCTCGGCATTGTCTTCGGCGCCGTCCAGCCGCTGCTGTTCCTGGTGCTGTTCGGGCCGATCTTCGCCACGTTCGGCACCTGGGAGGTGCTGGTGCCGGGGCTGATCGTCCAGCTCGGCCTGATGAGCATGGGGCTGGCCGGGTTCGGGGTGGTCTTCGACAGGCGCTTCGGCGTGCTGGAGCGCCTGCGCGTCACCCCGGCCAGCCGGCTGGCCCTGCTGCTGGGACGGGTGCTCAACAACGCCGTGACGATGGTCGTCCAGACGGTGATGCTGCTGGCCGTCGGGTTCGCCTTCGGGATGCGGGTGCCGATCGCCGGGCTCGTGGCCGGGTTCGTGCTGGTCGTGGTGCTGGGAGCGAGCCTGGCCGCGATGTCGTACGCCGTCGCGCTGACCATCGGCGAGCAGCTCTTCGCACCCGTGATGTCGACGGCGGTCATCCCGCTGGTGCTGCTGTCGGGCGCGTTCCTGCCGATGTCGATGGCGCCCGGCTGGCTGGACGTCCTGTCCCGCCTCAGCCCCTTCAGGTACGTGCTGGAGGCGCTGCGCGACCTGTTCGCCGGCCACTACGCCACCGGCACGGTCGGGCTCGGCGTCGCCGTCACCGCCGTCCTGGCGGTGGTCGGCCTGGCCGTCGGGGCCCGTGTGTTCAACCGGGAGACCGCGTGAGCGGGCCGCTCCGGGACGGCCCGCCCGCCCGCGATCAGGCCGCCGCCCTGGCCCGCCGGTGCAGCGCGGCCAGGATGCCCGCCGGATCGACCGTCCCGTAGCCGTAGTCGTAGTCGAAGCCCACCTCGCTGCGGTCCTCGGCGGTGCGCCGCAGCAGCGCCCGCAGCTGCGCAGGTGACAGCTTGGCGGCCGGCCATCGGGTGCGCACCGCGGCCACCAGCCCGGCGGCCACCGGCGTCGCCGCCGAGGTGCCCGTGTCGGGCTCGCCGTCGCCGAACGCCCGCGACCCCGAGAAGTGCGTGTACGCGCACACGTCGGGCTTGCGCGCGGTCAGCCGCCCGGGGCCCTGCGAGGAGTAGCCCACCCGCTCGCCGTTGACGTCGACCGCGCCGATCGACAGCGCCTTGGGATGGGAGTTGGCGCCCCCGATGGGCCGGTTGGGGAAGGCGCACCGGCCGTCGGGGCACTCCTTGCCGCAGTTGCCCGCCGCGAAGAGCACGTCCGCGCCCGCCCGGTCGAGACTGGCCACCACCAGGTTGAACGGGTGGGCCGCGTTGTCGGAGTAGTTGCCCGGATGCCCGACGGGGAAGTCCCATTCGGGGGAGAACGACCCCCACGAATTGCTCACCACCAGCGATCTGGACGCCGCCGGCTGGGCCTCCAGCACCGTGCGCAGGTGCGTGAAGGCGGCCACCGCGTCCGACAGCAGCCCGTCGAGCGCCGAACCGCCCGGCCGGGCCGACCGCAGCAGCGGGACGTCGATCAGGGACGCCTGCGGCGCGGCGATGAGCGCGTCGAAGGCGCACATCGTGCCGTGGTCGACCTCGAACTGGCCGGCCCGCCCGGTGACGCCGGAGGGGCTCCAGCTGCGTTCGGCGTCGAGCGTGACACCGCGGCCGAGCTGTCTGGCGACGTGGGCGGCGTTGATGCCGGTGTCGAGCACGGCCAGCGCCACCCCGGCGCCGTCGAGCCCTTCGGCGTGCAGGCCGGCGACGTTGAGCAGGCGCTCGACGTCGTGCCAGTCGCCCACCGGCGGATTGCCGCCGCAGGTCAGGCTGGACTCGATCACCGGATCGGCGAACACGCCGACGACGTCGGGCCGCAGCGTGGGCAGCAGCGTGACCCGCGAGGTCAGCTCGTCGTCGGAGATCGTGCCGCGGACGAGCACGGAGGCGTCCTCGGCGGCCAGCGAGAAGGTGAGTGGCTGGTGAAGGGAGAGGGGATCGCCGCCGGCCACCGGGACCGGCCTCGGCACGGCGACCGGTGTGAAGGCCGTGTCGAGTTCGACGCCGGGCAGACCGTCGGCGACGTCGGCCGTGGTGGCGGTCTGGCCGGGGTCGGCGACGGCCGCGACCAGATCGGGGGAGGGGCGGAGCTGGATCAGGACCCGCATGAGTCACCACCGAACATAGGGGGAAAACGAACGACCCAACATTCCTGCATCCGCCAAGGCTCGTCCAGCCCCTTGCAGCGGTTGTGACCTGCGAAAACATGGCATAACTGGCGAAGCGGACGGATATTGTTTCCGGGGCGTCAGACTTCCTTGTTTTCGGTCTGTTCACTACGGTGATGCATCATGACGCTCCAGGCGCAGACGCCGGTTTCCGACGGAGAAAGACATCACTGGCTGCCGGTTCGGCCGAGGCTCGTTCTCGCCAGTGCCTTCATGCTTTTCCTCGAACTGGCGCTCATCCGGTGGACCGGATCGAACATTGTTCATCTGAGTTATTTCACCAATTTTGTCCTGCTCGGTTCTTTTCTTGGAATCGGACTCGGATTCCTGCGCGAGGGGCGCTCGCGGCGCCAGCCCTATTACTCGCCGGTCGTCCTGCTCGTCCTGGTGGCCCTCGTGCTGGCCTTCCCGGTGACCGTCGACCGCAACACCGAGGGCGTCCTGTACTGGACGAGCCTCGGCACCGTCGGGCCGCCCGCCTGGCTGATCCTGCCGGTGATCTTCGTCGCCGCCGCGGCGGTGCTCATGGGGCCGGCCGAGCTGGTCGGGCGCTGCTTCCCCGAGCTGCCGCGCCTGGAGGCCTACCGCTACGACCTGATCGGCAGCCTCAGCGGGATCGCCGCGTTCACGGCGCTGTCGTTCCTGTCGGCGCCGCCGGTGTTCTGGGGCGCGGTCGCGGCCCTGTGCTACGGCCTGCTGCTCGTGCCCCGTCCCCGCTCGCTCTACCTGGGCCTGGTGGTCCTGCCCGCGCTCGTGGTCGTCGGCCTGCTGCTGTCGGAGACGCTGACGGCCGGGGCGCTGTGGTCGCCGTACTACAAGGTGACCTACAAGGCGATGCAGATGCTCGGCGTGCCGGTCACCGACATCGCCGTCAACGGCATCCCCCACCAGCAGGCCGTGCCCGCCTACGCCCGCCTGCAGTGGGAGCGCCAGTACGGGCTGCCCTACGAGCGCACCACCAGGCCGCCCAAGGACGTGCTGATCGTCGGCGCGGGCAGCGGCACCGACGTGGCCATCGCGCTGTCCAAGGGCGCCCAGCACGTCGACGCCGTCGAGATCGACCCCAAGCTGCGCGAGCTGGGCGGCGCCGTCCACCCCGACAAGCCCTACGCCGACCCGCGCGTCACCACGCACATCACCGACGGCCGCGCCTTCCTGGAACGCAGCGGCGACCGCTACGACCTGATCCTGTTCGCCCTGCCCGACTCGCTCACACTCGTGTCAGGGGCCAGCTCGCTGCGGCTGGAGAGCTACCTGTTCACCGAGGAGTCCATGAAGGCCGCCCGCGCCCACCTGCGGCCCGGCGGCACCTTCTCGATGTACAACTACTACCGCGAGAGCTGGCTGGTCGACCGCCTGGCCTCCACCATGCAGGCCGCCTTCGGCCACAAGCCCTGCGTCGACGTGGTCAGCACCGCCGGCCAGCAGGCCGTCATCACCGCCGGCCTGACCGCCTCCGACCAGCGCTGCGCGAGCGAGTGGCCCGGCGCCGCCGCCGGCACCCCGGCGCCCGCCGACGACGACCGTCCCTTCCTCTACCTCAAGGACCGGACGATCCCGCCGATCTACATCATCACCCTCGGCCTGATCCTCATCGTCAGCCTGCTGGCCGTCCGCGTCGTGGCGGGCCCGTACGGGCGCATGAAGCCCTACTCCGACCTGTTCCTGCTCGGGGTGGCGTTCATGCTGCTGGAGACCAAGAGCGTGACCGGCTTCGCGCTGCTGTTCGGCACCACCTGGGTGGTCAACGCGATCGTCTTCGCCGGGGTGCTGGTCGCCGTGCTCGCCGCCGTCGAGGTGACCCGCCGCTTCCGCACCCCGCCGCTGCCCGTCATGTACGCCGTGCTGCTGGCCGGCCTGCTGCTGGCCTGGCTCGTGCCGAACGCGTGGCTGCTGTCGCTGCCGGTGCCGCTGCGCGCCGTGGCGGCCGTGACGGTGGCGTTCCTGCCGATCTTCGCCGCGAACGTGGTCTTCGCCAAACGTTTCTCCGACACCGCCGACGCGACCACGTCCTTCGGCGCGAACCTGCTCGGCGCGATGGTCGGCGGCTGCCTGGAGTACCTGGCGCTGGTGATCGGCTACAAGGGGCTGCTCATCGTGGCCGCCCTGCTCTACCTGGGCGCTCTCGCGGTGATGCCGCGCAAGACCGCGCTCGTGTGACCAAGGGGACCGGCGGGCTTCCGCGATCTGCCGTCGGCGCCGCCCCCATGGGGGTCCTCACGCGGGACCGCCCTGCCGGAGCGGATCCGGCAGGGCGGGGTGGATCGGCAGGGCGGGGCGGTTACAGGCCGCAGAGCTCCGCCAGGGACTTCGCGCCGCTCTTCTGGGTGTTGCGGGTCGGGGTCTCCGTCGGCGTCCCGGCCTGCGTACCCGTCTGGGCCTGCGTCCGCGACGGCGAGGTGGTCGGGGAACCCGAGGGGCCAGGGGAGGCGGTCACGTTGGCGGTCTGGGCCTGGCGGGCGGAACGGTCGGAGTCGGCGATCGCCTTCCTCGTGGCCGCCCGGATCTTGACCCAGTCGGGCCGGCCCGAGTAGAAGTCCGGCGGCACGAACTGGAGGCTGGTGATCTTGGCGTCCTTGACCTTGAGCGCCAGGTCCGCCAGCGGCGCGACGAGCGGACGCGGGATGTTCGTCTGGGCCAGCCGCTTGGCCGCCCCGGCGATCTTGGTGAAGTTCGTCAGGATCACGCCGGGGGTGGCCTGCTGGGCGAAGGCGCCGATGACGCAGCGCTGGCGGCCCATGCGGGAGAAGTCGTCGCTTTCGACGCGGGAGCGGCCGTACCACAGGGCCTGCTCGCCCGACAGCTTGCGGTAGCCCGCCTTGATCGTGCCCGCGGTGCCGAAGTGGCCGCCCCACTTGACGTCCCGCTCGACCCGGATCTTCAGGCCGCCGATGGCGTCCACGAGGGCGGCGAAGCCGTACATGTTGATCAGGGCGTAGTAGTCGATCTTGAGGTTCAGGGTGTAGCCGATGGCGTCCATCAGGGCTCGGGGGCCGCGGTTCTTGCCGCCCATGAGCTGGGGGTTGTCGTTGGCGTACTGCCAGACCTCGTTGAGCAGGCCGCCGTTGGGCAGCTCGGCCATGTAGCCGTTGGGGAAGTGCTTGGCCAGCGGCGAGGACGGCGGGAAGCGCACGTGCTGCAGGTTGCGCGGCAGGCTGAACAGGACGGTGTTGCCGGTCCTGGTGTCCACGCTGGCCACCGTCATGCTGTCGGTGCGCACGCCGACGCGATTGCCCGCGGCGTCGCCGCCGACGAGCAGGAAGTTCACCCGGGCCTTGCCGTCCCAGGGGTCCGCGGGGTTCTTGATCTGGATGGGGTTCTCCGGGTCCGGGTGGGACGGGAAGATCGCGTTGACCGCCTCCCGCCCGGCCAGCACGTAGTTGGCCGTCAGCGCGAACGGCGACATGACGGCCACGCACAGCACGCCCACGACGATCCCGGTCACCACCTGGCCCTGCTGGTTCAGCCTGTTCGGGCCCAGCGCCACGTACGAGACGGCGATCACGGCGAACCAGGCCAGCGCGCACGCCGCGGCGATGACGATCACCGTCACCATGGCGCCGTCCTCGGCGAGGCCCGTCACGTTGCTCAGGTCCCGCGTCAGGCCGAAGGCCAGGGCCGAGAGCAGCACCACCGCGTACACGCCGATCATGATCAGCCCGGTACGACGGCGCCCGGCCCGCAGATGCGCGGCGCCGGGCACGAGGGCGGACAGAGCCGTCCAGCCGATGATCGAGGCGATCGTCAGGGGTTTGGCGAAGCGTGGCGCGGGGGAGGAGCCCTTGCGCGGGCGTGGAGCGCGCCGTTTGGTGCCTCCGGGCACGGGGTCCACCCCATCGCGCTTGCTCACACCGGCTCCTTCACACGCCTACCAGGCAAAAATGACGTTCGCCCCATGTCGGGCACAAGATTGCCAGGATTCTAGCCCCCATACCTGGACATCAGAGACAACTCTTCAACATGAGATGAACGCCACGTGTCTGTCAGGAGGTTGTCGAGGACGGCGCCATCCACGTGTTGCACTGGTACGTCTTGTCCCGCTCCCACCCCTGCCGGAACCAGCGGTTGTTGTTGGCGGGCGTGCCGTGGTCGCGCGGATAGCCGGGATAGTCGCCCACCTGCGCGTAGAACCAGAAAAGCCGTGAGCGCAGCGAGGACGGGACCGGGTAGGAGGCGGCGACCGAGCGCATCCACATGCCGCCCAGACAGGTGGCCTGCAGCTCCAGCCTCCTGCTCAGCGCCATCTTGCCGCTCTGGCTGGAGGAGGCCAGGGTGCCCTGCCACCAGGAGTCCATCACGCCGCTGATGTTTTGGACGTGGTGGCCGTACTCGTGGGCCATCATGCTGATGATGCCGCCGTGCCAGGAGATGATCTGGCCGTAGCCGCGGGAGTTGCCGTTGCCCCTGGACATCGCCGAGGTGGAGGCGTAAATCGTGTTGTTGCGCGGGCAGTAGTACGGCACCATGCTCCCGGCCGACGGATAGTCGCCGCAGGCGCCCCGCCCGCGTCCGGCCGCGATGGCGTAGCCCGGCGGGCGGAACGCGATGCCCTGACGCTGCAGGATCGGCCCCCACGCCTTGTCCATGCACCGGCCGGTCTTCAGGATCAGCGCCTTGAGCTGGCTGTGGTTGAAGACGTTCGCGTTGCCGGCCCGGCAGTTCACCCGCGGCAGGGTGCCCGCCTTGTAGAGGGTGTTGTTCTTCAGGCTGGTGTTGAGCGTGACCTGCTTGGGCGGCGTGACCGTCTCCTGGGTCGGCTGCTCGGTCGGCTGCGCTGTCGGCTGCTCAGTAGGCCGCTGGGTGGGCTCCTCGGACGGCTCGCGCGTCGGCTCGGCCTCGCGGGTGGGCTCCCGCGTGGGGAAGGGCTCGTCGCTGTGCGACGGCTCGTACGACGGGATCGCGACCGGCGTGGTCGTCTCCGTGTGCTTGGACGACTTCAGCATCGCCGCCCCGATGACGATCAGCACGAACAGCGCGGCCAGCGACCCGAACACGGCCCCGAGCACGCCGGCGACCCCCATGCCGGACTTCTTGCGCGGCTGCTGCGGCCACTGCCGCGTGGGCATGGGCGGCGGCGGGGGCGGGGGCGGGGGCTGGAACTGCTGCCCGTACTGCGGCGGCGGGAACTGCGGTCCGCGCGGCGGATAAGCCTGCGGCGGCTGCTGCGGATAGCCCTGCGGCTGCGGCGGCTGCGGCGGATAGCCCTGTGGAGGCGACGGCTGCTGCTGCGGGCGGTTCGGCGGGGGCTGCTGCTGCGGATAGGGATGGGAACCGGGCGGCGGGCCCTGCGGAGGCGGGGGCATGGGCGGCGGGGGAGCCTGCGGGTAGGGCTGACCGCCCTGCGGCTGCGGCTGCCCGTAGCCCGGCGGCGGCCAGGGCCGCGAAGGAGGCCGCTGGGGCTGCCCTGGCCCCTGTGGCGGAGGTGGATACTGCCCGTTTGCTGTCACCGTGTCTCCCCGTTAACCCGCTTGTCTGCAATGCACGGCTTTGCGGCAGACCCCAAAGGATCTTTGCCAAATTTGGGGCAAAAGCATACTGATTTATCACCCGTCACGGATGTAGCGGTACTCGGTCACGCTCCGAAATCAATCGAGGTGATCTCCGCTATCTCCCGGTCCCGGAGCGGGGCGGTGTCCTAGCTTCTTTGGCATGAACCTCCAGCAGCTCCGCTATGTGGTCGCGACTGCGGAGCACCGCACCATGACCGACGCGGCCAGGTCGCTCTACATCGCGCAGCCTGCGCTGTCCCGCGCGATCCGCGATCTTGAGCGGGAGCTGGGCATGACGCTCTTCGCCCGCTCCGGCCGCGGCGTGGTGGTCACCGCACAGGGCCGTCGCGTGGTCAAGCTGGCGAGGGAGGCGCTCGACGCCGTCCACGAGATCGAGGGCCTGGCCAACCACGCCGGCATGACGGATGCCGAACTGCGCATAGCCGCCACACCGAGTCTCGAACCCGGACTCGCGGGGCGGTTGCTCCCTGCCTACGCGGCCGAGCACCCAGGGGTGCGCGTGCACATCGTGCGCTGCGACGGCCGTGACGGCGTCGTCAGCGCCATCCGGGATCAGCGGGCCGACCTCGGGCTCACCGATCTGCCCGTGCCCACCGACCTCATCACCCACCCGCTCGAACGCCAGGAGATCGTGCTGATCTCCCCGCCCGGGCTCGACCTGCCCAACCCGGTCCCCATGGGCAAGCTCCACGGGATGCGCCTGGCGCTGCCCGCCCGCGGCAGCTCGCGGCGCAGGGAGCTCGACGCCATGTTCGGCAAGTACGCCGTCACCCCCGTGGTCGTCCTGGAGACCGACGAGCGCAACGGCTGGCTCAACGCGGTCCGCGCCGGCCGGGCCTCGCTGCTGTGGTACCGCGGCATGGCCGACCAGGCCGCCCGGGCGGGCCTGGTGGTGCGCTCACTCGAACCGGCCGTGCGACGCGTCATCGCCGTGGTGCACGCACGCCGCCGCCTGCCCCTCATCGCCCAGGACTTCCTGTCCACCGCGGAGAAGGGCACGGCCGCCTGACCAGGAACGTTCCATGATCCCCCGCTACCGCCGCCACTGACCGCAGCCCGCCGGCGCCCCCCAACGCGTCGCGCGGGCCGAGCACCCCGGCAGCCCGCCTAGCGGGACACCGGAAGGCGGACCACGGCGCGCAGGCCCGGCGCCGCGTCCTCCAGCACCACCGTCCCCCCGTGGGCGCGCACGGTCTCCCGGACGATCGCCAGCCCCAGCCCGGCCCCGCCCTCGTCCCTGCTGCGGCCGGAGTCCAGCCGGGTGAACCGGTTGAACACCCGCTCCTGGTCGCGCTCCGGGATGCCGGGCCCGTCGTCGGTCACCGTCAGCACGCCGTCGGCGGTCAACGCGACCTCGACCTTCGACGAGGTGTGCCGGACGGCGTTGTCCATCAGGTTCGTCAGCACCCGGCTCAGGTCCAGCGCGTCCCCGCGCACCACCACGGGGTCGCACGTGGTCAGCCGGGCCTCGCTGTACCGCTCGGCGACCTGGCGCACCACCTCGTCGAGGTTGACCGGCTCGTCACGGGCCGGGACGCCGCCGCGCTCGTCCAGGCGGGCCAGCGCGAGCAGGTCCTCCGCCAGCCTGGACAGCCTCAGGGCGTCCTCCAGCACGCCCTCGGCGGTCTCCCGCCAGTCCTGGCCCTCCGGATGGCCGAGCGCCACCTCAAGCTGCAGCCGGATGCTGGCCAGCGGGCTGCGCAGCTCGTGGGCGGCGTCGGAGACCAGCGCGCGCTGGCGCTGCTCGGCCTCCTCCAGCCGGGACAGCATGCCGTTGAGCGTGGTGGCCAGGGCGTACACCTCGTCGCGCGACTGCGGCACCGGCAGCCGCCGGGACCGGGCCGTGTGCGTGATCTCGGCCGCGACCCGGCGCAGCGACGAGATCGGGCGCAGCGTCCTGCCGATCATCAGCCAGCTCGCCACCGCCAGCAGCACGACCAGCGCGGGCGTGCCGACCAGCAGCACCCGCCCGGCGACGCCCAGGCTCGTCTGGATCTCGCCGATGGGACGGGCCGCCAGCACCGTCTGCCCGTGGTCGGCACTGAGCACCACCACCCGCAGCGGCCCCGGGATCGCGTACGGCCGCCCGTCCAGGAACGTCGCCCGCCCCTCCCGCAGCACCCTGGCCCTGGCCGCCGCGTCCAGCAGCGGCACCAGCCGGTCGGTGCCGTACGTGACGTGCGTGATGCGCCCGCTCCGGTCGAGCACCTGGACGATCGTGCCGTCGTGCGTGGTGATCGGGCTGGTCAGCGTGCCGCCGTCGGCCGCCACGCGCACGCTCTGGGCCTGCTGCCTGGTGGACGCGTCGACGGTGTCGATCAGCGCCCGGTCGAGCACCGACAGCAGCACCGAGGCCGACAACGCCAGCGCCAGCCCCAGCACGGCGGCCGCCGCGACCGTCAGCCTGAACCGCAGCCCCTGACGCCGCCACCAGGCCACGGGGGAGTCAGCCACCGTCGCCCGCCAGCCGGTAGCCCGCGCCGCGCACGGTTTGCAGCGCGTTCCTGCCGAACGGGGCGTCGACCTTGCGCCGCAGGTAGCCGACGTAGACCTCGACCACGTTGGGGTCGGTGTCGAAGGTGTCCCACACGTGTTCCAGGATCTCCGACTTCGACACCACCTCGTCACGGCGGCGCATCAGGAACTCCAGCAGCGCGAACTCCCTCGGCGTCAGCTCCACCGGCGTCTCGCCCCGCTGCACCTTCCGGCGGGCCGGGTCGAGGGACAGGTCGCCGGCCGCCAGCACCGCCGGCCGCCGCCCGGCGTCGCGCCGCAGCAGGGCCCGGAGCCTGGCCACCAGCACCACGTACGAGAAGGGCTTGGTCAGGTAGTCGTCGGCGCCGAGGTCGAGGCCGTCGGCCATGTCGTACTCGCCGTCCTTGGCCGACAACATGAGGATCGGCACCCAGTTCTCCTCGGCGCGCAACTGCTTGCACACGTTGTAGCCCGACAACCTCGGCAGCATGATGTCCAGCACCACGACGTCGTAGTCGCCCTGCCGGGCCGCGTGCAGGCCCTCCTCGCCGTCGTGGGCGAGGTCCACGGCGAACCCCTCGGCCTGCAGCCCGCGCTGGAGGGCCGCGGCCATCCGCCGCTCGTCCTCGACGACCAGTACTCTCATGTGCTGATTCTCCCGTCCCTGACCTGAGACGCCGCTGAGAAGGCTGAGAGGCGTCTCAGACAGTCTCAGGCCGGCCACAGGATGCATGCCGCAGGCTCTGGTCATCGACATACCGTTAAGGAGTGAGATGCGCAGAGGCACGTTCGTGAGGTGGGGAGTCCCGATCGCCGCGGCGGCGTTGATCGGTGGCGCGATCGGAGCGGGCCCGGTGATCGCGGCCGTCAGCGGCGAGCCCGTCCTGCCCGAGCGTTCGGCCCAGCAACTGCTGGCCGACGCCGTGGCGGCGACGAGCAAGGAGGGTGGGGTGCCGCCCATGTCCGGCACCGTGCAGCAGACGGCCTCGCTCGGCCTGCCGTCGCTGCCCCAGACCGGTTCCGAGTCGCCGCTCAGCCTGCTGTCCGGCTCGCACGAGATCAAGGTCTGGTACGGCGGCGCCGACCGGTTCCGGGTGGCCATGCCGACCCAGCTGAACGAGACCAACCTGATCGTCAACGGCGACCAGGGCTGGTACTGGGAGAGCGCCACCAACACCGCCACCAAGTTGACCATCAAGCCCGGCGCGGGCCAGGAGCACCAGCGGCCCACCCCGCCGCCGACCCAGCTCACGCCGGCGCAGATGGCCGAGCAGCTGCTGGCCAAGGCCGACGAGCACACCGCGGTCCGCGTGATCAACACCGCCGAGGTGGCCGGCCGTCCGGTCTACCAGCTCGTCCTGGCGCCCAAGGACGAGGGCTCGCTGGTGCAGGAGGTGCGCCTGGCGCTCGACGGCGAGACCTACGTCCCGCTCCAGGTCCAGCTCTACGCCAAGGGCTCGGCGGAACCGGCCTTCCAGGTCGGCTTCACCCAGGTGACGTTCACGCCACCGGCGCCGGAGAACTTCGCCTTCACCCCGCCCGCGGGCGCCAAGGTGAAGGAGCAGGACCTCAGCGAGCTGGGCGACGTCAAGCGGGCCGAGGAGCACGCCGAGCGGGCCGAGAAGGTCGCGGGCGAGCTCAAGGTCGTCGGCGACGGCTGGACGACCGTGGCCGTCCTGCCGTTCAAGCCGGAGGACCTCACGGGCGGCGCCGGGGCCGGCGACGGCTCGAAGGCCGATCCGGCCGCGCTGGCCGACACCGTCCTGAAGTCGGCCACCCCGGTGAGCGGCACGTGGGGCTCGGGCCGGCTGATCAGGACCAAGCTCGTCACCGTCCTGCTGACCGACGACGGCCGCCTGCTGGTCGGCGCGGTCACCCCGGAGGAGATCACCCAGGCGGCGGGCGTCAGGTGACGACCGCCGTCACGCAGGAAGCGGGGGCGCCCTTCGGGGCGGCCCCGCCCTCCGGGGAGCACGCCATCGTCACGCGCGGCCTGACCAAGCGCTTCCGCGGCGGCCAGGTGGCCGTGGACGCGCTCGACCTGGCCGTGCCGCGCGGCTCGGTCTACGGCTTCCTCGGGCCCAACGGCTCGGGCAAGACCACGACCATCCGCATGCTGCTGGGCCTGATCTCGCCCACCGAGGGGGAGCACTCCCTGCTCGGGCTGCCGCTGCCGCGGGCGCTGCCCCGGGTGGGGGCGGTGGTGGAGGGGCCGGCGTTCTACCCGTACCTGTCGGGCGAGGCCAACCTGATGCGCTTCGACGCCGCCGACCCCACCGCCGTGCGCCGTACCGCCAAGGAGCGCGTCGCCGTCGCGCTCGACCGGGTGGGCCTGTCGGCCGCGGCCGGCAAGCGCTACCGCAACTACTCGCTCGGCATGCGCCAGCGGCTGGCCATCGCCGCCGCCCTGCTCGGCCCGCGCGAGCTGCTGATCCTGGACGAGCCGACCAACGGCCTCGACCCGCAGGGCACCCGCGAGGTGCGCGCGCTGGTCAAGGACATCGCCGCCGGCGGCACCACCGTCTTCGTCTCCTCGCACCTGCTGGCCGAGGTCGAGCAGATGTGCACGCACGCGGCGATCATGCGGGCCGGCAGGCTGGCCGCCCAGGGCACGATCGCTTCGCTGAACGGCGGCCTGGCCACGCGCGTCCGGATCGAGACGCCCGACGTGGCCGACGCCGCGCGGGTGCTCGGCCGGCTGGGGCTGGCCGACGTGCGGCCCGGCGTCGCCGACGTGACGGCCGAGCTGGGCGGCGACGCGCCGGAGCGGATCAACGCCGCGCTGGTCGGCGAGGGGGTCGCCGTACGGGGGCTGGCCGTGCTGCGGCCGAGCCTGGAGGACGTGTTCGTCGGACTGACCGGGGAGGGCTTCGATGTCGACGGCTGAGACGCGGGCCACTGAGACGCGGGCCACTGAGACCCGCCGGGGACGCACGCCCGGATTGGTGCCCGTCACCGAGACGCTGCGCACCGCCGAACGGCGCATCCCGGACGCGGACCCGGCCCTGACCGCCGCGGAGGCCGTGGAAGGCACGGGCCAGGGCTCCACGCCGGACGCCGCCGACGGGCCGAGGCGGGCGAGGGGGGCGTTCTGGCGGCTGCTCGGCTCGGAGCTGGGCCTGACCTTCCGCCGCCCGCGCAACCTGATGATGCTGGCCGTGCTCGCCTCCGTGCCGGCCGTCCTCGGCCTCGCCCTGCGCGCGTTCGGCGGCGGCGATTCCGATGGGATGGGCGGGTTCATCCAGAACGTGGCGGGCAACAGCCTCATGCTGACGTTCGTCGCCTTCTCGTTCCTCGTGCTGCTGCTCATGCCGGTCGCCGTCAGCGTGGTCGCGGGCGACTCGGTGGCCGGGGAGGCGGGCGGCGGCACCCTGCGCTACCTGCTGGCCGCGCCCGCCGGACGCACCCGGCTGCTGGCCGTCAAATACCTCAACGCGGTCGTCTTCGCCTACGCCGTCACGGTGGTGGTGGCGCTGTCGGCGCTGGTCACCGGGCTGATCCTGTTCCCGGTCGGGCCGGTGACGCTGCTGTCGGGCACCACCATCTCGATGGGCGAGGGGCTGCTGCGCATCCTCGTCGCCGTCGGCTACGTCGGGGCGGGCATGGCGGCGCTGGCGGCCGTCGCGCTGGCGTTGTCGACGTTCACCGAGGTGTCCATCGGGGCCGTGGCCGCCACGCTCGTGCTGGTGATCGTCTGCCAGGTGCTGCGGGCCTTCCCCGAGCTGAGCGCGGTGACGCCGTATCTGCTGCCGACCAGGTTCACCGGCTTCGACGCGGTGCTGCGCAGCCCGATGGACCTGTCGGCGCTGCGGGACGGGCTGCTGGCCTTCGGCGCCTACATCGTGCTGTTCTGCTCGATCGCCTGGGCGCGCTTCTCCGGCAAGGACATCACGTCCTGACCGGGAGGCGCGTCCCCGGCCGGGTTCCTCGCCCGGCCGGGGACGCCGCGTTCCGGGGTCAGGCCGCCCGGCGGCGCAGGCCCAGGGCGCCCACGACGACGCCGATGATCCCGACGACCAGCCCGGCGCCGCCCAGCAGGCGGGCCGTGCCGTCGGAGGCCGACGCGGCCGCCACCGGCGCCACCGACGGGCCCGTGGCGGCGACCGGCGCGGCCGAGGCCGGCGTGCTCGCGGCGGAGTGCTCGTCACCGCCGGAGGCCGGGACGAGCTTCAGCGTGGGGACGGGGTGCTCGGCCTCGGTGCCGTCGGACTTGGGCGCGTCGGCCCACTCGACCACCTCGCCGCCCGAGTACGTCTGCTTCGTCGGGAATGCCAGCGAGTCGACGTCCTTGGGCAACTGGCCCATGGACACCTCGAACTCCTGGAACTCACCCGGGTTGATCTTGCCGCCGGACCACACGACCGTGGTGACGGCCTCCTCCAGGTCGCCGTACTCGGTCTTGACCGGCTTGGGCAGCTTGCCCTCGGTGACCTTGACGTCCCAGCCGGGCACCGGCTTCACCGACACGAACGCCAGCGGATGGTCGGTGGGGAAGCTGATCTGGACCTTGGTCGTCGAGGCGTTGTCGCGCTCGTTGGGCACCCGGAAGGCCACCTTGGTGAACCCGCCCTGCTCGGCGGAGCCGGGGGTGATGGACACGTGGGCCAGCGCGGGCGCGGCCAGGGCGGCGGTGAGGGCGGTGGCGGCGGCGAGCACGGTCGCCGCACGACGGACGAAGGACATGACGGAACTCCACTTCGGATGACAGGGGTCTAAGGGGTGTCAGCAGGTCAGGCGGGAAGTGGAGGACCACGCCTGGCCACCCGGTGCCGGAACCCCGGCTGCGGGGGGACCACCCTGGTGTGCACGACCGGCACGCCCGGCCGCACGGCGGGCACGACCGCGAGCAGCAGCGGTGGCACGAGCCGCAGCCCGAGACGGCGCAGCAGGGACCACAGCGCGATCTCGCCGCGCGACAGCCACCAGCCGGTCACCAGGGTCGCCGTGAGGTGCGCGAGCAGCATGCCCGCGTTGACGGCCAGGCCCTGGCCGTGACCGTGCTCGAAGACGTAGGAGGACGGGCTGCCGCCCGCGAACAGCTCGTGCAGGCCGAACTGCGCCACCCCGAGCACGATGTTGATCGTCGCCGCCGACCGTTCCCGGCCGGACAGCGCCAGCCCCAGGCCGGACACCGCCGCCAGGCCCAGCGCCGCCGCCAACGGCCCCGGACGCCCGCCGCCGCCCACCACGTGGGCGAGGGCAGCGAGGGTCACGCAGACGGCGGCGAAGGCGGCCGTCCGCGCGAGCCGGAGGGGAAGTCGCGCACGCATGTGTGCCACATGGTCTCACGGGGCGCGGTCGAGCGAGACCCCTAGTTCTGAGCCGGCCAATGCCTGGTCTGAAAATGGCATTTGTCGCTAGGGTCGTGCCGAGCGCGTCGACATTTGAGGGTGAGAACGTTGCGGCACTTAGCAGGTTTGCTCATCGGCGTCGTGGTCACGGTGGCCGTCCTGGGCGGTGGCGGATGGGCCGTGCAGCAGGCCCTCGCCAGTGCGGCGACGACACCGCCGCCGCCCGACAACCAGAAGATGTGGATCGCCCTGGGGGCCATGGCCGCCGTCGGGCTGGTCGTGGGTCTCGTGGTGGCCGGCCGGATCTCGCCGCTGGCCACGTTCGTGCCCTCGATGGTGCTGCTGGCCTGGACGGTCGTCTACGCCCTCGACACCGGCAGGGCGCTGTCCCTCATCCCCGCCGAGCTGTCGGTGAACCAGATCGTCAGGGACGCCGGCGCCGGTGACAAGATCCTGCTCACCACGGGCGTGCTGGCCCTGCTCGGCGTGGCCCTGTTCATCCCCGTGCTGATGCCCTCGCGCTGGTCACGCCGGCACGACGACCTCGACGACGACGACTACGAGACCTCGCCGGAGGGCGGCTACTACTGACCGCCGGTGTAGAGCCTGGTCACCACGTCCTCGATGGTGGTCTGCTCCGGGGCCGTGGCCATGAGTTCGGCCAGCGTTCCGTCGAAGGTCAGCCGGCCGTGGTCGATCAGCATGATCCGGCGGCACAGGCGCTCGATGTCGCCGAGGTCGTGCGTGGTCAGCAGCACGGTCGTGCCGCGTTCGGCGTTCTGCCGCTGGAGGAAGGCGCGGATGCTCGCCTTGCTGACCACGTCGAGGCCGATGGTGGGCTCGTCCAGCACCAGGATGTCGGGGGCGTGCAGCAGCGCCGCGGCCAGGTCGCCGCGCATGCGCTGCCCCAGGCTGAGCTGGCGCACCGGGGTGCGCAGGAAGGCGCCGAGGTCGAGGGTCTCGGTCAGCTCGGCCAGCCGGGCCCGGAACGTTCCGCGATCTACTTTGTAAAGGTGCCGGATCAGTTCGAAGCTGTCCTGGAGCGGCAGGTCCCACCACAGGGTCGTCCGCTGCCCGAACACCACGCCGATCCGGCGGGCGAGCGTGGTGCGCCGGCGCGAGGGGTCGAGCCCCGCCACCCGCACCGAGCCCGAGGTGGGGGTGAGGATGCCGCACAACATCTTGATCGTGGTGGACTTGCCCGCGCCGTTGGGCCCGAGGTAGCCGACGAACTCGCCGGCCGGCACGCTGAACGACAGATCGCGCACGGCGTGCACGACGGTGCGCTTGACCTTGAACGAACGTCCCGCCTGCAGCAGCTCGATCATCCCTAACTCCCCGTCGATCGGTAGTGCCTGATGCCCTGCCGCCAGGCCGCGGCGGCGGCCAGCGCGAGGACCAGCGCGGCGGCCGGTCCGAGGAACCGCATGAACCCGGGCGTGCCGAACGGGTCGTCCCGGCCCAGGACGTAGAGGCCGGGCTGCCAGTTGACGAACGCCAGGGGCAGCGCGTACGTGATGCCGCGGACCAGGTCGCGGGCGTAGATGCTGAGGGGGTACTGGTTGAGCTGGTAGGTGCCGTAGGTGAAGGAGTTGGCCACCTCCGGCGCGTCGGTCAGCGCGAACTGGAGCGCGCCGGCCAGCGTCCAGAGCGCGGCGAAGATGACGATGCCGGTGACGATCATGACGGGGATCATCCAGGCCCGCCGCCAGTCGAGGCCGAGCGCGGCCACGGCGTAGGCGAGCACGGCCACCGCCTGGACGACGCGGCCGATCCTGGTGGGGACGAAACGGTCGGCGGCGATCTGGATCCAGGCCGGGACCGGGCGGATGAGGAACGTGTCGAGCGTGCCGGCCTTGATGTGCTGGCTGATGCGGTCGAGGTTGCTGACGAAGGTGTCGCAGACGGTGAAGGCCAGGCTGGACGTGCCGTACAGGAACAGGACCTCCTCGCGGGTGAACCCGGCCAGGGCGTCGGTGTTGGCGAAGACGACGAGGATGGCCGCGACGTCCATCGCGCCGGTGGCCAGGCCGAAGACGAGCATCAGGATGAAGGAGGCACGGTAGGAGGCCGCGGCGCGGGTCCAGGTCCAGGCCAGCAGGAAGTACGTCCTAACCACCCTGGATCACCACCTTGTGGCGGACGAGGCGGGTGGCCAGCAGGCCGAGCGCGAACAGCGTCGCGGCCCAGAACGCCTGGAGGGCGAGCGTCTGCCCCACGGGAGCCTTGCCGAGGTAGAGGTCGGCGGGCGCCTGGACCATGGAGGCCCACGGCAGGGCTCTGACCAGTTCGCCCAGCAGGCCGGGGAACAGGTGGAGCGGGAGCATCATGCCGCTGAAGAACGTGGTCAGGACCAGGGACACGACGGCCACGCCGCGGTCGTCGGCGAGCCAGCAGACCGACAGGGCGACGAGGTAGCGCCAGCCGAAGCTGATCAGCACGCCGATGAGCAGGCCGGCCAGGACCCCCGCCCACCGGGTGGGAGAGGTGGGCGCGGTGACGCCGAACAGGGCCGCGCCGAGCAGCAGCGGCGGGATGCCGCGCACCAGGAACAGGTACGCGGCCCGGCCCAGGTCCTCGGCGAGCGTCCAGAGCTGGAGCGAGGCGGGGCGGACGAGGTCGAGCGCGATGTCGCCGCTGCGGATGCGTTCGGGGAGGGGCAGGCCGCCGCCGAACAGCATCATCGGGCCGATGAAGGCCTGGGTGACGAAGCAGTAGGTGACGGCGTCGGTGACGTCGTAGCCGGCCAGGCCGGGGCGGGCCTGCCACAGGGCGATGAGGACGTAGGCGCGCAGGATGCCGAACACGCTGTTGGTGAACGCGCCGGCGAGCGCGGCCCAGACGTAGACGGCGTGTTTGCGGAAGCCGTACCGGACGAGCCGGGCGTAGAGGGGAATCGTGGCACACCTCCGAAGAGTGAGGACATGTTTACCGAACGTGTCCGAGCCCGTGCACGGGTCTGCCTGGCGGAAGTCTGGAATTATCCGCCGGAGGCCCGGCGGTCCGCAACGAGATAAACGCCGGCGGCCTGCGCCGGTGGGGACGTGCGGTGCAGGGCAGGGGAGCGGGGACGACGTCGCACGAGCCGCCGCCACGGGCGGGCGTGCGCGTCGAGGGGCGTCGGGGCGCGTCGGCGGGGAGCTTCGCGTAAATCCGGAATATCTGGAGAAGGGATGAGATCCCTACTGGCCGGTAGACCGAGGGCGTTTCGGGAACATAAGGGGTGGAGGACCGTGATGCGCATCAACCAGGACGTAGCACCCGACTACCCCTTGAGCTGGCAGGCCCGGGCCCTGACCTCGGTCATGTGGGGCACCCTGAAGCCGGCCTCCACGGTGCTGATGCGTCATCCGCTGGCCCTGATCGGCGCGGCCGCCCTGGGCGAGCTGACCCGGCTGATGCCCATGCACCTGCCCGAGCACGCCGTCGTCGCGCCGGCCGACGGGCCGGAGTGCGGCGGCGAGTGGGTCCGCGCCGGGCCGGGCGTGGACGAGCGCAAGGCGCTGCTCTACTTCCACGGCGGCGGCTACTTCTCGTGCTCGCCGCGCACCCACCGGCCCATCACCTGGCGGCTGTCGGCCGTGGCCCGGCGGCCGGTGCTCGCCCTGGACTACCGGCAGGGCCCGGTGCATCCGCTGGCCGACTCCCTGGCCGACGCGCTGGACGCCTATGAGTGCCTGATGCGGAACGGGCACGCCGCCGAGGACATCATCATCGCCGGGGACTCGGCGGGCGGTCACCTGACGCTGGCCACCCTGCTGGCCCTGCGCGACCGCGGTCTGCCGACGCCCGCCGCCGCGATCTGCCTGTCGCCGTGGGCGGACCTGACCGACATCCCGCGCCGGGCCAACCGCTGGCAGGACCCGATGCTGCCGGCGGGCCGGGTGCGCTGGCTGGCCCGCCACTGGACCTGCGGGCTCGACCCGTGGGACCCGCTCGTCTCGCCGGTGCACGGCGACTTCACCGGGCTGCCGCCGCTGATGATCGTCACCGGCTCCACGGAGGTGCTGCGGGACGAGGCGCGGCGGGTGGCCGAGCGGGCGCGCATGGCGGGGGTGCCGGTCAGGTACGAGGAGTGGCGGCGGATGCCGCACGCGTTCCCGATCCTGGCCGACGTCCTGCCGGAGGCGCGGCTGGCCTTCCGGCACATGTCGGCGTTCCTGGAGGCCGTGGCGGCCCGGGCGGCCCGCGCGGCGGCACGGGCGGCGGCTCGGGGGGATTCGGCGGCGGCCTGACTGGGCCGGGCGTGTCGGGGTAGCTTGGCCTGATATGTCGCAGCTTGGGGTTGTGTGCTGAGGAAGGCGTCCAGGCCTTTGCGGTGGCCTTGCCCGTCAATCCCGCTGTAAGGTTAGGTATACCTAACTAACACATGGGGGCTGAAGTGATGGCTGACAAGCCCACGGACCACCATCGGGGCGTCGTCCTGCGGACCGAGCGGCTCTCCCCGCACATGATCCGCGTCGTGGTCGGCGGCGACGGCCTGCGCGACTTCGCCTGCCGCGGGCTCACCGACCATTACGTGAAGCTCGTCTTCCCGCACGAGGGCGTGGAGTACCCCGAGCCCTTCAGCGTCAAGCACGTGCGCGAGACGATGCCGCGCGAGTTCTGGCCGCGTCTGCGCACCTACACCGTGCGCGCGTGGGACCCCGACGCCCTTGAGCTGACCCTCGACTTCGTCCATCACGGCGACAAGGGCCTGGCCGGTCCATGGGCCGCCACGGCCGTGCCCGGCGACGTCGTGCTCTTGCTGGGCCCCGGCGGCGGCTACGTGCCCGACCCCGAGGCCGGCTGGCACCTCATGGTGGGCGACGAGAGCGCGTTGCCGGCCATCGCGGCCTCCCTGGAGACGCTGCCCGAAGGGGCTCTCGCCCACGTCCTGCTGGAGGTGGACGGCCCGGAGGACGAGCTGAAGCTCGGCACGGCCGCCGACGCGCGGATCACCTGGCTCTACCGGGGCGAGCGGCCGGTCGGCCGGGCGCTGGTGGAGGCGGTGCACGCGCTGGAGTTCCCCGAGGAGGACGTGCACGCGTTCGTGCACGGCGAGGCCGGTTTCGTCAAGGAGCTCCGGCGTCACCTGCGGCTGGATCGAGGCGTCCCGATGGCGCGGCTGTCCATCTCCGGCTACTGGCGCCTCGGCGTGGACGACGAGGGCTGGCGGGCGGTCAAGAACGACTGGAACCGCGAGGTCGAGGCCGACGAGGCCCGCGCACTGGCCTCCTGACTCCCTTACGGTCGAAAGCTCGCCCACCACAAAAAGCCACTTCAGAACGTTCCACCCCAGCCCTTACTCACCCTCCGGGCATGAACGTCTTACCTCCGATACCCCTTGCGCAAAACGCGCGAAAAGGGCCCCCGGATCTCGCCACAGTGTGCCTTGCCGTGTCCCACACAGGAGAGGCGAGGCCCGGATGGCGCGTGGTGCGAGCGACATGCCTTCTGGCGTGCGACCGCTTACGGTGGGCGACCCGGTCGTCATCGGCCGGTACCTTCTCCTCGGCCGTCTGGGGGCGGGCGGGATGGGGGTGGTGTACCTGGCCGAACACCCACGAGGGGGCCTGGTCGCGCTCAAGACGCCGCATCCGGTGCATCTCCACGATGCCACGTTGCGGGCGCGTTTCGCCAAGGAAGTGGCTTTCTCCCGCAGATTGGTGCCCTTCTGCACCGCCGCCGTCATCGAGGACGGAACCGACGGCGATCACCCGTACCTGGTCACCGAGTACCTCCCGGGGCCCGCGCTGTCGGAGGTGGTCAGGGCCGCCGGAGCGCTCACGCCCGACCTCGCCTACGGCGTCGCGCTCGGGGTGGCCGCCGCGCTCGTCGCGGTGCACGAGGCCGGTCTGGTGCACCGCGATCTCAAGCCCGGCAACGTGCTGCTGTCGTCCAGGGGGCCGCGGGTCATCGACTTCGGCATCGCCTGCGACGTGGACACCCACGCCGCCCACACCCGGGCCGGCCACATCATGGGCAGCCCCGGCTGGGTGGCGCCCGAGCGGCTGACCGGCGGCCCGGCGCTGCCGCCCTCGGACGTGTTCGCCTGGGGCTGCCTGGTGGCCTTCGCCGCGAGCGGCCACCATCCGTTCGGCGGCGGCGGGACGGACGTGCCGGCCCGGCGCATCCTGTTCGACCCGCCGCGCCTGGACGGCGTGCCTGCCCTGCTGCGCCCGGCCGTCGAAGCGGCGCTGGCCAAGGACCCGGGCTCCCGGCCCCGGTCGGCCGACCTGCTGCGGGCGCTGCTGGCGTCCGGCGGTGTGGGCGATCCGTGGGACCTGCGCCAGGCGGTCGGCGACGTCCTGGACGGAAGCTGGGCCGAGGTGCCGTACCCGGCGGGGTCCCCCGTCACGCCGGCCGGGCCCAGGCGCAGGAGCAGGGCGAAGGCCGGAGCACACCTGTCGCACGCCGGCCTCGCGGCGCTGGCCACGGTCTCCCTCGCGGCCGTCACCGTGATCGCCGCCTCGGGCGGGGACGCCCTGAGCCTCGACGGCGGCTCGCCGGCGCCCGATCCCGTGGTCGTGCGGCCGTACGTCAGCGTCCGCTCCACCGAGCGGTCCACCCTGACGCCCACCGGCGCCCGGCCGTCCGTCCACGTGGGCGATCCGGGTGGGGAGGAGGCCGGTCCCTGTGCCGGACCGGCCGGTCGCCGCCGCGGGGCCGGGGGCCCTCACTGCCCGCGGCCGTCGGTCTCGATCAGCACGATCCCCCAGGACGGCCCCGGCGAGTGGCCCGGCGGGTGGCCCGACCCGGCCACCCCGACGGCCACCGGAGCGTCCTGACCGCGCATGCCTCATGATCGAGGTGAGCGGAGGAGGTGTGGTCTCTCCACCGCACCCGAGAGCGAGGCCGTACATGAGCTACTACGACATAGAGGGCAACCCCATCAGCCCGGCACGGGCGCAGGAGCTGCTGGCCGACCGCGCCGGGCGGACGATCGGCGACGACCGCGTCGGCACCGCCGCGGGAACGTTCCGCGTCCGCACCCTGCACCTGGTGCTCGACCAGGCCGACGGCGGCACGGTGCCGCTGCTGTTCGAGTCGACCGTACGACTGTCGCCCCCCGGCGCCGATCCAGGGACGGGCGGCGAGGAGGTGCTGAGCCTGCACTGGTCCACCAGGCAGCAGGCCGAGGACGCGCACGCCCAGCTCGTCCGCGACATCACCGAGCGGCAGGACCTGCCGTCCTGGGCCCGGGAGGGCGGCTGAACGCACGGCAGGCAGGAAAGGGGGCCGCGCCGGGCTGGGGGAGCCGGCGCGGCCCTTCGCCGGGGGAACCATCCCATGCCCTGGAGGTGGCCGGCGAGATCGCGGGATCAGTGGTGGAACTGCTCCTCTTCGGTCGAGCCCTTGAGCGCGGTCGTCGAGGAGTCGGGCGCGACGGCCGTGCTGACCAGGTCGAAGTAGCCGGTGCCGACCTCGCGCTGGTGCCTGGTCGCGGTGTAGCCGCGGGCCTCGGCGGCGAACTCGGCCTCCTGGAGCTCGACGTACGCCGTCATGCCGTCGGCGGCGTACCCCTGGGCGAGGTCGAACATCGAGTAGTTCAGCGAGTGGAACCCGGCCAGCGTGATGAACTGGAACTTGTACCCCATGTGCCCCAGCTCGCGTTGGAACTTGGCGATCGTGGAGTCGTCCAGATGCTTCTTCCAGTTGAACGACGGCGAGCAGTTGTAGGCCAGCAGCTGGTCCGGGTAGCGGGCCTTGATCGCCTCGGCGAACTCGCGGGCCACGTCCAGGTCCGGCGTGCCGGTCTCCATCCACAGCAGGTCGGAGTACGGCGCGTAGGCCAGGCCGCGGGCGATGCAGGCGTCCACGCCGTTGCGCACCCGGTAGAAGCCCTCGGCGGTGCGCTCGCCGGTGGTGAAGGCCTGGTCGCGGGCGTCCACGTCACTGGTCAGGAGCGTCGCGGCCTGTGCGTCGGTCCGCGCGACGATCAGTGAGGGGACGCCGCACACGTCGGCGGCCAGCCGCGCGGCGTTGAGCGTCTTGATGTGCTGGCCGGTCGGGATCAGCACCTTGCCGCCCAGATGGCCGCACTTCTTCTCGGAGGCGAGCTGGTCCTCCCAGTGCACGCCCGCGGCACCGGCCGCGATCATGCCCTTCATCAGCTCGAACGCGTTCAGCACGCCGCCGAACCCGGCCTCGGCGTCGGCCACGATCGGCGCCAGCCAGTGCGGCGCGTCCGGCGCGCCCTCCGACCAGGTGATCTGGTCGGCGCGCAGCAGCGCGTTGTTGATCCGGCGCACGACGGCGGGCACGGAGTTGGCCGGGTAGAGGCTCTGGTCCGGGTACGTCTGGCCGCCGAGGTTGGCGTCCGCGGCCACCTGCCAGCCGGACAGGTAGATCGCCTTCAGGCCGGCCCTCACCTGCTGGACGGCCTGGTTGCCGGTCAGCGCGCCGAGGGAGTTGACGTAGTCCTCGGTGTGCAGCAGGTCCCAGAGCCGCTCGGCGCCGAGCCGGGCCAGCGTGTGCTCCTCCTGGACGCTGCCCCGCAACCGCACCACGTCCTGCGCGCTGTAGGTGCGCTCGACCCCCGCCCAGCGAGGGTCGTTGTGCCACTTGTCCTGCAGCTGCTCCGCAGCTCCCTTGAGGCGATCGTTCATCGTTCGCTCCTTTGTCGTCCCCTGGGGCTCACCTCGATCATCTGCCCGGAGAGCCGGTGTCAACAGGCTCCACCTGGAAGAAGAACGTCCAAAGTTTCTGGTGTGTGCATTACTCGCGGGTATTCAACTGAGAAGAAAACGCAAGTTTTCCTGTTGGACTAGACCACTCGCTCTCTGGAACCGCACCCGGCTCTCGCGTCCCGCTGCGGCACGCCCCGAGTGCCCAAAGGCTAGAAAATGGGCCGAATTTCTGTCTAAGATGCCTTCATGGCGTCCCTGCTAGGCGAAGAACCGCTGTCTTTGACGCAGGAGCTCGATCTGCTCGCGTTCGGCCAGCGCCTGCGCCACCTGCGCAAACAGCGCGGCCTCACCCTGTCGGACCTGGGCTCGCGCGTCAGCAGGGCGCCCAGCCAGCTGTCGCTGCTCGAGAACGGCAAGCGCGAGCCCAAGCTCTCGCTGCTCAAGTCCCTGGCTACCGCGCTGGGCGTCCCCGTCGAGGAGCTGCTGCGCCGCCAGCCGCCCAACCGGCGCGCCCAGCTCGAAATAGCGCTGGAGGAGGCGCAGCGCGACCCCATCTACGCCGGGCTCGGCCTGCCCCGGCTCAAGGTGTCCGCGCGCGTGCCCAACGACGTGCTCGAACACCTGCTCGGCCTCTACGGCGAGCTGCGCGCCCGGCAGGCCCGCGGCACCGCCACGCCCGAGGAGGCCAGGGCCGCCAACGCCGAGCTGCGGCGCAGGCAGCGCGAGGTGGGCAACTACTTTCCCGACATCGAGAAGGCCGCCGCCGAGGCGCTCGACGCCGTCGGCTACCGCACCGGTGCCCTGTCCCAGAGCACGATCCAGGGCCTGGTCACGCACTTCGGCTACACCGTCCACACCGCCCAGGACCTGCCGCGCTCGGTGCGTTCCATCACCGACCTGCGCAACCGGCGCATCTACGTCAAGCACGAGCAGCTCGGCATGCACACCCCGCGCACGATCCTGCTCCAGACGCTCGGCCACCTCGCGCTGGGCCACGGTAAGCCGCGCGACTTCGCCGACTTCCTGCGCCAGCGCACCGAGGCCAACTACTTCGCCGCCGCCGTGCTCGTGCCCGAGCGGGCCGCCGCCCCCTACCTCCAGGAGGCCAAGGCGGCGCGGGCGCTGTCGGTGGAGGACCTGCGCGACGTGTTCGCGGTCTCGTACGAGATGGCCGCCCACCGTTTCACCAACCTGGCCACCCATCACCTCGGTCTCGTCTGCCACTTCGTGCGCAACGACGCCGGCGGCACCATCTACAAGGCGTACGAGAACGACGGCATCGTCTTCCCCGCCGACGAGCAGGGGGCCATCGAGGGGCAGCGGATGTGCCTGCAGTGGTCGGGGCGGCAGGTGTTCGCCTCGCCCGACCGGTTCTCGGTGTTCTACCAGTATTCCGACTCGCCCACCGGCACCTATTTCTGCGTCGCCCACGTCGATCCGTCGCGGGAACGGGACTTCGCCATCACTTTGGGGGTGCCGTACCGGGAGTCGCGGTGGTTCCGGGGCCGCGAGACCACCAACCGCACCAAGTCCGGCTGCCCCAACGGCGACTGCTGCCGCCGTCCGCCCACTGAGCTGGCCGAACGCTGGGAGGGGTACGCCTGGCCGTCCGCGCGGGCCAACTCGCACATCCTGGCCGCCCTGCCGCCAGGGTCGTTCCCGGGCGTGGACGAGGCGGACGTCTATACCTTCCTGGAGCGCCACGCGACCCTCGCATAAGCTGACATGCGGGGGCAACGGGGGAGGTGTCGCACATGCTGCCTGATGTGCGGAAATGGTGGCATCGCCGAACGTCGTGTGCCGCGGACTGGCCGCTGCCCGATCTCGTGGCGGCCAAGGGGAGCACCACGGTGAGCGTGGTCCTCCCGGCCCGTGACGAACGGGAGACCGTGGGGGAGATCGTCGAGGTCATCCGGCGCGAGCTGGACGGCCTCGTGGACGAGATCGTCGTCATCGACTCGTGCTCGGCCGACGACACCGCCCGCGTCGCAGCCCGGGCCGGGGCCGCCGTGCACGCCCAACGGGACATTCTGCCCGAACTCGCACCGCTGGAGGGCAAGGGCGAGGCGCTGTGGAAGTCGCTGGCGGTCACCTCCGGCGACGTGGTGGCCTTCGCCGACGCCGACATCAGGCACTTCCACGCCTCGCTCGTCGCCGGGCTGCTCGGCCCGCTGCTCACCGATCCCACGGTCGCCTACGCCAAGGGCTGCTACGACCGTCCGCTGAACGGTGCTCCCACCGGCGGCGGCCGCGTCACCGAGCTGGTCGCCCGTCCTCTGATCAACCTGCACTGGCCGGAACTGGCCGGGTTCGTGCAACCGCTCGCCGGCGAGTACGCCGGCCGCCGCTCGGCCCTGGAACGCGTGCCGTTCCTCACCGGGTACGGGGTGGAGCTCGGCCTGCTCATCGACCTGCTGGACCTGGCCGGGCTCGACGGCCTGGCCCAGGTGGACCTGGGCTCGCGCGAGCACGCCCCGCAGTCGACCGAGGCGCTCGGCGGGATGGCGGCCCAGATCATGCTGGCGGCGTGGTCGCGGCTGCGGCGTCAGGGGAAGATCGAGGGGCGGCATGTGCCGGGGGTGGAGCTGGCGCAGTTCCGCCGGTGCGAGGGCGGCCACGACATACTGACCCGCCATGTCGCCATCGGCGAACGCCCTCCGATGCTCACCCTGCCCCGCCCGTCCGGCCCCTGACCGCCTCGCAAACACCCACGAGCCGCCCAGGGCGGTCCTTCACCCGCGCCGGGCCCTTCGTTCATGGGAGCTTCGGTCGGTCGGGGCTACTTGAGGGCTGCGGTCACGAAGGCGGTGAGCTGGTCGCGCAGGGCGTCGTGGTCGTCGGCCTCGTCGCCCAGGATGATCCGCCCGAGCTGCGGCATCATCGCCGGGAACAGGGCCAGCCCGGTCAGCGTGAACAGCGTGCGCGCCGTCGCCTCGGACGGCTCCTCGCCGCGCCCCTCGGCCAGCGACGCCGCCTTGCGCGCGCACCGCTCGACCCGCGCCTCCTGGCCGGGCAGCAGCTCCTGGCCGCGGTAGTTGAGCGCCTCCCACATCAGCAGCCGCACCAGGTCGGGGTGGCGCCGGTAGTAGTCGGTCAGCCGGGCCACGTAGTCGACGGGGTCGGCGCCGGGCAGAGCGATCTGCGACGTCAGGTCGTCGAGCGCCTCGTTGATGACGGCGTCGAACAACTTCTCCTTGTTGCCGAAATGCCCGTAGATGCGCTCCTTGTTGACGCCGGCGCGTTCCGCGATGCGATCCACGCGCGCCCCCGCCACGCCGTACGCGGCGAACTCCTCGCGGGCGGCCTCCAGCAGGGCGGCCCGGGTGGCGGCGGTCGAGACCTTGGGTGACATGCCTTCATTCTGCCACGAACAACTAGTTGGTTGTAAACCAACTATCTAGTTGACGTCCAACTAGTTGGTTGGCTACCGTCCTCTGCCATGGCACTGACTCTTCCCCGTACGGAGGCCGCCCCGGCCGTCCGTACCGACTACGCCCGTTTCGGCCGCACCCTGTTGGCGTTCACCCTCACCGCGGTCCTGTGCAGCGGGCAGTTGTACATCGTGATCCCCCTGCTGCACGACATGGCGACCGGCTGGCACACCTCACCCGGCGGCCTGACCTGGCTGGTCACCGCGTTCGGCGCCGGCTACGGAGTCGGGTTCCTGGTGTTCGGCCCGCTGTCCGACCGGTACGGCCGCCGCCGCCTGCTGATGGCCGGCCTGCCGCTCGCCGCCTTGACCAGCGCGCTGGTGGCGTTGAGCCCGAACCCCGAGATGGCCCTCGTGCTGCGGGCCGTGCAGGGGGTGGCGGTGGCGATGTTCCCGCCCGCCGGCATGGCGTACCTGGCCGAACGGCTTGAGCCGCGGCGCCGCGTGGTCGCCATCGCCGCGGTGACCGGCGCCTTCCTCGCCTCGGCCGTGTTGTTGCAGGTGGCCGCGCAGGTGCTGGTCGAGACGGTCGGCTGGCGGGGGCTGTTCCTGCTGTCGGCCGCCGGATTCGCCCTCGCCGGGCTCGGCCTGCGCGCGGTCATGCTGCCCGATCTGCCGCGCGAGTCGGCCGGGTCGCTGCTGTCGGCCTACCGGGCGGTGCCCGGTCTGCTGTTCGACCGGGTGCTGGCGTTGCGCTACGTGGCCACGGTGATGCTGATGGCCGGGTTCGTCGCCGTCTACACCGGGTTGCAGATCTACGGCGGCACATCACCCGCCGGCCTGCTCACGCTGCGCGCCTCCGGGCTGCCCTCGATCGTGCTGATGCCGGCGCTCATGCCGTGGCTGGCCCGGATCCCCACCACGGCCAGGGCCACCGCGTTCCTGGTCATGGGCGGGCTCGCCCTGGCGGCCGTCGCGTTCACCGGAGCCGGCGCGCTCGGCCTGGTGCTCCTGCTGGCCGTGTACGTCGCCAGCATCACCGGCGGCCTGCCCAGCATGAACGAGGCCATCTCCGCCCAGGCCGGACCGGCCCGCGGCACGGCGCTCGCCCTGTTCTCCTTCGCCCTCGCCGTCGGCGGCAGCGTCGGCCCCCAGCTCGCGGCCGCCTTCGGCGGGTTCAACCCGCTCGTGTACGGCCTGGCGATCGGCATGGGCGTGGCGGCCCTGGCCGTCCTCGCCTCCGCCCGCCGCCCGGCCCCCACGGGACACTGACCCGGCGGGGCCGGTCAGGGGATCGTGACCAGCCCGCCGAGCGACAGATCGGGGCGATCGACACGCACATCGGGCAGCAGCCACGATGTGTCGATCGCCACCGCGTCGTTGAGGGCCCGCGCCAAGGGGTTGAGCGCGCCGAGCAGCGGTTCGCAGCCGCTGCCCATGGAGTGGGCCAGCGAGCAGAGCCACATCGCGACGTCGTCGGTCTGGCCGTTGAGGTTGAACCGGGCCCGGAACGTCGCGCTCACCGGGTCGTAGGCGTTGTTCGCGTTGTTCAGGGCGAGCGGCGCGGCGTCGAGGAACGTGCCGATGGAGGCGCGCTGGCGTACCAGCAGGGTGGTGAGGTGGGCGAGATCGCGGGAGTTGGCGGCGATCTCACCCCTGTTGTCCTCGACGAAGTCCGCGACCTGCGTGAGCGTGGAGGACAGCTCGCGCAGCACCGCGCGCAGCTCCTCGCGCTCGCCGTCGAGCTGCGCCGACACGCCCGCCAGGTCCTTCATGAACGCCCGGATGCGCGCGTCGTCGCGGGCCATCGCGCCGGTGATCGTGGCGAGGTCGCGCACCGTGCGGGCCAGGTCGTCGCCGTCTCCCGCCAGCACGGAAGCCGCGTCGGACAGGCCGCGCACGGTGGCGCCCACCGTCTCGCCCTGGCCGCCGAACGTGCCCGCCGAGACCCGCAGCAACCGTGCCAGCGCGCCGCGCTCGCCCGCCCCGCCTGGCCGTGGAGAACCCGGCGGGGCGAGGGCCGCGGCGAGCTGGTCGTAGCCGCGTAACGCCTCGTCGATCTCGACGGGTGAGCGGGTCTCGCGCAGCGTGCCGCCGTCCTGGAGCACGGGCCCTCCCCGGTACGGCGGCGTGAGCTGCACGAACCGGTCGGCGATCAGCGACCGTGCGACGATGACGGCCTGCGCGTCGGCCGGGACCCTGCGCCCGGCGTCGAGGGTCAGCTCCACCCGGACCTTCGCGCCCGCCGGGCTGACCGCGGTGACCCGGCCGACCCGCACCCCGAGGACGCGTACGTCGGAGCCCGGATACAGCCCCACGGCGGCATCGAACCAGGCGATGACCCGGACGCCGGCGACCGGCCTGAGCAGCAGATATCCCGCCGCCAGCGCGAGGACGGCGAGAAGTGCGGCGAGCCGGCGGTCCATCGGCCTTCCTCGATCGACTTGGGCGTACGGTGGCCAGAACATTACCGTGAGTCGCCGAACCCTCGCACCTTCCGGCCGGGCCCTACTCGCCGGTAGGTTGTTACCAACGGTAACCATGGAACGGCCAGGGAGTGGACGCGATGACCGGGTTCTGTCCGGAGCTCAGTGACGACGTGATCGAGGTGCGCGACTGGGTTCACGCGTTCGCCCGCGACGTGATCCGCCCCGCGGGCGCCGAATGGGACGAACGCGAGGAGACCCCCTGGCCCGTGATCCAGGAGGCCGCCAAGATCGGCCTGTACTCGCTGGACTTCTTCGCCACCCAGTGGTTCGAGCAGAGCGGCCTGGCGCTGCCGGTGGCGTTCGAGGAGATCTTCTGGGGGGACGCCGGCATCGGCCTGTCCATCGTCGGCACCGGCCTGGCCGCCGCCGCGCTGTCCGCGAACGGCACCCCGGAGCAGATGGGGGAGTGGCTGCCCCAGATGTTCGGCACGGAGAACGACGTGAAACTCGGGGCCTTCTGCGCCTCCGAGCCCGACGCCGGCTCCGACATCGGCGCCATCCGCACCCGCGCCGTCCACGACAACGGCGACTGGGTGCTGAACGGCGTCAAGACCTGGGCCACCAACGGTGGCATCGCCGACGTCCACGTGGTCGTCGCCTCGGTGGACCCGTCGCTGGGCACCCGCGGGCAGGCGAGCTTCGTCGTCCCGCCCGGCACGCCCGGCCTGTCGATGGGGCAGAAGTTCCGCAAGCACGGCATCCGCGCCTCGCACACCGCCGAGGTGATCCTGGAGGACGTGCGCCTGCCCGGATCGTGCCTGCTGGGCGGCAAGGAGAAGCTGGAGGCCCGCCTGGCCAAGGTCCGCAACGGCGAACGCGCCGGCGGGCAGGCCGCGATGCGCACGTTCGAGACCACCCGCCCGTCGGTGGCCGCGATGGCCGTCGGCATCGCCCGCGCGGGCTTCGAGTACGCCAGGGACTACGCCCGCGAACGCGAGCAGTTCGGCCGCCGGATCGGCGACAACCAGGCGATCGCGTTCCTGCTCGCCGACATGGCGACCCGCGTCGACGTGGCCCGCCTGCTGACCTGGCGGGCGGCCTGGATGGCCCGCAACGGCAGGCCGTTCGAGCAGGCCGAGGGGTCGATGTCGAAGCTGGTGGCGGGGGAGACGGCGGTGTGGGTGACCGAGCAGGCGATCCAGATCCTGGGCGGCGCCGGCTACACCCGGGAACACCCCGTCGAGCGATTCCACCGCGACGCCAAGATCTACACCATTTTCGAGGGCACGTCGGAGATCCAGCGCCTCATCATCGGCCGCGCCGTCACCGGCCTCCCGGTTCGCTGAGAACTTCGCACGTCAGATGGGAGTGGTGTGCCGCAGGTCCATCACCGCGGCACACCACCGCGCACGAGTTGTCCGCCGCCTCAGCCAGGGCGACGGACGCGAGCACGTCACCCCGACCAGCGAGCGCATACGCACGGTCACCCCGGGCGGGCAGATCGCTGATGCGGTGCCCGCACCTTCGTCAGGCACTGTTGCATGGTCTTCAGTCGCGAGCCCGTGATCGGGCAGACCCGGATCTCGCGGCCCTCCTCGTCGAGGACCTTCCTGCGCCCCAAGGGGCGGTCGAGTGTGACGGCCACGTCGACGGCCCCGACGCCCGTGTCGAGGCGGGCGCGCGGCCACAACTCCTCCCGCCACTTCTCCAGCAGCGTGCGCTCGGATGCCGGGCAGACATTGCGAATCATCACCCGGACCCGGACGACCGTCTCGGACTCGACAGCTTGGGCTTCGTCGGTCTTGAGGCATTTCGTGGGGATCGCCCGGCTGACCGCCTGCATGATGAGGACCCGTCCTTCCACCTCGACCGTGTCGATCTGCCCGGGAAAGGGCGGCTCGGCCGGCCGCGACTGCCGTAGTCCAGCCACCATGGAGATGGCCACGGCCAACACCAGGACGCAGCATGTGCGCCACAGAAGGGACGGGCCCAAAAGGTTCATTTCTTGTGGATGTCCTTGCCGACGGCCTTCATCACGTCATGGATGTCGGTGAAGTAATTGACGCAGGTGGACTGTACGGGGTTGTTGTCGAGGCTATTGTTGCCGCCCTTGATCGTGCAGCCGATGTCGGTGACCTCGAAGCGGCAGATCTGACCGTTGGACCGGGCGTCCGGGCCGGCTTCTGCCACCGAGGAAGATGGTGGGATCGTGGTCCGGCTTGCGGTGGGAGCGACGATGTGCCGGTACCGCGGGATGGGGTGGTGGCGTCGGTGCGATCCGAAGTCTGCGCCGCGAGCCTGTCAGCAGGGTTGGAGGGCGGGCAGGTGGCCTTCGAAGTAGGCGGCCGGGGTGACGCCCATCAGCGTGCGGAACTCGGCCGTCATGTGGGACTGGTCGTAGTAGCCGGTGGCCGTGGCCAGGTCGGCCCAACGGGGGCCGTCGGCACGAGCGAGGGCGAGGGCTTGACGGACGCGTTCGATGCGTTCGTAGCGTTTGGGCGACAGGCCGACGGCGTCGGCGAAAAGGGCGCGCAGGTGGCGTTCGCTGACGGCGAGGTGGCGGGCGATGGCGGGCAGCGGTTCGCGTCGCTCGCGCGCACGACCGCGCAGCGCTTGGACGGCGGCCTGGACCAACTCGGCCCTCACCCCGTCCGCCGAGGTCCTGGCCGACAGCGCGGCCTCCAGGTGCTTGAGTGCCAGGCCGTCGTCACCGCCCACGTACGCCAGGGCGGCGTCCAGCGGGTCGGCGGAGGCGCCCCACAGTTCCCTGAGGGGGACCACCCGGTCCACGACCTCGCTCACCGGGACGCCGAGCAACGGCCGGGTGGCGCCGGGACGCAGCCGCAACCGCAGGCAGAACGGGAGGTCCTTGCCGACGTGGTACGAGGCGCGCGTGCGCGGGCCGATCACGAGCAGGTCGCTCCGCCCGGCGGAGGTCGTACGGAAGATCAGGGATGTGTCGGGGTCGGGGAGGTGCACAAGCGGCGGCCGCTCACCCGCTGCGGGATCGTCCGCCCTCAGCACGCTCACCGCCTTGACGAGCGACCGCAGACCGTCCGGCACGGTCTTCGAGACCTCGATGCTCATGACCACACGGTAGCCGGGCCACGAGATGCGCGTGCGTGCCGAAAAGTCCTATAAGGGCTGGTGGGCAGGGTGACAGGGTGGGGCGCATGATTGTTGTCACAGGTGCCACGGGCACGGTCGGCGGTGAGGTGGTCCGGCTGCTGGCGGGCCAGGGTGAGCGTGTCCGGGCGATGACGCGGACGCCGTCGAAGGTCGAGGCGTTGCCGGGGGTGGAAGTCGTCCAGGGGGATTTCGACGATCCTGGGTCGTTGGCCGCAGCGGCGCGCGGTGCCGACGCCATGTTCCTCCTCAGTGCCCCGGGCCCGTGGCTCGCTCGGCATGACGAGGCGATGGTCATGGCGGCGCAGGCTGCGGGGGTGCGGAAGGTGGTGAAGGTCTCGGCCATCGGCACGGGAGAGGAGCATGGGGGTGCCAGAGTCGGGGACTGGCATCTGGCCGGAGAGCGGGCGTTGCGCGCGGGTGAGCTGGAATGGACGATACTGCGGCCGTCCAGCTTCGCCTCCAACGCCTTGAGGTGGGCTCCCCAGGTCCGGCAGGGGCAGCCGGTGCCGAACACGACGGGCAAGGGCAGGCAGGGGGTCGTCGATCCGCGGGACGTGGCCGAGGTGGCGGTGACGGCGCTGACGTCCGACGAGCACGTACGGACCGTCCTCACGCTGACCGGGCCCGAACTGCTCGGCGTCCGGGACATGGCCAAGGCGCTGGGGGAGACGCTAGGGCGGGCCGTCGAGACGATGGACCTGCCACTGGAGGTCTACCGCACGCAGCTGATCGCCGCCGGGGTGGATCCCGAGTTCGCCGACGTCGCGGTCGACGGCTCCCGGCTGGTGGCGCGGGACGGCAACGCCCGGCTCACTCGTGACGTCGAGCTGGTGCTGGGACGTGGTCCCCGTACGTTCCTCACCTGGGCGGCCGATCACAGCGCCGCCTTCGTCTCCGGCTGACACCGGCGCCTGAGGACCCGGGCAACCGGGAAACGCTGCTGCCAGTGACTCCGTCGTAGGGGTGGCGTGACTCCTGAACGGTCACCGCCACCCGTCTTCAGCGTGAGTTCGCCATTCACGTTCCGAAGGCGGCGATTACTTGAGGAACTGGAAGATGAACGGCGCGACCAGCCCGATCAGGGCCAGCGCCTCGGTGAGGACGAAACCGAGAAGGATGTTCTGGCGGATCAGTGGATACGCCTCGGGCTGACGGGCGATGGCCTGCACACCCTGTCCGAAGATGATGCCGACCCCGATGCCGGGGCCGATCGCGGCGAGGCCGTAGCCGATGGCGGTGATGTTGCCGGAGACTTGAGCGAGTACTTCCATTGCGCCGCCTTTCTGGCGTCCGATGAAGCAGTGTGTCGCTGGTCTTGCTGCCATTCCAGCGCGTGGACGCGAGAAAGAAAATATGGCGTTTCTCTAGTTTCTCCGCAAAATGCTCGTCGATCAACGTACTGGACAAATCTATCTATATGGTGAAGGTTCTTTCCGTGCGCCCGGTGCGGGCGCACGGAAAGGACGGGTTCAGCGGGTTTCCCTGCCTTCGATGGTCGCCTTGAGCGTGGTCGTCGCGGCGCGGGCCTTGGCCGCCGGGCGGGCGGTGTCGGGGCCGGGCAGGTCGCGGCTGTAGGCGTAGACGACGGCCGCCGTGGCGATCGCGCCGGTGTTCAGCGCGAGCGCCTTGTCATTGATGTTGGCGGTGGTGTCGCAGGCCTGGTGGTAGCAGGGGTCGTAGGGCTGTCCCGCGGTGCCGCCGAAGATCGCGGCCTCCTCGGGCGTCTTGATGCCCTCGGCGCCGGTGAACACCCCGCCGGAGGGGATGCCGGCCTCGATGAACGGGCCGTAGTCCGAGCGGCCGTCGAAGTCGGTGCCGTTGTGCCCCTGGTGCAGGAGGTCGAAGTACTTCTCGTAGAGCTTCTCGATCTCGTCCGATCCGGGCGGGCCCGCGGGGGCGCCGACGCCGTCGGAGTCGTCGCCGTCGTAGATCTTGAAGGCGTAGTTGGTGGAGCCGAGCATGTCGTAGTCCATGAAGAGCTTGATCTTGGACAGCTCTGCCGCGGGCAGGGTCTCCACGTAGTGGATCGAGCCGAGCAGGCCCAGCTCCTCCGCGGTCCACCAGGCGAAGCGCAGCCGGTTGCGGGTCGGGATCTTGCCCAGGGCCTCGGCGACGGCGAGCGTGGCGGCGGTGCCTGAGCCGTCGTCGTTGATGCCGGGCCCGGCCGGGACGGAGTCGAGGTGGGCGCCGGACATGACGACCTTGTTCGGGTCGCCCCACTTGGAGTCGGCGATGACGTTGTAGGTGGTGCGCATCTCGCTGACGGTGTCGGTCTTGATGTGGATCACGCCGCCGGTCGTGGCCAGTTCCTGGCCGACGTCGAAGCTGGTGCCCAGCACCGGGATGGTGACGGGCGTGCCGAGGTTCCCGCGCAGGGTCGCGGTGCGGCCCGGCTGGCCCTCGTTGAAGACGATCACCGCCACGGCCCCCGCGGCCTTGGCGTTGTTGGCCTTGACCACGAAGTCGCAGGTGCCGCGCTGCAGCAGCGCGATGTTGCCCGGCGTGAACCCGGCGAAGTCGGCGGCCTCGCACCCGGAGTTGGAGGTGCTGGGCGTCGGGCCGGGCGGCAGGACGAGGTCGACGTTCTGCAGGGACGCGGTGACCTCACCGCTCCCGGAGTACGTCATGGTGGCGAACTCGCCGACGGAGGACCCGTCGGGCGGGGTCGGCGTGAAGACGCGCGGGCCGGGGGAGACGCGCTCCATGAGCGCCGTCGACTTCTCCTCGAAGTAGGCGATGTCGAAGGGCTGGAGGGTGACGTTGTAGCCGGCCTTCTTGAGCCTGCCGACGACGTAGTCGCGCGAGGCCAGGTGACCGCTGGTGCCGGCGGCGCGGTTGCCGTTGTTGGCATTGGCGATGTTCTGCAATGCCTGCAGGTGTTTCTTCACCGCGGGGGCGGTGACCGACTCGATCAGCTTCTTCTCGGCCGGCCCAGGCGTGGGTTCCGCCTGGGCGGCGGCCGGGAGGAGAGCCAGGGGCAGGGACAGTGCCGCGGCCGTCGCGAGGACGCGGAAGGTGCCTCTGCGCAGGGTGATGCGCATACAAGCTCCTCGAACTCAGATAAACAGGTGTCTTTCCCGATTCAGCGGCCCAGGAGAATACATAAGCCGACAAATCAACCTGTGGGAAGAATCTGAGTCGTCCGATGTCGGACAGGAGTTTCCTGTAACGGGAGGGGCCTCGCGCCGTCCGCTACCAGCCCAGCTCGTCGCAGCCCTGATGGTCGACCGGCTCCACCTGCAGCGTGGCGTGCGCGATGTGGTGGCGCCGTCGCAGCACGTCGCGGGCCCGGTCCAGGACGGCGTGGTTGTCGCCGGGCTCGGCGGTGACCAGGTGGGCGGTGGCCACGTTCATGCCGGACGTGAGCGTCCACAGGTGCAGGTCGTGCACATCGCGCACGCCCTCGACGGCGGCCAGGTCGGCCGCCACGGCGGCGGCGTCGACGCCCTCCGGCACGTGCTGCCCCAGGACGGCGAAGACCTGGCGCCCCAGCGAGACGGCGCGGACGGCCACGAACACGCCGATGGCCAGCGCGACGACGGTGTCCCAGAACGCCTGCCCGGTGGCGGCCACCAGCCAGCCGGCCGCGATGACGCCGACCGAGCCGGCGGTGTCGGCCACCACCTCCAGGTAGGCGCCCTTGACGTTGAGGCTCTCGCCGGCCCCCGAGCGCAGCAGGAGCAGGGCCACGAGGTTCACCACGAGGCCGACGGCGCCGACGACGAGCATCGGCCCGGAGGAGACCTCGGCGCCCGCGCCGATGCGGCCGACGGCCTCGATCACGACGTACAGGGCGACGCCGAGCATCAGCACGACGGCCAGCAGCGAGGCGAACACCTCGGCCCGGTAGGAGCCGTAGCTGCGCCGGCCGGTGGTGTCGGGGCGGCCGGCGATCCTGGTGGCGACCAGGGCCGCGCCGAG